>NZ_JAQYZY010000002.1:0-274 GCF_028640825.1 Pseudomonas sp. LA5
TAGAAGGAGAAGATGAAATCCGGCTCCAGGGCGCGGATGCGCTCGACCCAGATCGGGTGGTTGACGTCTTCCGGGGCATGCACCGGGATACCGTGGCGGGCACAGAGCTGGGCCACCGAACCAAAGAAGCGGTTCTCGCTCGGGTCATCCGGGTGGGTGAAGACGGCGGCGATGGGATAGCCGGCCTGGATCAGCGCGGCGAGGCCGGCGCAGCCGATGTCGTGGTAGGCGAAGACGATGGCGGTTTTCATCAGGGGCTTTCCTGTTACTGGAC
>NZ_JAQYZY010000003.1:0-505 GCF_028640825.1 Pseudomonas sp. LA5
TGGGTCGAGCGCATCCGCGCCCTGGAGCCGGATTTCATCTTCTCCTTCTACTACCGCAACCTGCTGTCCAACGACGTCCTGGCCTGCGCCAAGCGCGGCGCCTACAACCTGCACGGCTCGCTGCTGCCGCGCTATCGCGGTCGCGCCCCGGCGAACTGGGTACTGGTCAACGGCGAGACCGAGACCGGCGTGACCCTGCATCGCATGGTCCAGCGCGCCGACGCCGGCGCCATCGTCGCCCAGCAGCGCGTCGCCATCGCCGCCGACGACACCGCCCTGACCCTGCACGCCAAGCTGCGCGAAGCCAGCCAGACGCTCCTGCGCGACAGCCTGCCGGCCCTGGCCGAAGGCCGCCTGACCGAGCGCGAGCAGGACGAGAGCCAGGCCACCACCTTTGGCCGCCGCAGCGCCGCCGATGGCGAGCTGCAGTGGAGCCGTCCGGCGGTGGAGCTGGGCAACCTGGTGCGCGCCGTGACCCAACCCTATCCGGGCGCCTTCGGCTGGA
>NZ_JAQYZY010000004.1:0-270 GCF_028640825.1 Pseudomonas sp. LA5
CCGGTCCCAGGTCGATATCTCGAACGTCGGGTTGTAGCTCTGCACCACCGAGGACGAGTTCAGAAAGTCCCGGTTCAGAGCATCCAGGCGCTCCTGCCGGCGTAGATCCAGCGGCTTGACGTAGGGCGCCGGCTCGGCGTCCAGCTCCTGCCAGCCCGGCCGGAGCCAGCGGGCCCACTTCCCTGGCGGTGGAGTCGGAGTGCCGGGGTAACCGCTCATGTCACCGTAGATATCCACCTCGATAGTTTCACCGCGATAGATATAACCCTC
>NZ_JAQYZY010000005.1:0-270 GCF_028640825.1 Pseudomonas sp. LA5
CCGGTCCCAGGTCGATATCTCGAACGTCGGGTTGTAGCTCTGCACCACCGCGGACGAGTTCAGGAAGTCCCGATTCAGGGCATCCAGGCGCTCCTGCCGGCGCAGCTCCAGCGGCTTGACGTAGGGAGCCGGCTCGGCGTCCAGCTCCTGCCACCCCGGCCGGAGCCAGCGCGCCCACTTCCCGGGCGGAGGAGTCGGAGTGCCGGGGTAACCACTCATATCACCGTAGATATCCACCTCGATAGTTTCACCGCGATAGATATAACCCTC
>NZ_JAQYZY010000006.1:0-69555 GCF_028640825.1 Pseudomonas sp. LA5
TTACTTTTGTCGCGACTGACAAAAGTGACTCGCCCGGGTGGGCGAAACAAGAATCTCCAGCAGACCTCGATAAGCAGCCAAGACACCCAAAGCAATCGCGGCCATGGGCCGCTCCTACAGGCCCAATCCAACCCTGTAGCAGCAACCGCATCGACGGACCGTCACAGCCGCGATCGTCCCACTGGCTCCTACGCCAATCATCCCCCGCCAACCCCTTAAGCCCCCTCTAAGCCAAGTCCCGTATACCGGCAGGATTCCACCAAGAGTCCCTGCCGTGCGCCCCTCTTCGCCCCCTGCCTCCTCCAGAGCCGCAAAGCTGGAGCGAGCCCTGCTGCTCGGCTGCCTGGCCGCCTACCTGCTCGCCGGTCTGTTCGGCCGTGGTCTGTGGAAGGCCGACGAGCCCTACTCCTTCGGCATGCTGTGGAATTTCCTCACCACCCCGGACTGGCTGATTCCCCGGGTCGGGACCGCGCCCTTCATGGAAAAGCCGCCGCTTATGTACTGGACCGGCGCCCTCGCCGCGCGGCTGTCCGCGCCCTGGCTGAGCGTCCCCGACGGCGCGCGGCTGGCGGTGCTGGGCTGGACGCTGGTGACCCTGGCCGCGCTCGCCTGGCTGACCCAGCGGCTGCTGCCAGGTCGCCGGCGCGAGGCCTTGCTCGCGCTGCTGGGCATGCTCGGGGTGGTGCAGCACAGTCATCTGCTGATCGCCGACGTGCCCCAGCTGGCCGGCGCCACCCTGGGCCTCGCCGGGCTGGCCGCGCACCTGCACGACAACCGCCACCCCTGGCGCCAGGGCCTGCTGTTCGGCAGCGGCCTGGGTATCGCCTTCATGAGCAAGGGTCTGCTGGTGCCCGGGGTGCTGGGCCTCACCGGGCTGCTCTGCGCGCTCTGCTGGCCGCGGCGGCTGGTCGAGCCGGAAGGGCGTCACTGGCTGCTCGCCGCCAGTCTGGCCGCCCTGCCCTGGTTGCTGCTCTGGCCGGCGCTGCTCTGGCACCGGGCGCCGGAGCTGTTCCATACCTGGCTGTGGACCAACAACATCGGCCGCTTCTTCGGCCTGGAGGCGCGCAACAGCGATACCGATGGTCTGGCTTCCAGCCTGGAGGATCTGCTGGCGCTGTCCTTCCCCACCGGGCTGATCCTGCTCGGCGCTACCCTCTGGCAGCTGTATCGCCGTGGCGGCAGCCCGCTGAAGCGGCTGGGTCGGCATCCGGGACTGGCCACGGTGGTGCTCTATGCGCTCGTCTGCCTGGCGGTGCTGCTCAAGTCGGCGGTGTTTCGCAGCCTCTATCTGCTGCCGCTGTTTCCGGCCCTGGCGCTGCTGGCGGCAAGGTTGCAGCCACCGCCGGTCATCGCTCGCCTCGGCCGTGATACCAGCCTGGCACTCTGGACGCCGCTCATCGTCCTGCTGGCCCTGGGCGGTATCGGCCTGGCCCTGGGTTGGGCCCTGCCCTGGCCGCAGCTGATCCGCGAGCACTTGCCGATCACGGAACGCCTGGCGCCGAGTCCCCTGGCCTGGGCGGTCGCGCTGCTGGCCCTGGTAGGCTGGGGCGTCACCCTGGCGCTGCGTGTACAGCTGGCAGCCGCCAGCGTCTGGTTCGTCGGCCTGACGGTCAGCTGGACCCTGGCCAACAGCCTCTGGCTACCCTGGGTCGACCTGGGCAACAGCTATGCGCGGCCCTTCACCGCGCTGCAGCGGGTGCTCCCCGCCACGGATTGCGTGGCCAGCTACGGCCTGGGCGAGTCGGAGCGCTCCATGCTGCACGTCTACAGCGGCTATCCCCCACAGGAGCTGAGCGGTCTGCACCAGGTGCCCTGCCGGGTACTGGTAGTGCAGGACGAGTGGCACGAAGCCGTGACGGTACCGCCAGGCTGGCAGTTGCTCTGGCAGGGCGCCCGCCCCGGCAATCTCAAGGAGCGCTTCCGCGCCTTCACGGTGTTGCCGAGGGTGCCCTGAGGCGTTGGGCTTCGCTGCGCTCAACACCAACCTACAAGAACTCATTCCCCCGGTAGGTTGGTTGAGACGGCTCCACCGTCGAAGCCCAACGGGCCGTACTCAAAGGTCGCCGCCATTACCCCAGGCCGCGAGCAGATCCTGGGATTCCATCACCAGCCCCAGGTGCAGGGAGACCATGCTCAGCGCCGCCCGCTCCAGGCCTTCATCGGTTCCCCGCACTAGGTCGCGCAGGACGATGACCCGGTAGGTGCGGTTGCTGGCGTCGAAGGCGGTGTTGAGCACGCAGCAGTCGGTGAAGCCGCCATCCAGCACCAGGGTGGTGATGCGCTGGTTGCGCAGCAGGAAGTCCAAATCGGTGGGATAGAAGGCCGACAGCCGCCGCTTGTTTTCCACCCGCAGATCCTCGGGCAGGACCTCGGTGAACAGCTCGGTCCAGGGCGAGCCTTCCAGGGCATGGGCGTCGGCATTGGGAATCGGCCCGACGTGCAGCGGAAAGGTCCGCCGCCAGGCCGCAGGAATACCGCCCAGGTCGTCGGCACCATTGGCACGCAGTACCGACTTCACATGGACGATACGCACGCCCAGGGCGCGGGCCTGGCGGTGGAAGGCGTCCACCGGTGCCACCAGATCGCGGGCGCGGGGCGCCGGGCAGGGGCACTCCGGCGAGGCGTCCAGGTGGCCGCGGTGCAGGTCGATGGACAGCACCGCCGTGGTGCTCGGGTCCAGGTAATCGGCGAAGTCCGCCCGCGCCAGCAGGCGGGGCTCCTCGTAGACGAAAGCACGCAGGTTCATCGACGCTCCTCGCGGACATAGGCTTCGCCCAGGGCGCCGGGCTGACTCAGGCGGTCACGCCCGGCCAGGGCGACCCAGATCATCACGCCCAGGGTGACGGCATAGGGCGCCATCAGGATGAAGTATTGCGACAGCCGCACCCCGGCGGCGGCCAGTTGCGGAATCAGCGCCTCGATGCAGCCGAACAGCAGCGCCCCGGCCAGGGCGCGCCAGGGCGACCAGCGGGCGAAGATCACCAGGGCCACGGCGATCCAGCCACGACCACCGGTCATCTCGGCGATCCACAGCTTGGTGCTGAGCACGGCGATGTAGCCCCCGGCCAGACCGACCAGCGCCGCGCCGGCGAGGATCGCCAGCAGCCGGTAGCCAGCCACCGAGAGTCCTGCCGCATCGGCCGCCTGGGGATTCTCGCCCACCGCCCGCAGGCGCAGCCCGGGGGTGGTGCGTTCAAGCCAGGCGATCACCGCGAAGAAGATCAGCGGGGTCAGATAGACCAGCAGGTTCTGCTGGAACAGCCGTCCCACCAGCGGTAGGTCCGACAGCGGCCAGAGTGCCAGCGCCGGCAGCCCGGACACCGGCTGGTTGGTCCAGCCCCAGAGGGTGCCGAGCAGGCCGGTGAGGCCCTGGCAGAAGAACACCAGGGTCAGGCCGGCAATCACCTGGTTGATGCGCAGCCAGATCACCATGACGGCGAACAGCAGCGACACCAGCGCCGCGGCGCCCATGGCCGCCAGCAGCGCCAGGCCGGCATTGCCCAAGGCCAGTTGCGCGCCGATGCCGAACAGCGCGCCGACCAGCATCAGGCCCTCGGCATGCAGGGCCAGCACCCCGGATCTTTCCGTGAGGATCAGCCCCAGCGCCGCCAGGGCGTAGGGTATGGCGAAGTCGGGGACGTTACCCAGCCAGCTGGCGAGCAGGTTCAAGCGGCACCTCCCTGGCTGCGTCTGAGCCGATGGCGGATGAAGAAATCCGAGGACGCCACGCAGATGACGATCAGCGCCTGGATCAGCTGCACCATGGCGAAGGGGATCTGGTAGAACACCTGCAGATTGCGCCCGGCGACGAACAGGGTCGCCACCAGGAAGGCCACCACGGCGGCGGCCAGCGGATTGTTGCGCGCCAGGAAGGCGATGAGGATCCCGGAGAAGCCGTAGCCCTGGTAGAAGGACTGGGTCAGCCGCCCCTCCTGCCCGGCCGCCACCACGAAACCGGCCAGCCCGGCCAGGGCGCCGGAAGCCAGCACCGTGGCAAGGATGGTGGCGCGCACCGGCACGCCGACGGCGCCGGCCACCCGCGGATTGGCGTCGACGAATCTCAGGTACAGCCCGGCGCGACTCAGGGCGACGAACCACCAGGCCAGCACCGCCACCAGCAGCGCCAGGGGCACCGCCAGGCTCAGCCCGGGTAGCAACTCCGGCAGCCGCTCGAAGGAGCGGAACAGCGGCGAATAGGGAAAGGCGTCGCGCGGGTCCTTCCAGGGGCCGAATACCAGGTGCAGCAGGAAGTTGGCGGCGATGTAGTTGAGCATCAGCGAGGCGATGATCTCGTTCACCCCCAGGCGCAGCTTGAGCAGCAGGGGCGCCAGTGCCCAGAGCAGGCCGCCGAGCAGCGCCGCCACCAGCATCAGCGGCAGGCGCAGGGCTTCCGGGCCGATCTCGAACAGTGACACTGCCGTGGCGCCGAGGGCCCCCCAGATCATCTGGCCTTCCAGCCCCAGATTCCAGAAGCGCGCGCGAAAGGCCAGGCAGCCGGCCAGACCGACCAGGATCACCGGCGCGGCCTGGAACAGGGTGGCCTGCAGGCTCTGGGCATCGAACAGGGTGGCGACCACGAATTCGTTGAGCAACTCGCCAGCGGGCACCCCCGCCAAGACCAGGATGGCGGCCGACAGGCCCAGGCCCAAGAGCAGCGCAAGACCGAGGATCAGCGCCTGCCAGGGCCAGGCCAGCTGCTGGCGGATCTCCAGGGTGTAGCGGCGGCTGAACAGCGGTTGCCGTGGTCGCGGGCTAGCGACCTCGGCCAGGGGAGCACTCAGGGGTTCAAGCATGATTCACCATGGCATGGCCGATCGCCTGGCGATCGGCGGGTCGCTGGAATTCGGCGACGAGGCGTCCGGCGCTCATCACCCCGATGCGGTCGGCGAGGGCCAGTACCTCGTCCAGGTCTTCGCTGATCAGCAACACCGCGGCGCCGGCCTCGCGGGCGGCCAGCAGCCGTGCCTGCACCTCGGCACCGGCGCGCACGTCGAGGCCACGACTGGGACTGTGGGCCAGCACCAGCTGCGGTTCGCGGCCGAATTCCCGGGCGATCACCAGCTTCTGGGCGTTGCCGCCGGACAGCAGCGCCGCCTTCTGCCGCACCGAGCGCACGCCCTGGACATCGAATTGCGTGACCGCCGCCTGGGTCGCGGCTTCCTGGGCGCGTCTATCCAGGCGGGCGAAGCCACCGAAGCGACCGCTGTGCACCGCGCCGATGGCGAAGTTGTCGGCCACCGACAGGGACCCGGCCAGGGCGCTGCCATAGCGGTCGGCGGGAATGGCGGCGATGCGCAGGTCGCGGCGTCGGGCGCTGGCGGCCGCGGCCAGATCGCCGAAGCCCTCCAGCCGCACCTCGCCTTCGTAGGGCTGCGGCAGGCCCATCAGCACGTCGGCCAGCTCGCCCTGCCCGTTGCCACCAACCCCGGCGATGCCATAGATCTCGCCAGCGCGCAGCTCCAGGTCGATACCGTCCAGCGCGCGCCGTCCGCCGCGTTCCGGGGTGCGCAGGCCACGCACCGTCAGCAGCGGTACCCCGGCGGCGCCTCGCGGAGTGTCGGCGAGTGGCTGGGCATCGCCCACGGTGAGGCGCACCAGTTCGTCCACCGACACCTCGGCGGGGTCCAGGCTGCGCAGGGTGCGGCCGCCGCGCATCACCGTGAGGCGGTCGGCGTAGCTCAGGGCGTCCTGCATGCGATGGGTCACCAGCACCACCGCTGCACCCTCCGCCGCCAGGGCGCGCAGGGTCTGCAACAGCCGCTCGCCTTCGCCGTCGGTGAGCACCGCGGTGGGTTCGTCGAGGATGAGGATGCGCGCCCCGGCCAGCAGCACCTTAAGGATCTCCACCCGCTGCTGTTCGGCGATGGACAGCTCCGCCACGCGCTGCTCCGGGCGAATGGCGAAGTCCAGGGCGGCGGCCTGCTGGCGGATGCGTTCGCTGATCTCGGCCAGACGCCGGCGATGGCTACCCTGCCCCGCCGGCAGGCCGAGCAACACGTTCTCCGCCACGCTGAAGGGTCGCACCAGCTTGAAGTGCTGGTGGACCATGCCGATGCGCAGCCGGGCGGCGTCCGCCGGACCGCGCAGCCGCACCAGGTTGTCGTCCACCAGGAGCTCGCCGGTCTCCGGCGCATAGAGGCCGGCGGCGATGTTCATCAGCGTCGACTTGCCCGCGCCGTTCTCGCCGAGCAGCGCATGCACCTCGCCCCAGCGCACCAGGAAGTCCGCCTGCTGCAGCGCCTGGAAGCCATCGAAGGTCTTGCCGACGCCACGCAGTTGCAGGGCGTTGTGTCTTTTCATGCTGGTCGGCCTTTGTCCAAGGATCGCCTCCGTGGAAAACGCTGCGCGGTTTTCCACCCTACCCAGGGGGTGAACCGCTACTTCTGCGTCGTCACGCCCTGGACGAACCAGTCCATCTGCCACAGCGCCGGGTCGGACAGCACTTGGCCGGCGGCGACCCGCTCCTTGCCGTCGCGATCGCTCAGAGGACCGGCATAGATCTGCTTGCCCTTGAGCAGAGCTTCGCGCTCGGCGAGGATCTTTTCCTGGGCCGCCTTGGGCACGGCGTCGCCGAAGCCGGCGATGTCGGTGCCGCCGTCGGCCATGGACACCAGGGCACCGTTGGGTGCGGGTTTCCAGTGGCCGGCGATGACGCGCTTGAGCTCCGGCACCAGGAAGCGATCCCAGACCCACACCGAGGAGCAGAGGGTGGCCTCGGGCGCGAACTGGCGCATGTCGCGGTGGTGGCCGGTGCCATAAACGCCACGCTCCTGGGCGACGATCTGCGGCGTGGGGGTATCCACGTGCTGGCCGATGACGTCGGCGCCCTGGTCGATCAGCGCCGCGGCGGCGGCGCGCTCCTTGACCGGATCGTTCCAGCTGCCGGTGTAGATCACCGTGAGGGTGGCATTGGGATTCATCTGCCGGGCGCCCAGCTCGTAGGCGTTGATGGTCCAGTTCACCACGCCGAAGGGATTGGCGGCGACGAAGCCCAGCTTGCCGGTCTTGGACGCCGCGCCCGCGGCCATGCCACAGAGGTACTGGCTTTCGTAGGTGCGGCCATAGAAGGATTCCAGGTTGCGCCCGTTGGTGGTGCCCGAGGCGTTGAGGAAGGCCACCTCGGGATACTGCTCGGCCAGTTGCTTGAAGGTGTCGGAATAGCCGAAGGCGGTGCCGATGACGATGTTGGCGCCGCGCTTGATGAAGCGCTCGGCGGCCGGGCGGATGGCCGAGGCGGTCTCCGGCACGTTTTCCACGAACTGGATCTTCATACCCAGTTCCTTCTCGATCTTCACCCGCGCCTCGTCCATGGCCTGGGTCCAGCCGCCGTCGTTCTTGGCGGTGAAATACAGCATGGCGATCTTCGGCTCGCCCTTGAGGGTGAAGCCCTCGTCGTCCGCCCGCGCCCCGGTACCCAGCCCTACCAACGCCAGCACGCACGCCACTCTTCCCAGCCATCTGCTCAGCATCGTCTCGTCCTTAGTCTTGTCTACAGCATGTGGTTGATGCGGAACACGTTGCCTTCCGGGTCCAGCAATACGGCCTGGTACCAGTGGTAGTAGGTTTCGTAGGGCGCCTTCAGCAGGCGGGCACCAGCGGCTTCGGCCACCGGCACCAGCCGGTCCACCTCGGCGCGGCTGTCCACCTCCAGGTTGAGCAGGAAGCGGCAGCCCTCACTACCGGCGAATTCGCCCAGCCCCAAGAGCTCATAGGCCTCCGGCGCATTGAAGCCGATGGCGGTCTTGCCGGTGTCCAGGCCGCGAAAGATCGGCGAGCGGATCGCCTCGATCTCGGGAAAATCGAACACCCGCTGGTAGAAGCCACTCAGGGCCACCACGTCCTGGGCGAAGACGTTGACGTAGGAAAGACTCGGCATCAGGCCACCCGCACGCCGGTCTGGGTCCCGCCGAAGGTGGTCTGCTTGACGAACTTGGATCTCAGGTGGTCGCCCGAGGTGATGGGCGCATGGCGCGGCGGCGTGCCGGGCGTGGCGCAACCGGGCAGGCATTGGATGAGGGTGTCGTAGTTGGGCTGGTGGAAGAACACCAGGGACTGGCGGCGGGTGTCGCAACCGGCATCCGCCGGTGGATTCACCACCCGGTGCAGGGTCGAGACCCAGCGGTCGTTGGTCCACTGCATCATCAGGTCGCCGATGTTGACCACGAAGCCGCCCGGCACCTTGGGCACGTCCACCCACTCGCCGTCGGCATTGCGCACCTGCAGGCCACCGGGCGCGTCGTCGGGGCGGACGATGGTCAGGCTGCCGTAGTCGGTATGAGCCCCGGCGCGCAGCTGGCCGGGCAGCGCCGCCTCCTGCTGGTGGGGATAGCAGAGGGTGCGGAACATGCTGATGTGGCGATCGATGCGGCTGTCGAAATAGGTTTCCGGCAACGCCAGCCCCAGGGCGAAGAGGCGCATCAGGGTGCGTGCCAGGTCGCTCATGGCGGCGAAATACTCGGCATAGGCCTCGCGGAAACCGGGGATGGCTGTCGGCCAGACGTTGGGCGCGAAGTGCGGCCCGGCTTCCGGACCGCGGTAGTAGGCCGTCTCCGGGACGTCCAGCGGACCTATGGAAAAGGACTCCTTGAGATCCCCTGGCGCCGCCTCCTCCAGGCTGTAGGACAGACTCTCCTCGGCCACCGCGCTGTAGCCGCGCACCTGATCCGGGCGCGGCCGATCGGCCTTGCGCTTCTCCGCCAGCGGCAGCTCGAAGAAGGCCCGCGAGAGACGCGAGACGCGCTCGACCAGTTCCTCGGGCACCTGATGGTGGGTGATGACCAGAAAGCCGATATCGCGGCAGGCCTGGTCGACGGCCTTGGCCACCGCCTGCTTGCCGGCGGCCGAGCCGGCGAAATAGGGAGCCAGATCGATGATGGGAACACTGGACAGCGGCATGACGGACCTCACGGGTTGGACGAAAGGAGACAGCGCGACGCACGTTCACCGGGCAGGACGGCAGCAGGGAAATTGCAACCGTTGTGCCATCTTTGGACCATTTGGTAAAAACTTGAAAAGCCAATGAAAACAGCAGGTTGAGGAAGAGATTCAGAATCTGCTGACGGCGCGCTGCACCTTGAGCGATCAGCGTGCACCGGGGTGGCGCCCATGGGGGGGGCGGCGCCGAGCGGGAAGGCGTTGGCGAGAGGGAACGGCTTGGCGACGTTGGGCTTCGGCACTGTAGCCGCCTCGACTCAACCCGCGGCTAGCCTCCGAGTAGGTTGAGTTGAGCGCAGCGAAGCCCAACGAATCCGGACCATCACACCGGATACTGCAGCTTCCCGCTGTTGGGCTGCGGCGATGGAGCCGCCACACCAGCCAACCAACCCCCTCTCCCCGCGGGAGAGGCTTGGAGTGAGGTCACTCTGCACGGACGCCACAAACGACAACGCCCGTGCCGGCATTGCCGGACACGGGCGTTGTGGGAACCTGTTGCCAGGCTTAGTGCTGGTGACCGCCTTCGCCATGGATGTGGCCGTGGGCGATCTCTTCGTCGCTGGCCGCACGCACGTTGACCACCTTGACGTCGAAATTCAGACGCTGACCGGCCAGGGGATGGTTGCCGTCGACGGTAACCTGGTCGCCGTCGATGTCACGCACGGTGACGATCTGCATGGCGCCATCCGGGCCGGAGGCGTGGAACTGCATGCCCACTTCCAGCTCGTCCACGCCTTCGAACATTTCCTTGCCCAGGGTGGCAACCAGTTCGGGGGTGTATTCGCCGTAGGCGTCTTCCGGCTCGATGGCCACCTTCAGCTCGTCACCCGCCTGCTTGCCGGACAGGGCGCGCTCGAGGCCGGGAATGATGTTGCCCGCGCCTTGCAGGTATACCAGCGGAGCACCACCAGCGGAGCTGTCGATGACTTCGCCGGCGTCGTTGGTCAGGGTGTAGTCGATGGATACTGCCGTGTTCGCCGCGATCTGCATGGCCAGAACCTTCATGCTGGGAAAAAATAGGATGACGCATCAGTCTACGCGTCCAACCTAGCAATTGCGAATGCGTTCGGTCAGTCCCCTGGCGCCCGGAGGCATCTGGAGGGCGCCCCTGCAACGGTACTCGACCGCTCGTCACGCAATCGCCATGGCCGCTTCACGGCGCTGTCATCCCGGCTACCTAGGGTTTGCTGCATACCCACTGCCGGAGCCCTGCCATGCCGATTCCAGTGTCCGCACCGCCCGCGCTGCGCGCCGAACGCCTGTCGACCGCCGCGGATATCCTCGCTGCCCAGCGCCTGCGAGCTGCGGTCTTCGGCAGCACCTACGGCGTGCATTTCGCCGACAACCTCGACCAGGACGCCTACGATGCCCACTGCCTGCACCTGGGGGTGTGCGACCTGCGCAGCGGCGAGCTGATCGCCACCACGCGGCTGCTCGACGGGCGCCGCCGCGAGCGCCTGGGCAGTCTCTACAGCGAAAGCGAATTCCAGCTGGAAGGCCTGGATGGCCTGCAGGGTCCGCTGCTGGAAATCGGCCGCACCTGCGTGGCACCCGGGCATCGCACCGGCGCCGCCATCGCCCTGCTGTGGGCGGAACTCGCCGAGATCATGGCCTGCGGCGACTATCGCTATCTCATGGGCTGTGCCAGCGTGCCCATGGCCGACGGCGGTCTGCAAGCCGCCGCCCTGCTGCGCCAGGCCGCGCGGGACGAGCGTATCCCGGCGATCCGCGCCACGCCGCGGCGCCCGCTGCCCTTCGTCGCCGTGCCCGACAACCTGGTGGTGCAGCTGCCGCCGCTGCTCAAGGCCTATCTGCGCCTGGGCGCCCAGGTCTGCGGCGCGCCTTGCTGGGATCCGGAGTTCGGCGTGGCCGACGTCTTCATCCTGCTCAAGCGCGAAGACCTCTGCCCGCGCTATGCCCGCCATTTCAAGGCCGCGGTATGAGGCGACCGCGCCTCGCCGTGCGGCTGCTGCCGGTCCTGGCCGCACTGCTGCTCGGAGCGCTGTTCGCCCTGATGGTGGCGCTGGCGGTAGCGCTCAGTCACCGGCCCTGCCTGGGGTTGCGGCAACGGCTGACGCGACGTTTCTTCCAGCTGCTGGCCCGGACCCTGCGCCTGCGCCTGGAGGTCCGCGGCGAGGTACCGCGCGGCACCCACCTCTGGCTGGCCAATCATGTGTCCTGGCTGGATATCGTAGCCCTCGGCAGCTTGCGGCCGCTGGGCTTCCTGTCCAAGGCGGAGGTGGCGGAGTGGCCCTTCGCCGGCTGGCTGACGCGCCAGGCCGGCACCCTGTTCATCCGCCGTGGCGCCGAACGCGGTGACGCCCTGGGCGAGGCGCTGACCACGCGCCTGACCCAGGGCCTGTCACTGGCGCTCTTTCCCGAGGGCACCACCACCGACGGCAGTGTGCTGCGCACCTTTCATGGCCGGCTGCTGAGTCCGGCCATCGCCACCGGTACCCCGCTGCAACCCGTGGCCCTGAGCTACTGGCGCCACGGCGAGCCTGACCGGGCCGCGGCCTTCATCGGCGACGACGACCTGGTGAGCCACCTGCTGCGCCTGCTGGACAACGGCGGCACCACCCTGAGGATCGAGTTGCTGCCAGCCATCCTGCCCCAGGACCGGCCGCGCCAGGTGCTGGCAGGTGAATGCCAGGCGGCCATCGCCGCCCGCCTCGGGATTCAACTGGAAACGCGCGCCGCGCGCTCGGCGGCGGCAAAAGCCTGCAGCTGCGGATAGAAGTCGCGAAAGTCTGCCAGCAGGCCATCGTAGGCGGCCTTCAGCTCGACGAAGGCACCGGCCAGCAGCTCCGGACGCGACAGCCGCCGCGCCATGCCCTCCACCACTCGCTCCAGCACGGCGAAGTCGCGATAGCTGCCCAGCCAGTCCTGGCGTGCCATCAGGGGGGCGATAGAGGCCAGCCGTGGCGGCAGTTCCGGCTCCTCCAGCAGGGTCTGGTAGCAGTCCGCGACGAAACCCGGCAGCGGCTGCTCGGCATAGTCGTGCCAGAGGCGCGCCAGGCAGTGATCGAAGAAGACATCCACCAGCAGTCCGGCCACCCGCCGCCGCGCTGCGGGCAACCGGGCCTTGGCCCGGATCACCAGGGGGTGGTCGTCGGTATAAACGTCGATGCGCCGGTGCAACCGGATACCGGCGGCGATTCCAGCGGGCCAGGCGTCCGCCGAGCCCTTGACGAAATCGCCATAGAGGCTGCCGAGGCGATCTTCACGGCTGGGGCCGCCCAGGTGCAGGTGCGCGAGATAATTCATCCCTTCAGCATACTCCAGCCGCGAGCGGGCGGTTTTCCTGGACGACCCGCGGCTGCTAGGCTCGGACCTCCCTTCCCTTTTCCGCTGGAGTCGTCATGCCCGTTCGCGCCGTGTTCCTCGACTATGCCTCTCTCGACCTCGGCGATCTGGACCCGGCGCCCTTGCGCAGGGTGTTCGACGAGCTGGAACTCCACCCGGCGAGCGCCCCGGACGAGGTCGCGGCGCGCCTGGCCGGCGCCCAGGTCGCCATCGTCAACAAGGTGGTGCTGGACGCCGCCATCCTGGCCGCCTGCCCGGACTTGAAGCTGGTACTGGTCAGCGCCACCGGCACCAACAACATCGACCTGGAAGCCGCGCGCGCCCAGGGCGTGCGCGTCTGCAACTGCCAGGGCTATGGCACCGCCTCGGTCGCCCAGCACACCCTGGCGCTGCTGCTGGCCCTGGCGACCCGCTTGCCGGACTACCAGACAGACGTCCGTGCCGGTCGCTGGCAGACCGCCAGCCAGTTCTGCCTGCTCGACCACCCCATCGTCGAGCTGGAAGGCAAGACCCTCGGCCTGCTCGGCCTCGGCGAGCTGGGCAGCGCGGTGAAGCGCCTGGCCGAAGCCTTCGGCATGCAGACCCTGGTAGGCCAGTTGCCCGGTCGCCCGGCGCGTCCCGGCAGCCTGCCGCTGGCCGAGCTGCTGCCCCAGGTGGATGCCCTGACGATGCACTGCCCGCTGACCGAGCAGACCCGCGGCCTGATCGGTGCGGCGGAACTGGCGGCGATGAAATCCACGGCCTTCCTGGTCAACACCGCACGCGGCGGCATCGTCGACGAACAGGCCCTGGCCGATTGCCTGAGGCGCGGCCACCTGGCCGGCGCCGCCACCGATGTGCTCAGCGTGGAGCCCCCGCGTGACGGCAATCCGCTGCTGGCCGGCGACATTCCGCGACTGATCGTCACCCCGCACAACGCCTGGGGTAGTCGCGAGGCGCGTCAACGGATCATCGGCCAGCTCGCCGCCAATGCCGAGGGCCATTTCGCCGGCACGCCGCACCGGGTGGTCTGCTAAAGTTCGCGCTTTTTTCGCCAGGTAGCCCCATGGATCCGCGCAGCGAAGTCCTCCTCCGTCACCCCGAGCGCTTTGGCGACGCCTTGCTGCTCGCCGGCTTGCCGGCCGATGACCTGCTCGGCACCCTGCCCGCGGCCAGCGGCTGGAGCTGGCATGCGGGCGAGGCCGAACAGTTGGTCCGGCGCTATCCGGGTCGCGTCAGCCTGGGGATCGAACCGCCGGCGGGCGACTTCGCCAGTGCCGTGCTGTTTCTGCCCAAGTCCCGCGAGGCCACCGACTTCCTGCTCACCGCCCTGACTCGCTGCCTGCCGGCCGAAGGCAGTCTCTTTCTGGTCGGCGAAAAGAAGGCCGGTATCGAACGCGCCGCGCGCCAGCTGGGTGCCTTCGGTCAGGCCAGCAAGCTCGACAGTGCCCGCCATTGCCAGCTGTGGTTGGTGCAGGGACCGCGCACCTCGGCCGATCCGCAGCCGGACGCCTGGCTGCAACGTCACCTGTTGGAGCGGGCGGGGGTGAAGCTGGAGATACTCAGCCTGCCGGGCGTGTTCAGCCATGGCCGGCTGGATGTGGGCACGGCGCTGCTGCTGGAGCAACTGGATGGCCTGCCCGAAGGTGCGGTGCTCGACTTCGGTTGCGGCGCCGGCGTGGTCGGCGCCGCCCTGGCGCGCCGCTATCCCGCCAGCACCCTGCATCTGCTCGACGTGGACGCCTTCGCCGTGGCCAGCAGCCGCCGGACCTTGGCGGCCAACGGTCTGAGCGGAACGGTGATCAGTGGTGATGGCATCGCCGCGGCGCCCACCGGCCTCGCCGCCATCGTCAGCAATCCGCCCTTCCACAGCGGCGTGAAGACCGACTACCGCACCACCGAGACCCTGCTGGCCGAGGCGGTGCGTCATCTAAAGCCCGGCGGCGAATTGCGCCTGGTGGCCAACAGCTTCCTGCGCTATCCGCCACTGATCGAGGCGGCCTTCGGCAACTGCCGTACCCTGGCCGAACGCGACGGCTTCAAGGTCTACAGCGCCCGGCGACGGTAGCGACACCGAGCCCTGTTGGGCTTCGCTGCGCTCAGCCCAACCTACGGCTATACCTCGGCGCCAGAGCCGGCCCTTCCCCCTGGGAGAGGGTGGGGTGAGGAAAACCTCCTCTGCCAACCCAAAACCTCAGCCCTTCTTCGCCGCCTCGTACAGCGGCATCACCTTGGGAATCGCCGCCTGCAGGGCCTTGGTGCGGTTGGCGTCGGACGGGTGGGTACTGAGGAATTCCGCCGGCTGCTTGCCCTGGCTGGCCTGGGCCATCTTCTGCCAGAGGGTGATGGCGGCATTGGGGTTGTAGCCGGCGCGCGCCGAGAGCTCCAGGCCGATCAGGTCGGCCTCGTTCTCGTTGCCGCGGCTGAACGGCAGGGTCAGGGCCACCTGGGACACCTGGTCGGCCAGCTGCATGCCGCCCTGGCCAACGCCCAGCAGGGCGCCACCGAGGTTCTCGCCCATCTGGATGGCATAGGCCCGCGACATCTGCTCGCGGCTGTGCTCGCGCAGGGCGTGGGCGATCTCGTGGCCCATCACCGCCGCCAGTTCGTCATCGGTCAGCTTGAGCTGATCGATCAGCCCGCTGTAGACGAAGATCTTGCCGCCCGGGCCGCAGTTGGCGTTGAGTTCGTCGCTCTGCACCAGGTTGACCTGCCAGTCCCAGTTCACCGCGTCCGGGCGGAAGGCCGCGGTCTGCGGGATCAGGCGCTTGGCAATGGCGGCGACGCGCTTGCCGTCGGCGCTGTCATTGGCCAGCTTGCCGGCGGACTTGGCCTCGCTGACCGTCTTGGCATAGGACTGGGCGTACATCTGGTTGACCTGCTGCTCGGACAGCATGCTGAACATGTACTGCTTGCGCTGCACCCCGACCGCACCACCCGAGGTGGTGTTGACGGTCTGGCAGGCGACCAGCAGCAGGCTCAGGGACAGGCCTGCGAGGGGAAGGATACGGCGCATGGGAATCTCCAGGTATCGAGGCGGATACATGGTAGGTGCAGCTCGGCGAGGCGGCAACGAGGAAAGCGGCGGTCCTCGCTACAGCGGTGTCAGACACTCCGGCCCGTCCACCTCGGGTCGGTTGACGATGTCGGCCAGCACCCGCTCGCGCAGCGGCATGCCGCCCGCGGCCAGCAGCGCCTGCAGGGCTTTGGGCGTGCTGTCCGGATCCTGCCAGAGGGCACGCCCCGCTTCATCGAGCAGGATGGGCCGCCGCAACGGGCCGGCGGCCTGGGTGACCATGGCCACCGACAGCCAGAGCTGATCCCCGGCCGGATAGGCTTCCCAGAGCGCGGCGAACCAGGCCAGGGGTTCGCCGTTGAGCATCCAATAGGGGCGCTTGCGGTGGTTGCCGCGCCATTCATAGAAGCCGTTGGCCGGCAGCAGGCAACGCCGCAGGCGAAAGGGCTCGCGAAACATCGGCTGGGTGGCCAGGCTTTCGGCGCGGGCATGGGTGGGGGTGCGGGAGAGATCGGTGAGCCAGGGTGGGGTCAGTCCCCAGCGGCCACTGTCGACCCGCTCGCCATCCGCGGTCCGCCGCTGCAGTAGCACCTGCTGATGAGGGGAGATGTTCCAGCGCGGCGGATGCTTTTCGGGGAATCCCGGCAAGCCAGCGAATTCGGCGGGCCAGCGGAACAGGGCGTAGCGTCCGGACATGAAAACCTTTTTAGCAGACGAGGATGCCCTGTTCGGGGGAGGGATCCTCTCCCGGCAAAGGCGTGGCGGCATTGTACGCGGCGATCAGCGCCTGCGCGCGCTGGGCCTCCTCGTCGTCGACCAACAGGCCGAGCAATCCTGCCGCTGGCAGGTCACCGATGCCACCGAGCAGGTGGCGACCGGCGAGGAAGCCACTGATGCCCTCGCTGGCGAGAACCGCCAGGAGCAGTTCGCCCTCGTGCAGCGACCCCGGCTCATAGATGCGGCGCATCAGTCATCCTCCCGCCGAACCTCGAGATTCCAGTCCTCGCCATCGGTGTGCAGGCCGAAGCGGATCGGTCGGCAGCAGACTTCGCAGTCTTCGTAATAGTCCTGATCACCGCCGCTGAGGTCGAGCACCACCTCGCCCGGTTCGCCGCAATAAGGGCAATCGTATTCCTGGCTTTCCAGCATCTGCCTGCACTCCTTGATCGCCAACCTGCCGCCCATCCGGCCCCTGGCGCTTGCATCTGGCGCCACGCCCACTACTATGGCCGCCGGAATTTCTACAAGAGAACACCATGGGCGAGTTCGAAGCCATTCGACCCTATAACGACGCGGAAGTCCCCGGGGTTCTGGCCCGCCTGATCGACGACGACCACTTCATCGGCATCCTCGCCGGCTACCGGTTCCCGCGCCTGTCCAAGGGACTCGGCTGGGTAGTGCGCCCCCTGCTGCGCACCCGCCTGCGCCAGGAACTGAGTGGTATCCAGAGCGTCGCGGCACTGCAGGACAAGCTCGAACCCTATGTGGATCGCGCCATCGAGAAGGCCTCGGACGGCGTTACCTACTCCGGCATCGACCAGCTGCGCAGCGGCCGCGCCTATCTGTTCCTGGCCAACCACCGCGACATCGTGATGGACCCGGCCTTCGTCAACTATGCCGTCTACCACGCCGGTCTGCCAACGCCGCGCATCGCCATCGGTGACAACCTGCTGCAGAAGCCCTTCGTCAGCGACCTGATGCGGCTGAACAAGAGCTTCATCGTGCACCGCTCCATCAGCGGCCGGCGCGAAAAGCTGGCGGCGTACCAGAATCTGTCCGCCTACATCAATCACTCGATCCGCCAGGACGGCCAGTCCATCTGGATCGCCCAGGCCGAGGGCCGGGCCAAGGACGGCGACGACCGCACCGATTCGGCCATCCTCAAGATGTTCCACATGAGCTGCAAGGACGAGCCCTTCGCCGAGCTGGTCAAGGCGCTGAACATCGTACCGGTGTCCATCAGCTACGAATTCGATCCCTGCGACCAGGCCAAGGCCCGCGAACTGCATACCCGCGCCACCACCGGCAGCTACGCCAAGGCGCCGGGCGAGGACGACGTCAGCATCGCCCGGGGCATCACCGGCTACAAGGGCCGGGTGCACGTGGCCTTTGGCGAGCCGGTCACGGGTGAGTTCGAGGATGCCAAGGCGCTGGCCCAGGAAATGGACCGGCAGATTCTCGGCAACTACCGGCTGTTCCCGGCCAGTTACCTGGCCTATGCCGCCTGGGAGGGCCGCGATCCGGACCTGGCCGTGCCCGCGGTGGACAGCCTGTTTCCCGCCGAGGAAATCGCGGTCGCCCGCAGCGAATGGGAAAGGCGACTGGCCGAGTGTCCGGCGCAGTACCGAGAGCAACTGGTGCGCCAGTACGCCCAGCCGGTGCTGAACAAGTACCGCGTCCTGGCCGGTCTGGAATAGCCCAGGCGCGCTCATGAAAAAGCCCGGCACGAGCCGGGCTTTTTTGTGGACGGTCGCGGCTCAGTGGCCGCTGAGCACCTGCACCACGGTCGGATCCTTGAACACCCGGGTCAGGGCATCGCTCAGCACATCGCTGACCAGCTTGGTGTTGGCCTCGGCGTTGGGCGCCATGCCGAAGCGCTGGTTGAGACTGGCGCCATAGCGACCCTTGTAGCCGCGCTGGCTGTTGCGCACCTCGACCTGGAAGGCCGCGGCGACGTCAGACGCGGTGACGTACAGCTCCTTGGGCGACTGATAGTTCAGTTCGGCCAGGGTCAGGGTCAGCTGGGGCGCACCGGGACCGGCATTGGGCGACGGGGTGAAGCCCATCTGACGTACGGCCTTCTCGGCTTCGGCCTGCAGCTTGGGAATCACATCCTGAGTCTGCACCACCACCACGCTGGTGTCGGGATAGAGACCGCCGCGGGTGCCGAGGGTGAAGGAGGAACGGCCGTCGACTACCCGGACCGAGACCGGCTGGCCCTGGCCGACCGGCGCGATGGGCGCGGTGATCTGGGGTTGCGGACTCAATTGCTGAGGGCTGCTGGCGCAGCCGGCCAGGGTCAGACCAGTGGCGGCGAGCAGGCCGAGCAACAGGCGATAGCGCATGCAGAGACTCCGAAGAAAGGGACAGGGGGCAGTATACCCAGCCCCCCAGCGGCGTCGATAGACCGGCCTTCCGGACAGGGAAACGCCGGCACGGGGCCGGCGTCGTTCAGATCAGGCGTTACGGCTTGGCCGCCAGCGGCGGCCGGGTCTGGCTGCGTTCCAGCCAGCCGCCACCGAGCGCCTTGTACAGGGTGACCTCGCTGTTGAGCTGGTTGAGCCGATCGGTGATCAGCTGCTGCTGGGCGCTGTACAGCGAGCGCTGGGCGTCGAGTACCGTGAGGTAGTTGTCGATGCCCTGGCGATAGCGCAGGTTGGCCAGGTCGTAGTACTCCTGGCTGGCCTGCACCAGGTCCTGCTGGGCCTGCAGCTGGTCGTCGTAGGTGCCCTTCGCCGCCAGGGCATCGGCCACCTCGCGGAAGGCGGTCTGGATCGACTTCTCGTAGGTGGCGACGTTGATGTCCTTCTGGATCTTGGCCGCATCCAGGCTGGCCTTGAGGCTGCCGGCCGTGAAGATCGGGATGTTGATGCTCGGCGAGAAGGTCCAGTAGCCGGAACCGGCGTCGAACAGGCCGTTCAGGTCCCGGCTCGCCGTGCCGCCCTGGGCGGTCAGGCTGATGCGCGGGAAGAAGGCGGCCCGGGCGGCGCCGATGTTGGCGTTGGCGGCGCGCAGCTGCAACTCGGACTGGAGGATGTCCGGACGCTTCTGCAGGAGATCCGACGGCAGATTGGCCGGCAGGTCGGCGAGCAGATCGGTACCGTCCAACCCCTTGCTCTGCGGCAGCTCCACCGGGATCGAGGTACCCAGCAGCAGGGCCAGGGCATTGCGATCCTGGGCCACCTGGCGGGTGTACTGCGCCAGATTCGCCCGCGCCCCTTCCAGGGCGGTGCGCGACTGGCGCAGGTCCAGGCCGCTGGCCACGCCGTTCTCCACGGTCTGGCGGGTCAGGTCGTAGGAGCGCTGATAGGCCGCCAGGGTCTCGCGGGTCAGTTGCAGCATGCGCTGGTCGGTGAGCCAGGCGTAGTAGGCGTTGGCCACTTCCGAGACCAGCGAGATCTGGGTGCTGCGGCGTCCTTCGCTGGTGGCGAAGTAGTTGAGCAGCGCCTGCTCGCTGAGGCTGCGCAGGCGACCGAACAGGTCCAGCTCATAGGAGGTGAACCCCAGGGTCACGCTGTACTGGCTGCTGATGCTGCCACCACCGCCGCCACTCGCGCCATTGGCGCTGTTGCCGGCGAGCAGTTCGCGAATGGCGGAGACCTGGCTCAGGTCCTCCGGCTGGCGGGTACGGGTCCCGGTGCCGCTGACCGCGATGTCGGGAAACAGCTCGGCGCGCTGCACGCGGTATTGCGCCTGGTAGAGGCGCACGTTCAGCGCGGCCTGGCGCAGGTCGCGGTTGTTGTCCAGCGACAGCTGGATCAGCTGCTGCAGGGCCGGGTCGCGATAGAAATCGCGCCAGCCGATGTCGGCCGCCTGCCGGTCGCGATTGACCGTCAGGGCATCGTAGGCCTGGCCATGGGGCCAGGCGTTCTCCACCGGCGCATTGGGTCGCTGGTAATCGGGGATCAGGCTGCAGCCGGACACGGCCAGCATGCCCACGACCACCGCCAAGACAGACTTCTTCATATCAGTGTCCTTCCTTGCCATGGGCTTCCTGGTCCTTGGTGGCCTTGTCCTTGAACAGGCTGCTGACCACCACGTAGAACATGGGAATCCAGAAGATCGCCAGGATCGTGGCGGTGAGCATGCCGCCGATCACGCCGGTACCCACGGCGTGCTGACTGCCGGAGCTGGCGCCCGAGGAGATCGCCAGGGGCACCACGCCCAGGATGAAGGCCATGGAGGTCATGATGATGGGGCGCAGGCGCATGCGCGAGGCTTCCACCGCCGCATCGACGATGTTCTTGCCGCCCTCGTGCAGCTCCTTGGCGAATTCCACGATCAGGATGGCGTTCTTCGCCGCCAGGCCGATGGTCGTCAACAGACCGACCTGGAAGAAGACGTCGTTGGCCAGGCCACGGAAGTAGGTGGCCAGCAGGGCCCCCACCACCCCCAGCGGCACCACCAGGATGACCGCGATCGGGATCGACCAGCTCTCGTACAGCGCCGCCAGGCAGAGGAACACCACCAGCAGCGACAGCGCATAGAGCGCCGGCGCCTGGGAGCCCGACAGGCGCTCCTCGTAGGACAGACCGGTCCAGGCGATACCCACGCCCTGCGGCAGGTCCTTGGCCATGCGTTCGATCTCGGCCATGGCGTCACCGGTGCTGTAGCCGGGCGCCGCGGAACCGAGGATCTCCAGCGAGGAGATGCCGTTGTAGCGCTCCAGCTTGGGCGAGCCGTAGATCCACTCGCCGCGGGCGAAGGCAGACACCGGCACCATCTCGCCGGCGCTGTTGCGCACGTACCACTTGTTGAAGTCCTCGGGATTCATCCGCGCGCTGGCTTCGCCCTGCAGGTACACCTTCTTCACCCGACCGCGGTCGATGAAGTCGTTGACGTAGCTGGACGCCCAGCCGATGGACAGCGTCTGGTTCACGTCGCTCTGCGACAGGCCCAGGGCGCGCACCTTCTCGTCGTCGACGATGAGCTTGAATTGCGGCTCGTCGTTGAGGCCGTTGGGACGGGTCTGCACCAGCTTGGAATTCTGCGCGGCCATGCCGAGCAGCTGGTTGCGCGCGGCCATGAGCGCCTCGTGACCGATGCCGCCCTGGTCCTGCAGGTAGAAGTCGAAGCCGGTGGCGTTACCCAGCTCCAGCACCGCCGGCGGGACGATGGCATAGACGATGGCGTCCTTGATGCCCGACAGGTAGCCCATGGCCCGACCGGCCACGGCGCTGGCGCCATCTTTGGCGTCCGGGCGCTGTTCCCAGGGCTTGAGCTGGATGAACGCCAGACCCGAGCTCTGACCACGACCGGCGAAGTTGAAGCCGTTGACCGTGAACATCGAGCTGACCGCGCTCGAATCGTTCTTCATCATCATCTCTCGCATGGTGTCGAGCACCTTCTGCGTCCGCTCGGCACTGGAGCCCGGCGGCGTGGTGACCTGGGCGAAGATCACGCCCTGGTCCTCTTCCGGCAGGAAGGACGACTGGATGCGGGTGAAGAGGAACACCATGACGCCGACGATCAGCAGGTACAGCAGCAGGAAGGGCACCTTGTGCCGGATCACCGCGGCCACGCTGCGCTCGTAGCGGTGCTGACCGCTCTCGAACTTGCGGTTGAACCAGCCGAAGAAACCGCGCTTCTCGTGGTGCCCCTGCTTGACCGGCTTGAGCAGGGTGGCGCACAGCGCCGGGGTCAGGATCAGCGCCACCAGCACCGAGAGCACCATCGAGGAGACGATGGTGATGGAGAACTGGCGATAGATCACCCCGGTAGAGCCGCCGAAGAAGGCCATGGGCACGAACACCGCCGACAGCACCAGGGCGATACCGACCAGGGCGCCCTGGATCTGGCCCATGGACTTGCGCGTCGCCTCCTTGGGCGAGAGCCCCTCCTCGGCCATCACCCGCTCGACGTTTTCCACCACCACGATGGCATCGTCCACCAGCAGGCCGATGGCGAGCACCATGCCGAACATGGTCAGGATGTTGATGGTGAAACCGGCGGCCAGCAGCACCGCGAAGGTGCCCAGGAGCACCACGGGGACGGCGATGGTGGGGATCAGGGTGGCCCGGAAGTTCTGCAGGAACAGGAACATCACCAGGAACACCAGCAGGATCGCCTCGCCCAGGGTCTTGACCACCTCATGGATCGAGGCGGTCACCACCGGGGTGGTGTCATAGGGATAGACCACTTCCATGCCCGGCGGCATGAACGGCTTGAGGCGCTCGATGGTGGCGCGGACCGCCTTGGCGGTGTCCAGGGCATTGGCCCCGGTGGCCAGACGCAGCGCCATGCCGGAGGCCGGCTTGCCGTCGAACTGGGCATCGATGGAGTAGTTCTCGCCACCCAGCTCGACCCGCGCCACGTCACGCAGGCGCACCTGGGCACCGCTCTGGTCGACCTTGAGGAAGATCTTGCCGAACTCCTCGACGCTGGTCAGGCGGGTCTTGCCGATGATGGTGGCGTTGAGCTGCTGCCCCGGCACCGCCGGCAGGCCGCCGAGCTGACCGGAGGCGATCTGCACGTTCTGGCTCTGGATGGCGCTGCTGACGTCGACCGGCGTGAGCTGGTACTTCACCAGCTTCTGCGGATCCAGCCAGATGCGCATGGCGTACTGGGCACCGAATACCTGGAAGTCGCCCACACCGCTGGTCCGCGCGATGGGATCGCGCATGTTGGAGACGATGTAGTTGGACAGGTCTTCCTTGGTCAGGGAGCCGTCCATGGAGACCAGGCCCACCACCATCATGAAGTTGCGCTGGTACTTGGCGACGCGCATGCCCTGCTGCTGGACTTCCTGCGGCAGGAGCGGCGTCGCCAGCTGCAGCTTGTTCTGCACCTGGACCTGGGCGATGTCGGAATTGGTGCCTTGGTTGAAGGTCACGATGATGGTCATGCTGCCGTCGGAGTTGGACTCCGAGGAGATGTACCTGAGGTTGTCGATCCCGTTCATCTGCTGCTCGATGACCTGAACCACGGTGTCCTGCACCGTCTGCGCCGAGGCGCCCGGGTAGCTCACCTGGATCGAGACCGCCGGAGCGGCGATGTTCGGGTACTGGTTAATCGGCAGCGTGAGGATCGACAGAATGCCGGCGAGCATGATCACCAGGGCGATTACCCAGGCGAAGATGGGCCGGTCGATGAAGAACTTGGACATCAGGCGCTCCCCTTACTGACCCTGACCCGCCGGCTTCTGCTCGGCGGAGGCGATGTTGCTCGCCGGCTTGGTGGTGACGGTGGCACCCGGCTTGATCTTCTGCAGACCTTCGGTGATGACCTTGTCACCCGCCTTGAGGCCGTCGGTGACCAGCCATTCGGCGCCGACGGTGCGCTCGGTCTTGAGGATCCGCTGCTCGACCTTGCCTTCGCCGTTGACCACCATGGCGGTGGGCTGGCCCTTGAGATCGCGGGTCACACCCTGCTGCGGCACCAGCAGGGCATTCTGGCGCACGCCGGACTGCAGCTCGGCACGCACGAACATGCCGGGCAGCAGCAGCTTGTCGGGGTTGGGGAATTCGGCGCGGATGGTCACCGAGCCGGTGCCCTGGTCTACCGAAACCTCGGCGAACTTGAGCTTGCCGGGACGGCTGTAGGCAGTGCCGTCTTCCAGCATCAGCTTGACCTGGGCGGCGTTCTCGCCCTGCACCTTCTGCAGCTGACCGCTGTCCAGCTCGCGGCGCAGGCGCAGCAGATCGGTGGCGGACTGGGTCACGTCGACATAGATGGGATCGAGCTGGGTGATGCTGGTCAGAGCGCTGGTCTGGTCGGCGGTGACCAGGGCGCCTTCGGTCATCATCGAGCGCCCGATGCGCCCGGAGATGGGCGCGGCGACCTTGGTGTAGGCCAGGTTGATCTCGGCGTTGCGCAGGGCGGCCCTGGCCGATTCCACCTGGGCTTCGTTCTGCCGCTGCATGGACAGCGCATCGTCGGCTTCCTGCTTGCTGATCGCCTGCTCCTTGACCAGGGCGCCATAGCGCTGGGCCTTGAGCCGGTTGGAGGCCAGGGTCGCCTGGGCCTGGGCCAGGGAGGCCTTGGCGGAATTGACGTTGGCCTCGTAGGTACGCGGATCGATCTGATAGAGCTGGGTACCGGCCTTCACGTCGGCGCCTTCGGTGAAATAGCGCTTGAGCAGGATGCCGCTCACCTGCGGCCGCACCTCGGCGATGCGGAAGGCGGACGTGCGCCCGGGCAATTCGTCGGTCAGGGTGACGGTGCGAGGCTGCATCGTCACCACCCCGACCTCCGGGGGCTTCTGCTGCTGTTGCTGCTGGTCCTTGTTGTCCTGCTTGCCGCAGGCACCCAGGGCCAGGGCCACGGCCAGCAGGGCGGGAGCGAAAAAGGCATGCGCCGGCTTGATCTGCATATCAAAAGTCCTTGAAAGCGGGGAAATGAGCATGCGCAGCGCGCCTTGTGGATCCGCACCGGCTCGAGCATAGGAATTATTATCAGACAAATATACTTACGTTCACGACTGTTTGTAAATAACCCAAGCGCCTTACTCGGGTATCTCGCCGGCTACTCCGACGTCTCGTGAAAATGGCTATGCCGACAGAAGTCAGGCCAGTGCGACCGACCTCGGTAGCAGACCATGAGGCGGGAGGCGAGTTCTGCCGGGGAATCCCGGTGTCGCCCGCCTCGTCGGCAAAAACGACCAGGCATAAAAATGCCGGACGAATCCGGCATCTTTGGTTACAACCTGCGGGCGTCCCGTTACTGGCGCACGCCTTCGAAGGACAGCATGAATTCCACTTCCTGGGATTTCGGGCCGAGGTCCTTCTGGATGTTGAAGTCCTTGAGCTTGAGGGTGGTGGTGCCCTCGAAGCCGGCGCGGTAGCCACCCCACGGGTCCTTGCCCTCGCCCATGAAGTGGGCCTTGATGGTGACCGGCTTGGTCACGCCGTTCAGGGTCAGGTTGCCGGTGACGTCGGCGGTGCCATCGCCGGTGGGAGTGACCTTGGTCGATTCGAAGCTGGCCTGGGGATGGGCGGCGACGTTGAGGAAGTCGGCGCTGCGCAGGTGCTTGTCACGCTCGGCGTGGTTGGTGTCGACGCTGTCGGTGTTGATGGTCACCTTGACCTTGTCGGCGGACGGATCCTTGGCATCGAAGCTGAAGTTGCCGTCGAAGTCCTTGAAGGTGCCGTACAGCCAGCTGTAGCCCAGGTGCTGGATGCGGAACTGGATGAAGGCGTGCTGGCCCTGCTTGTCGATCTTGTAGTCGGCGGCCATGGCCTGGCCAGCGCCCAGCAGAGCGGTACCCAGGGCCAGGGCGGCAACGGTTTTCTTCAGCATTGGATGGAGCTCCAGGTGGTGGTGGGAAGCGAACATCAGGAAGGAGTGTGGACCCGACCGAGCATGCGGACCAGGGTGCCGTCGCGGTCGACGAAATGGTGCTTGAGCGCGGCCACCACGTGCAGACCGGCCAGGACGATCAGCGTCCAGGCGAACCAGAGGTGGATCTTGCCGGCGGTATCGGCCTGATCCGGCAGGCCGCTCAGGGTCGCCGGAACCTTGAACCAGCCGAAGACATCGATGGCCACGCCATCGGCGGTGGAGATCAGATAGCCGGCCACCATGACGCTGAGCATCAGCCCATAGAGCAGGAAGTGCCCGGCACCGGCGGCGCGGCGCACCAGGGGGCTGCCCTCCACCGGCGGCGGCGGACTGACCAGGCGCCAGAGCAGGCGCAGCACCAGGGCGATCAGCAAGAGGATGCCGGCGCTCTTATGCAGTTCGGGGGCGGTGTGGTACCAGGTGTCGTAGTAGTCCAGGGTGCGCATCCACAGGCCGGAGGCGAACATGGCGACGATCGCCAGGGCCATGACCCAATGCAGAACCAGACTTACCAGACCGTAGCGAAGGCCATCGTTGCGCCAGTGCATCGCTTTTCTCTCCTGAAAAAGCTTTGCCTAAGCCTAGCCGCAAACGTATCGATGGAAAGCGGAAAAAGTATCGAATCAATATCGAAGGAATCGATGGATCGGACGGCGCGCGAAGGCCCCGTCCGCTCCGACCCAGACGCTGCGCGATGGCAGCGCCCGGGCTCAGGCAGGGATCAGAACGACCAGTGGAACAGCTTCCAGAAGAAGCCGTGCTCGCCACTGTCCTTGGCCGTCGCAGCGGCGGCGGCCTTGGGCGCAGCAGCCGGCTGGGCAGCGGTCTTGGCACTGGCCACGACCGGCACCACGGCCTTGCCGGCCTTGAGATCGCGGACCTGACCGGCAGCGCGCTGACCGCTGGCCAGGGCGCCTTCCAGGGTGCCCGGATGCAGCGGATCGGTGTGCTCGCCAGCGAAGATCACCCGGCCGGCGGGCTTTTCCCACAGCCGCCAGTAGCGGGTGATCTGGCCCGGACCATAGGCCAGATAGGCACCGCCCACGCCCGGATCGCGGCTGTAGCGACGGACTTCGTAGCCGGAGAAGGCACCCCGCGCCTTGGGGTAGAAGGCGTGGAAGCGGATCAGCACCTGATCGACCATCTGCTTGTCGCCAAAGGCCTGCACCAGACGCGCGCTGTCACCGGCCAGGTTAACCAGCACATTGGCGCCGCCCTTGACGTCCGGCTCCACCCACAGCATGCCCAGGCCCTGGTCGCTGTAGATCTCGCCGCTCATGCGCGACTTGCTGTCCCACACCGGGGTCTTGAACTTGAGCAGGATCTGGTCGCGCCAGCCATAGGTGGTGCCCTTGATCGCCGCCTGCTGGGTAGCATCCAGCGCCGGGGTCATCTGCACCTGGCCGAGGGCGCGCAGCGGCACCGCCATCACCACGTAGTCGGCCTTGTAGCCGGTGGCACCGGCCTTGACCACGACACCATCCTTGTCCTGGACGATGCTGGAGACCTTGTTGTCAGTCTTGATCGTCTTGATCTGCTTGACGAAGGCCTGGGCCAGCACCTCGCTGCCACCGGGCAGACGGGAGGCGCGCAGGTCCTTGTCGTCGACGCCGCGATAGACGCGGGTCTGCTGGGCCAGATAGAGCAGCGACAGCCGCGAGGGCTCGTCGTAGCGGACGCGGATGCGCTGGTTGATCAGCTGGCGCGCCACCGGCGGCAGATTCTGCTTGTCCAGCCAGGTGGCGGCGTTGATCTGGTCGAGGGCGTGCAGGGTCGGGGTGGCGGTCGGCTGCAGCGGATCGCTGATGGCGGCAGCCAGATCGTCCAGGGACTTGTCGACGCGTTTGAGGGCATCGGCCACGGCCGGCATCTTCTGCGCCAGGTCTTCCTGGGAAAAGTACTGGCCTTCGATCAGATAGCCCGGGGTGCGCACGAAGGACGGCGCGTCCACGGTCTTGAGCTTGAAGGTGTCCAGGTAGTGGTTGAGCACCGGCTGGGCCTTGGTGTCGCCGATCCATTCGCTGGAGGCGAGACCGGAACGACCGCCGACGCGCGCGCCGGCTTCCAGCAGGGTCACGTTCCAGCCGGCCTGCTGCAGTTCATAGGCCGAGGCCAGACCGGCCATGCCGGCACCGACCACGATCACCGAGGGACCACTGGGCGCTACGGGTGCCGCGGTAGCCTTTTCCGGCGCCTTGTGCGTCTCTTTATGGGCCTTCTCGGCAGCGCCTGCGCTCAGGCTGGTAGCGAATACGCCGGCTGCCAAGCAGACGGTAAAACCTGTCCAACGCGACGACATCTTTTCTAGACTCCTGGGACCGGGAAACGGCGGTGGCGCAGCATACGCCAGCGGCCCCGGGGCAACCAGACGGCGCCATGACCGGCAATCGGCCCGCGCCTTGCTCCCGTCGCGCGCCCTGGCTTAGGCTTGCGCCCCCTTTTTATCGCCGGGCCCGCCGCCAGGAGACGCCAATGACCAATCACGACTGGATGCGCCGTGACCTGGAGGTGCTCTGGCACCCCTGCACCCAGATGAAGGATCACGAGCAGCTGCCGGTGATCCCGATCCGCCGTGGCGAAGGCGTCTGGCTGGAGGACTTCGACGGCAAGCGCTACCTGGATGCCGTCAGTTCCTGGTGGGTCAATGTCTTCGGCCACGCCAATCCGCGCATCAACGAGCGCATCAAGGCCCAGGTCGACCAGCTGGAGCACGTCATCCTCGCCGGCTTCAGCCACCAGCCGGTGATCGAACTGTCCGAGCGCCTGGTCGCCCTGACCCCGGCCGGCCTCGACCGGGTGTTCTATGCCGACAACGGCTCCTCGTGCATCGAGGTGGCCTTGAAGATGAGCTACCACTACTGGCGCAACGTGGGCCAGCCGGAAAAGCGCCGCTTCGTCACCCTGACCAACAGCTACCACGGCGAGACGGTCGCGGCCATGTCGGTGGGTGACGTGGCGCTGTTCACCGAGACCTACCAGGGTCTCTTGCTGGACACCCTCAAGGTGCCCAGTCCCGATTGCTACCTGCGCCCCGAGGGCATGGACTGGGAAGCGCATTCGCGGCAGATGTTCGCGCACATGGAGCGCACCCTGGCCGAGCACCACGCCAGCGTCGCCGCGGTCATCGTCGAGCCGCTGATCCAGGGCGCCACCGGCATGCGCATGTACCACCCGGTCTATCTGCGCCTCCTGCGCGAGGCCTGCGATCGCTATGGCGTGCACCTGATCCACGACGAGATCG
Organism: Pseudomonas sp. LA5; assembly: GCF_028640825.1. Classification (NCBI taxonomy): domain Bacteria; kingdom Pseudomonadati; phylum Pseudomonadota; class Gammaproteobacteria; order Pseudomonadales; family Pseudomonadaceae; genus Pseudomonas; species Pseudomonas sp. LA5. The sequence goes on from NZ_JAQYZY010000006.1 coordinate 28,476, forward strand.
CCGTGGGCTTCGGTCGCACCGGGACGATGTTCGCCTGCGAGCAGGCCGGCATCCGTCCGGATTTCCTCTGCCTGTCCAAGGCCCTCACCGGCGGCTACCTGCCGCTGGCCGCCTGCCTCACCACCGATGCGGTCTACCAGGCCTTCTACGACGACTACCACACCCTGCGCGCCTTCCTGCATTCCCACAGCTACACCGGCAATCCGCTGGCCTGCGCCGCCGCCCTGGCGACCCTGGACATCTTCGCCCAGGACGACGTCATCGAGGCCAACAAGCCCCTGGCCCGGCGCATGGCCGAGGCCACCGCGCACCTGGTCGATCATCCCCACGTGGGCGAGGTGCGCCAGACCGGCATGGCCCTGGCCATCGAGATGAGCGCCGACAAGGCCCGCCGTACGCCCTACCCCTGGCAGGAGCGCCGCGGTCTCGCCGTCTATCAGCACGCCCTCTCCCGTGGCGCCCTGTTGCGACCCCTGGGCAACGTGGTCTACTTCCTGCCGCCCTATGTCATCACCCCCGAGCAGATCGACTTCCTCGCCGAGGTGGCGAGCGAAGGCATCGAGCTTGCCACCCGCACCTCGGTCAGCGTCGCCCTGAGCGACCTGCACCCCAACCACCGCGATCCCGGCTGATCTGGAGTCCGCCATGCGTCTAACCCGCTGCCACCTCGACCTGCCCCTGGCCCTCGGCCACCTCGACCTGCCCGAGGCCCAGGCCCACTACCTGGGCCGCGTGCTGCGCCTGGCGCCGGGGGATGCCATGCAATTGTTCGACGGCAGCGGCCGCGAATACCTCGGCCAGGTCACCGCGGTGGGCAAGAAGACCCTCAGCGTCGAGCTGACCGAGGAACTGCCCGGCCAACCCGATTCGCCGCTGCGCATCCACCTCGGCCAGGGCCTGTCCCGCGGCGAGCGCATGGACTGGGCGATCCAGAAGGCCACCGAACTGGGCGTGGCCGAGATCACCCCGCTGGTCAGCGAACGCTGCGAGGTGCGCCTCAAGGATGAACGCGCCGACAAGCGCCTGCAGCACTGGCGCCAGGTCGCCATCAGCGCCTGCGAACAGTGCGGTCGCTCCACGGTGCCGCTGATCCATCCGCCGCAGCTGCTGGCCGACTGGCAGGCCGGGCTGGACGCCGATCTCAAGCTGGTCCTGCACCCGGTGGCGGAGCCTCTGGAAAGCCATGCCCGCCCCACCCGCCTGGCCCTGCTGATCGGCCCGGAAGGCGGCCTGAGCGAGGCCGAAGTCACGGCCGCCCGCGCCGCTGGTTTCCAGCCGGCCCGCCTGGGACCGCGGGTGCTGCGCACCGAGACCGCCCCGGTGGTGGCCCTGAGTGTGGCCCAGCAACTCTGGGGTGATTTCCAGACCCCCTGATCTGCCCGCGGGCCGCTGCCCACGGCGGTCCGTCCCTTCCCCACGGATAGTTTTGGAGCCCCGGATGACCCTGCCCTCTCGCCCCTACGCCGCCTTCCTGTTCGACATGGACGGCACCCTGCTCACCAGCGTGGCCTCCGCCGAACGCGCCTGGAGCACCTGGGCACTCGGCCACGGCCTCGATCCGGCGGACGTCCTCGCCGTGATGCACGGAGTGCGGGCCGTGGAAACGGTGCAACGCTTCGCTCCGGCGGGCGCGGACATCGACGCCGAGACCCGCGCCATCACCGAACTGGAGATCGCCGACGTCGCCGACATCCAGGAAATCCCCGGCGCGGCGGCCTTCCTCGCCAGTCTGCCAACCGGCAGCTGGGCGCTGGTCACCTCGGCCTCGCGCCGGCTGGCGGAAGTGCGGCTCGCCGCGGCCGGCATGGCCCTGCCGCCGGTGATGATCTGCGCCGAAGACGTCACCCAGGGCAAGCCCGCGCCGGACTGCTTCCTGGCGGGTGCGCGCAAGCTGGGAGTGGCGATCGGCGACTGCCTGGTGTTCGAGGATGCCCACGCCGGCTTTGCCGCGGCCAAGGCGGCCGGCGCCGATGCCGTGGCCATCACCGCGACTCATCGCCAGCCGCTGGACCTGGGGCTGCCGACCCTGGCGGATTACCGCGGAGTCGCTGTCAGCCTGGATGAAAACGGCAAGATGCGCCTCACCCGGCAGTCCTAGAACACACCAGCAGCGGCCAGCCGTTCTTCTACGCCGATCAGATCGGGAATGCGCGCCGTGCCGCCTTCGTAGGCCACGGCGCCCAGCTCCAGGGCGGCCAGGGGCACCTCGGCGGCGACCAGCTCCGGGGTGATGCGCAACGAGCGCGGAATGCTGCGGATCAGCAGCGCCAGGAAGCGCACCCGCTCACGCCCACCCAGGGCGTTGAGGATGGCCACCCGCGCATGGCGATCGCCATCGAATTGCGCGGCACTGCCGCTGGACAGCGCTTCGAAACTGATCAGCGGCAGGCGCAGATCGCGCCAGGCGACCTGGCCCAGGCACCAGTCCGGCTGCACCGGCAGCGGCCGGATCTCGCGACAGGGCACCAGCTCGGCGACCGCCGCGTTGGGCAGCAGCAGGGTACGATCGGCCAGGGTCAGCAGCAGACCGGTCAGGTGTTCGGCGGGAGCGGCGGTCGACATGGGGAATTCCTTTAGCTTCGCTGCTCGGCCAGGCGCGCCACCAGGGCTTCGGCCAGGCCGCGGGGATCGGCGGTAAGGGTCGCAAGACCCGATTCGCGCAGGCTTTCCGGCATGCTCGGGGCGATGCAGGTGCTCGCCGACTGGGTCCAGAGCGTGCCACCGCGACGCCGCACATAGGGCGCCGAAGCGGTGCCGTCGTTGCCCATGCCGCTGAAGACGATGACCCCACAGCGCGCGCCGAAGTGCTGCGCCAGATTGAGCATCATCTGGCTGATCGACGGCGTATAGGGCTCGGGCCAGGCGCGCTCGACGATGTCCAGGGCACCAGAGGCGCGAAAGGTCAGCTCCTGCTGGGTCGGCACCACCACCACCTCGCCGCAGCGTACCGGCTCACCCGGGCGCGCGCCCTGGATATGCCATTGGCTGTGCCGGCCGACCGCGCGCAGCAGGCTGGCGGCAAAGCCGTCGCCGATGTGCTGGGCATAGAGGAAGCCGACCGGCAGACCGCCCGGCAGGGCATCGAGAAAGGCCTTCACCGCCGCCGGACCGCCCAGGGACGCGGCCAGCAACCAGACCTCGGGGGCCGGATCGCCGGCTGGCAGCGGCAGATTGGCCAGGGGTTCCGGCAGGGTCAGGCGCGGCGGTCGCGGCTGGTCCTGCAGCAGGGTTTCCAGGGCCGGGCCGACCGCCGCCACCGGATCGCCGATCAGCCGCTTGAGCTTGCCGATCAGGCGCTTTTCCCACTGGGTGAAGGGGTCGGTGAAACGCTCGGGAGCCTGGCCTTCGCCGAACAGGATGGGCACCTCGGCCCCCTCCAGCAGCGCGTCCACCAGTGGCGACTCCTCCGTCTGGCTCAGGTCGATCAGCCACAGGTCGGTCGCGACCGTGGGCCAGGCCGCTTCGTCGAAGCGCTCCGGATCGCTGTTGAGGACGACGTGATAGCCATTGTCGGCCAGCACCTGCTGCAGCACGTGGCGCTGCAGCGGACTGTCGGCCAGGATGGCGACGCGGGCGGTGTGCATCTCAGTCATCTTGCCTGACCAACCGATGGATGTGGGCCAGGAGTTCGCTCTCCTGGTAGGGCTTGCCCAGGTATTCGTTCACGCCCAGGCTCAGCGCCCGCTCGCGGTGCTTTTCCCCGGTTCGGGAGGTGATCATCACGATCGGCAGGTCCTTGAGGCGCGGGTCATGGCGCACCAGGGTCGCCACCTCGAAGCCGTCCATGCGTGGCATCTCGATGTCCAGCAGCAGGATGTCCGGCTGCCGCTCCTGCAACTGGGCGATGGCATCCACCCCGTCCTTGGCGGTGAAGACTTCCATGCCGTGGCGTTCCAGCAGGCGGCTGGTGACCTTGCGCACCGTGACCGAATCGTCCACCACCATGACCAGCGCCGGCCGGGTGACCTCGGCCACCGTGGCCGGGCCCTGCGCCAGCCGGGCGAGCTCTTCGCCGCTGGCGCGCTGGCTGCGGATCATCGCCAGCAGGTCGAGAATCACCACCACGCGCCCGTCCCCCAGCAGGGTGGCACCGGACAGGCCCGGTACCCCGGCGAATTGCGGACCGAGGCTCTTCACCACGATCTCCCGCGAGCCGGCCACCGCATCCACCTGCACGGCGACCGCGTATTCGGCGGAACGCACCAGCACTACCGGCAGCGGCAGGCTCTGGCCGCTCAGCTTGGGCTGCTGGCCGTTGTTGAGCAGATGGCCCAGGTAGCGCAGGTCATAGTGCTGGCCGCCGTATTCGAAGGTCGTCGCCCCCGGGCGGTAATAGCGCTCGAGATCGGCCGCGGTCACCCGCACGATACCCTCGATGGTGTTCAGCGGCACGGCATAGAGGTCATCGCCGGCATGCACCATGAGCGCGCGGTTCACCGACACGGTGAACGGCAGGCGGATGGTGAAGCGCGTCCCCTCGCCCGCCACGCTGTGGATGTCCATGTTGCCGCCGAGTTGCTTCACCTCCTGGTGCACCACGTCCATGCCCACGCCCCGCCCGGAAATCTGGGTGACGGTCGGCGCCGTGGAGAAGCCGGATTCGAGGATGAACTGCAGCAGGTCCTGATCGGTGAGTTGCGCGTCCTCCGCCATCAGGCCGCGCTCGATGGCCTTGCGGCGCACCGCGGCCAGGTCGATGCCCCGGCCGTCATCGGCCAGGGTCAGGATGATGTCGCCGCCTTCACGGCGCAGATCCAGGCTGATCACGCCCTCGGCCGGTTTGCCGGCGCGCTGGCGCCCGGCGGCGTCCTCGACCCCGTGGTCGATGGCGTTGCGCAGCATGTGCTCCAGCGGCGGAATGATCCGCTCCAGCACCGTGCGGTCCAACTCGCCTTCGGCGTTGTCGACGCGCAGCTCGATCGGCTTGTCCAGTTCGGCGCTGACCTGGCGTACCACCCGGTGCAGTCGCGGCACCATGCGCTCGAAAGGCACCATGCGGGTCTGCATGAGGCTTTCCTGCAACTCGGTGTTGACCCGCGCCTGTTGCAGCAGCAGGGTCTCGGCATCGCGATTGCGCTGGCCCAGGGTGTTCTTCAGATCCAGGAGGTCGGAAGCCGATTCGAACAGCGCCCGGGACAGCTGCTGCAGCTGGGAATAGCGATCCAGCTCCAGGGGGTCGAAATCCTCGTAGCCGGCGCGATCCACGTCTTCGTGATGACGACTGATGATCTGCGCCTGGGTCTCGGTATCCAGCCGGCGCAGCTGATCGCGGACCCGCTCGATGGTGGCTTCCATCTCGCCGAGGGTGGTACCGATGTCGCTGACCTGCTGTTCGACGCGGCCGCGGAAGATCGAGGTCTCGCCCGCCAGGTTGACCAGCTGTTCCAGCAACGCGGCCGGTACCCGCACCAGTTCCTGGGAAGAGCGCCGCTGCGCCGCCTGCTGGCGGACCTGCTGCAGGCGCTGCACGAACGGCAGCGGCGCAGCCGCTGGCGCAGGCGTCTCGGCCGCCACCATGACCGGTGCCGTGGTACTGGTCGGCTCAGGCGATGCGGCGAACGGGCTCGCGACGCCGGACTCGGCGTCTGGGCCTGGCGTCTCGTCATCCCCGGCCAGGTCCGCGGCCGCCGGCAGATCAGACTCGATCGCGACTTCGGCTTCGGCTTCGGCTTCGGCTTCGGCTTCGGCCGTCTCGACCGGCACCGGGGACGTACTCGCCGGAGCGGCGGCCGGTAGTGCCAGCTGGGCGACCGCCAGCTGCAGTCCGTCGACCCCCTGGGTCGCCAGGGCGCGTACCCGCTCGCGATCGTCCTCGCTCAATCCCACGGCGAGCGAGCGCAATTCCGCCAGTTGCTGTTCCAGCTCATGGGCCTGCTCACCCAGGCCGTGCAGACCGGCCAGGCGCGCACCACCCTTGAGGGTATGCAGGCAGCGCAGCAACTCGTCCACCGCCACGTCGGGCGCGGCCGGCCAGTTCGCCAGGGCCTCGTCCATGCTGACCAGCAGGTCCTGGGCTTCCTCCATGAAGATTTCGAGGATTTCCGCATCGGTGTCGGCGTCGAAGACCGGTGCGGCAACCACGGGCGCGGCCGTCACGCCGGCCGCCAGCGGCTCGCCGCGGTAGTCACGCAAGGCCTCGATCAGGTCGCCAGCCGGCGCCGAAGCCTGCCCCTGGGCCAGGGCTTCGAGTTGTTCGTGCAGACGATCGTGGCAGCGCTGCAGCAGACTGCCCAGGTCGGCACCGGGCTTGATCCTTCCCCGCGCCAGACCCTCGTAGAAGGCCTCCAGGGCATGGGCCAGATCGCCGATGGCATCCACCTCGGCCAGGCGCGCACCGCCCTTGAGGGTATGCAGGTCGCGCAGCAGGGATTCCAGTTCGAGACTGTTGTGCGGTTCGGCTTCCCAGGCGCGCAGCGAGTTCGCCATGCTGTCGAGCAGGTCGCGACTCTCTTCGATGTAGATGGCCAGCAACTCGGCGTCGGGTCCCTCGTCCGACTCCGGCGCGGCGGCCAGGGGCGTCGGCGCACACAGCGACGACTCCGCAGCCGTCGGCTGGTCCGCGATGGCTTCGCCGAGCTCAAACTCGCCTGGGGTAGACCCGGCGGCGTCCGACCCCAGCCGTTCATCGAGATGGCCGGTACGGATGCGCTGCAGGCGCTCGACCTGCTCGCCATGCTCACTGACCGGGTCACCCGCCGCCAGCTCTTCGAGCTGCGCGGCGAGGCAGCCATGGGCGTCACGCAGGGGGTTGCCCAGTTCGGCGCCACCGGCGAGACGGCCATCGAGCAGGCCTTCGTAGATGGCGTCCAGCTCCGTCGCCAGACGCGCGACCGGCATCACCCCGGCGAGATGGGCGCCGCCCTTGAGGGTATGCAGATCGCGCTGCAGGGTGCCAAGGTGGAAGCGCTGCTGCGGCTCCACCAGCCAACGCTTCAGGGCCCGGTCGGCGCTGTCCAGCAGATCCTGGGCTTCCTCGAGGAAGATCAGCTGCATCTCCGGATCGACGGGCTCGGCAGCCTCGGGCTCGACCTCGACGGCATCCGCCGGCTCGCTGTCCACCAAAGGTGGCAGCAGCTCTTCCGGCTGATCCAGCGACTCCAGCTCAGGCTCGGCTTCGGCTTCGGCTTCGGCTTCGGCTTCGGCTTCGGCTTCGGCGGGCAATTCGACGTCCAGCGCCAGCTCGGGTGCGACCGGCGTGGCCGTTGCCGGATCGAAAAGCTCTTCGGGTTCGGGCTCGGCCAGCAGGTTGGTGGCCGCCATGGGCAACCCGGCGAGAATGCCGGCCAGCAGGCCGCGCAGGCCCTGGATCCGCTCTTCGCTCGGCGTGGCCCGCATGCCACCGGCCAGCTGGTTGAGCATGCTGATCAGGGCTTCCTGGGCCTCTGCCGCTTCGCGGAAGAAGGCCTCGTCGGCAGGCAGCGAACCGCTCGCCGCAGCGGCATAGACCACCTGCAGCGCTTCAGCGAGTTGCTCGACATCGGCCAGGCCGACCCGGGCGGCTCCATCGGCAAAGGTATTCAGCCGCTCGGCCAGCAGATCCGCGCAGGCCGCCTGGTCACCACCGGTCCGCCAGGCATGCAGGCGCTCATCGGCCTCCAGCAACAGGTCCATTCCGGGCATCAGGAAATCGGTCAGCCGCAGGATGTCACGCTGCTCCGGCAGCGGTGCCTCGGGCAGCGGCAACTGGGGATCCAGCTCCTCCAGCAGCGCTTCGCAGGACGAGATGACGTCCGGCGCGCCTGCCAGCGGCATCGCCAGCGCCCCTTCGTCGAGTTCGCCCAGGCGCTGCTCCAGCAACTCGGCACCCCGGGCCAGCAAGGCGCACTCGGGTTCGGCGAAGGCGACATGGGCGAGCTTGTATTCCTTGGCCAGCCGTTCCAGCGCGGATGCCAGCTCGGCCATCGGCGAACTGCCCGCCATATGGGCACTGCCCTTGAGGGTGTGCAGGGCACGCAGCAGATTGTCGGAGACCGGCTGGGCACTGCCGGCTTCGGACTGCTCGAGAAAGCGGCGCACGGTTTCCAGGTGCGCCTGGGCCTCGGTGCGGAAGATATCCAGCAGCTGGGTATCGGCTTCGGCGGCGACGGGTGCCGCGACCTCAGGCTCAAGCACCTCCGCTTCGGGGAGCGTCGCCGACGCGGAGGCGGCTGCGCTGCCCGGTGAGGTACGCTCGGGCAAGGCTTCGTTACGGGCCAGCGCATGAGCGGCGTGGGCCAGCCAGTCGACGTCGTCACGCTGCCGCTGACGATTCTCGGCGTACTCCTCGACCAGCTCCGGCAGCAGGGCGCAGGTCTGCTCGACCACCGTCTGCAGGGCGGTGCTGTGGGCGACGCTGTGGTCCAGCCGGCGATTGAACAGATTTTCCAGGGCCCAGGCCAATTCGCCGATGACCAGTGCCTGGACCATGCGGCCACTGCCCTTGAGGGTGTGAAAATTGCGCCGCAATTCACTCAGGGCGGTGCGCTGCTCGGGCTCGGCCTCCCAGATCGGCAGCCAGCGTTCCAGCTCCGCCTGGACCTCGCCGGCCTCTTCGATAAAGACCTCGCGCAGTTCGTCCTCGACCGGCTCGGCGTCGGCGGCGGGCGGCAGCAGCGCTTGCGGCACCTGCGCTGCCGGGGGGTTGATGGGACTGACCGGCGCGGCCAATACCTCGGCGATCACATCGGCATCGGCATCGGCGGTCGCCAGCGACAGGCTGTCCGCCTCGCTGTCGGCCAGCAGCGCCTCGGGTTCGTCATGCGCGGGCGCGGTCTCGCCGAGCGGCTCGTCATCCGCCCCCTCGGCCGCCGCGTCTGCCTCCAGAAGATCGGCGGTCAGCGACGCTTCCGCTGCGGTTGGCTCGAGTTCGGCAGGGGAGGCTTCGCCAGCCGCTGCAGGCTCCTCGACCGGCAGGGCGGTGAGTTCCAGCGCCTCTTCGGCCACTGGTTCCGCAACCAGGGGCTGGTCTTCCGGCAGATCCAGATCCAGAGCCGGCGTCGCGACCTCGCCGGAGGCCAGGGGCGCTGCCGCCGCCTCGCCGTCGCCAGCCGCCCTGGGCGGATAGCCGAGGGCGATGAGACTCTCGTCGGCGATGTCGAGGATCATGTCGTGGGGCGTGGAGGGATCTTCCGCCAGGCGCTCCAGGTAGTACTCGACGCTGGTGATGGCGTCGGCAAGGGTGTCCAGGCTCTGCCAGTCCGGCACGGCCTGCTTGCCCAGCAGCTGCTGGCAGATGTAGTCGTTGGCCGCCTGCACCTGGCCCGCGGCCCGTTCCAGCGGGATCATCGCCAGGCCGCCACGGACCTGGGTCAGCAACAGGGGCACCGACTCCAGGTGGACATGGTTCCACTGGGAGGCGATGAACTCGATGATGGCATCCTTGGATTGCTCCAGGCCATTGCGCGCCTCGCGCACCACCACCCGATGCAGCTGATCGATGTCGGTGGTGGGCAGCCGGCTCTCTTCGGCATCGCCCACCTCGTTGCCGCTGACCATGCCGGCCAGGGTGGCTTCGACATAGAGCAGCGCCCCGGCGATATCCATCAGGGCGGCGTCGCTGGCCTCGCGCACGCCCTCGGCCAGTTCGGCGACGGCTTCGTGCTGTTCGAGCACCACCTTGCGCGGCTGACCGAAGCCCAGCACCGCCAGGGTATCGGCGATCTGCTTGAGCGGGGCCAGCAGACCGCGCAGGCTGGCGGGCTGCTGGCGATCGCTGCGCACGAAGAGGTCCAGGCTGTCCTTGATCTGCACCAGCTCTTCGCACAGCGCGGTCACCACCGAGCGCATGGCTTCGCGATCCGGACCGACGATGCGTGAGCGTTCGAAACCCACCAGCTCGGCATCCGGCAGGGCCTCGTCGAGGCGATAGTGCGCCTTGAGTGCGGCGATGCGCGGACTCTGCACCGGCGCCTTGGCCAGGTAGAACAGCAGATTCTTCAGCAGATCGGCCGGCGCCGGCTGATTGAGGGTGGTCACCCCATCGCTGATTAGTCGCTTGAGTTCGCGATCCAGTTGCCGCAACAGGCCGCGGATCGAACTGCTGTTGTCCAGCTCGCCGGCCTGCAGCAATTCGGTGAGGCCTGCGGCCACCGGCCAGAGCGCGCCGAAGGGCGAACCGGCGCAGAGCTGGTCCAGGCGCTCGAAGACCCGCAGCAGGTAATCCAGGTGCAGCTGGACATCGCGGTCGCGGAACAGCCCGACCTGGGCGCCCTGCAGCGCCTGGCGCAACTTGCGCAAGCGCGGCAGCCAGTCCGGCGCGGCGCGGTCGGCCAGTTCGGCGTCGCTCAGCGACAGCGGCGTGGCGGAGAGATCCGGAGAGAACAGGCTGGTCTCGGAGAGCAGCTTCTCGCCGCGCGCCGAACGCAGGTCGTTGAGGAGTGGCAGGATGGCCAGAGGCAGATCGCGGCGGGCTTCAAGAACCCGATCCAGATAGGGCGGTACCTGCAGGATGGCCTGCATCAGCACTTCCAGCGCCTCGTCGGAGCTGTTCACCCGCTCTTCATGGAGGGCCTGCAGCAACAGCTCCATCTCTTCGGCGAGCAGCGCGGCGCCGTAGAACTCCACCATCTGCAAGGTGCCGTAGACCTGATGCACATAGGTCCGACAAAAACCCAGGCGGCTACGGTCGTGCGGGTTGTCGACGAACGCCTCGAGCGCCTTGCGGGCCTGCTGCAAGGTTTCGGCGATCTCTCCCTTGACCCACTCGAGGGCTACGTAGTCGTGTCGATCGATCATCTCGGCTCCTGTCATGCCGGGTGGTCCAGCTGGCGGGTGAACGCCAGGACTTCGGGATGATCGACGGGTATCAGTTGCGGGTGGCTCCAATTGCTCACCTCACCGACACCCAGGACCAAGAGCCCACCCGGTGCAAGCCGCTGGACCAGCTGGTTGAGCAGGTCTCGACGCAGCCAGCGGCGGAAATAAATCAGCAAGTTCTGACAAAAAATGACGTTAAGCCCCTGCAAGGGGGCCTGGCCCAGTTCCAGCACATTGAGCCGGGCAAAGCACAGTCGCTCCATCAAGCCGGCGGCGACCTCGAAGTTGCCATCGCTGCGCGGACGAAAATACCGCTCGCGCAGGGCGGGCGGCACCCCGGCCAGGCGCTGCAGGCTGTAGGTGCCCTGCCGCGCCTGGCGCAGGGCTTCGCTGCTGATGTCGGTACCGGTCAGGGCGAACGTCAGCGGGCGCGTCTGCCGCGTGAGCACTTCGGCGGTGCTGATGGCCATCGAAAAGGCTTCCTCGCCACTGGCACACCCCAGGCTCCAGAGGGTCAGGCTATCGCCCTCGGCGGTCTTGGCGAACTCGTTCACATAGGTTTCCAGCAGCGCGAAGGACGGCGGATGGCGAAAGAAGCGGGTGGCCTGGATGGTCAGGCGGTCGAGCAGCCGAACCCATTCGATGCGCCCGCCGATGCCGGCGCAGACGACCTGGTAGTAGCTGTCGTAGTCCGCGATCGTCAGTTCGCGCATGCGCGCGGCCAGCTGGATCTGCAGAAAGCTGCGCTGGCGATCGTCCAGCACCATGCCGGCGCGGGTTTCCAGCAACTGTCGCCAACGCTCGAAGTCCGCATCCGGCAGCTCGGGAGCACGGCGCAACGCCCAACTCGACTCCCCCACCCCGTCTCCCCCTCGCCACACCACGATGTGGCCGCTGTGTTCAGCCCAGCGGCTGCTCGTTCGGCAGATTGAAGCCCGAAACCGAACGCCGCATCTCGCTGGCCAGCTTGGCCAGCTCGCCGATGCTGCGCGCGGTGGCGGTGGTACCGGTCGAGGTCTGCGAGGTGATCTCCTGAATCACGTTCATGGTGCTGGAGATGTGGCTGGCGGACGAGGACTGCTGGCGCGCGGCGTTGGAGATGTTCTGAATCAGCCCGGCCAGGCTCTGGGAAACCTTCTCGATCTCTTCCAGGGCCACACCGGCGTCCTGGGCCAGGGCGGCCCCGCGTACCACTTCCGAGGTGGTCTGCTCCATGGAGATGACCGCTTCGTTGGTGTCGGTCTGGATCGCCTTGACCAGGGCCTCGATCTGCTTGGTGGCGCCCGAGGAACGCTCGGCGAGGCGCTGGACCTCGTCGGCGACCACGGCGAAGCCGCGGCCGGCGTCACCGGCCATGGAGGCCTGGATGGCGGCGTTCAGGGCCAGGATGTTGGTCTGGTCGGCGATGTCGTTGATCAGGCCGACGATGTCGCCGATCTCCTGGGACGATTCGCCCAGGCGCTTGATCCGCTTGGCGGTGTCCTGGATCTGCTCGCGAATGCTGTCCATGCCGATGATGGTGTTGTGCACAACCTGGTTGCCCTTGTTGGCAATGGCCACGGAGCGCTCCGCCACCGCGGTGGATTCGGAGGCGTTGGTGGATACCTGGTCGATGGACACGGCCATCTCGTTGATCGCTGCGGAAGCCCCGGCGATTTCCTGGGCCTGGTGTTCCGAGGCCTCGGCCAGCACCGTGGCGGTGTCCTGGGACTCCTGGGCGGCGGCGGCCACCTGGACAGCGGTCTGGTTGATGGTTTCCACCAGTTCGCGCAGCTGGTCGATGGAGTAGTTGATGGAGTCGGCGATGGCGCCGGTGAAGTCTTCGGTCACCGTGGCCTGCACGGTCAGGTCACCGTCGGCCAGGTCGGCGATCTCGTCCAGCAGGCGCAGAATGGCGGTCTGGTTGCGCTGGTTCTTCTCGTCGGTCTCGGCCAGGCGGCGGCGGGTGTCGCGGACCAGGATATAGCCGATGCAGAGGATGGCGCCGAGGGCGATGAACACCAGCAGGTAGCTGCCCACGGTGTTGATCTTGCGGCTCTGGGCCAGGGAGGCATAACTGCCACTGAGGTCGGAGGCGGAACCGAGCAGCGCCTGGGAGCCGCGATAGATCAGGCCCACGGCGGAACGGACCTGTAGCAGCTCGGGTGAGGTGGCGAGAATCTCGTCGACGTTGCCGGAGACGAATTCGAACAGCTTGTTGGCTTCGTTGAGGCGGCCGACCGCCTCGGGGTCGGTGATCTTGGCGATGCCCATGGAGGCATTGCCTTCACGCATGCCCTTGAGCACCCGGCCGAACAGGCTGGCGTCGCGACCAAAGCTGTCGGCAGCCTGCACAGCGGCTTCGTCGCCGGTGAGGATCTTGTTGATGGCGCCGAGGATTCGCTCGGCGAGCAGTGCCTGACGCTGGGCCACCACCACCTGACTGGCGGGCGCGCCGCGCTCGATCAGGATGTCGACGATCTCTTCGTTCTCGACCTGCAATTGGGGAATGGTATCGGCCAGGGCGCCGGACAGCTGGTGCAGGGACAGCACGGTCTGCTCACTGCCGAGCATGCTGTCGACCTGCTTGCGCTGGTTCTCCCACTGGGACTCCAGGGTATCCAGACGCGGACCGAGGATCGCCGGCGAAGGCGGCAGGCCGGTCTGCGGATCACCGCTGCGCAGGATGTTCAGGCGGCGCTCGAACTCGGCACGGGCCTGGCGCAGGTCCTTGAAGGCCTCGGCCTTGCCGGTGGCGGCCTCACTGGCGCTCTTGGCCAGCTGCTGCGAGAGGATGCGCAGCTCGGTGGCCTGGCCCTGGTACTGGTTGTCGTAGTTGGTCTGGGTGCCCAGGTACGCGAAGTTGGCGAACAGCAGCACGATCGCGACGATCAGCACCACGAACATGCCCGCGACCCACGCGTTGAGTTTCCCGGTATTGAGTTTGTTCATCAGCGGCCCCCGCCTGGACCTTGGTTCCTTTAGTTCTATCCTTGTCGGACGCCAGACCGGTTCGCTTGAAGCCGGTGTTCGGCGCCCTACCCCCACCCGTCGGCGACGGCTCCTGCCATCCCGACCCCGATCCGCCTTGCAGCGTCCGGACGTCTGGCGACCTAGGCCGCGACGTCCATGAATTCGGGATGCTCGACCAAGGCGCGCGGGCTGCAGACCAGCCAGGGCACGTCGCGTTGGAAGACACCTTCCAGAAAGAAGTGCAGGCCTGACGGCACGCTGTCGGCGTGTTCGCGATAGGCCTCGATGTCGAAATGCTGCATACCCAGGACTTCGTCAACCGCCAATCCGACGAAGAGGTCGCCATGGTCGACGATCAGGATCCGCCGCTGTTTGCGCAGGGCCTGGATCTTCACGCCGAGGAACTGCCCCAGGTCGGCGATCGGCAGCAGGCGACCGCGCACATTGGCCACGCCCTTGAGCCATGGCTTGACGCCGGGCAAGGCGGTGAAACGCGGCTCCGGCAGGATCTCGCTGACCTCGCCCATGGGAATCACGAAGCGCAATTCACCGAGACGAAAGCCGATGCCACTCCAGCTGCGCTGGTTTTCCTGTTGCGCCGGCAGACCGGCTGCCCGCTCGCGGCAGCGCAGATCGATCAGGCGCAAGAGCTCGTAGGGCGTGGAGGCGTCGCTCATAGGATTCCCTGCCCAGTGGGGCGCTGCCGCGAGAAACGGACGAAAGACCTCAGCCTTGCAGGACACCCGCCAGGGTGCGCAGCAGGGTGTCTTCGTCGATGGGCTTGGTGAGGTAGTCCTTGGCGCCCTGGCGCTTGCCCCAGACCTTGTCGGTTTCCTGGTCCTTGGTGGTGACGATGACCACCGGAATATGGCTGGTCTCGGCATCCTTGGTCAGCTGCCGGGTCGCCTGGAAGCCGTTGAGGCCGGGCATGACGATATCCATCAGGACCGCGTCGGGCTTCTCCTGGCGGGCCAGGGCGACGCCGTCGGCGCCGTTCTCGGCCTTGAGCACCTGATGACCATGCTTTTCCAGCATGGCGGTGAGCTTGTACATCTCGGTGGGAGAGTCGTCGACGATCAGAATTCGAGCCATGAAAATTTCCTACTAGATAGAATCGCCCGCCTCAGGACACTCAGGACGCTTGTTCGAGCGGAGTGAAACTGGGGACGTGGGTCTTGATCGCACCGATCAGCTCTTCTTTGCTGAAGGGTTTGGTGAGGTACTGGTCAGAGCCGACGATGCGGCCCTTGGCCTTGTCGAAGAGTCCGTCACGGGAAGAGAGCATGATGACGGGCGTCGCGCGGAAGGCGCTGTTGTTCTTGATCAGCGCGCAGGTCTGATAGCCATCCAGTCGCGGCATCATGATGTCCACGAAGATGATGTGGGGATGACTATCGGCGATCTTGGCGAGCGCATCGAATCCATCGATGGCAGTGATGACTTCGCAGCCAACTTTCTTGAGCAGGGTCTCGGCGGTCCGACGAATCGTCTTCGAGTCGTCGATCACCATGACCTTCAGCCCTTCCGAATACTGTTCCATGTTCAAGCTACCAGCTCATCGTCGATGCAACGTGAATGATGTCGATCCGGGCACTTTGGCGGCGCCTCTTTGTAGCACACAATACCGTGACGTACCACGCAGATCCCCTGGTGGCGGACCACCGGCCCGCCCACCACGACGATCGCGCAAGCATTGGCACTGAAGGGGATCGAAGGGCTATCCTGACGCCTTGCCCACGTAGAACCGAGGTCTAGCGTCAATGAGTATCCGTCTGGGGATCGTCATGGATCCCATC
Source organism: Pseudomonas sp. LA5 (assembly GCF_028640825.1). Lineage (NCBI taxonomy): Bacteria > Pseudomonadati > Pseudomonadota > Gammaproteobacteria > Pseudomonadales > Pseudomonadaceae > Pseudomonas > Pseudomonas sp. LA5. Next base: position 43,958 of record NZ_JAQYZY010000006.1, read on the forward strand.
GAACGCATCTCCTATAAGAAGGACAGCTCCATGGCCATGCTGTGGGCGGCCAAGGCGCGCGGCTGGACCCTGCACTATTTCGAGATGCAGGACCTGTACCAGGTCGATGGCGAGGCCCGCGGTCGCGGTCGGCAGCTGGACGTGTTCCAGGATCCGGAGCGCTGGTTCGCCTTTGGCGAAGACGTCGACCTGCCGCTACGCGAGCTGGACGTGATCCTGATGCGCAAGGATCCGCCCTTCGACAACGAATTCGTCTATGCCACCTACCTGCTGGAGCAGGCCGAGCGTGGCGGCACCCTGGTGGTCAACCGTCCCGCCAGCCTGCGCGACTGCAACGAGAAGTTCTTCGCCACCCTGTTCCCCGAGCTGGCGCCGCCAACCCTGGTCAGCCGCCGCGCCGACATCATCCGCGAATTCGCCCGCAGCCACGGCGACGTCATTCTCAAGCCGCTGGACGGCATGGGTGGCAGCTCGGTGTTCCGTCACCGCGAAGGCGACCCGAATCTTTCGGTGATCCTCGAGACCCTGACCGCCCACGGTACCCAGCAGATCATCGCCCAGCGCTATCTGCCCGGTATCAAGGACGGTGACAAGCGCATCCTGATGATCGACGGCGAACCCGTGGACTATTGCCTGGCGCGCATTCCGGCCCAGGGCGAGACCCGCGGTAACCTGGCCGCCGGTGGCCGCGGCGTCGCCCAGCCGCTGTCGGCACGGGACCGCGAGATCGCCGCGACGGTGGGTCCGGAATTGCGCAAGCGCGGCCTGCTCTTCGTCGGTCTGGACGTGATCGGCGAGCACCTGACCGAGATCAACGTCACCAGCCCGACCTGCATCCGCGAGATCGATGCGGCCTACGAGACCCGCATCGCCGAACGCCTGATGGACGTGATCGCGCAGCAACGCGCGGGCTGAGGCGCGCGTCCATGCCGCCCGCGGCGGCATGGACAACCGCGGATACAATCCGCAGACTGGCGCCAGCCCTGCCGCGCGTCCTCTGCCCTTGCCGACCCAGTCAATGCCCAGCACCGCCTCCTCCCCCGCCGCCCAGGTTCGTCCCGCCGACCGCCTGGGCTTCACGCTGCTCATCGCGACCCTGCTGCACGTCGTGCTGATTCTCGGCGTCGGCTTTTCGCTGCCCGAGCCTACCCAGATCAGTCGCACCCTGGAGGTGACGCTGGCCAGCTTCAAGAGCGACGAGGCGCCCAAGCAGGCCGACTTCCTGGCCCAGGAAAACCAGCAGGGCAGCGGTACGCTGGACAAGGCGGCGGCGCCGAGCACCCCGGTGCAGGCGCCTTTCCACGACAGCGAGATCCGCCAGGCCGCGCCTCCGGCTCGCCCGCCGGCGGCGGATCGCGCCCAGGCGCCCAAGGCCGCGGTGACCACCCGCGCCGCGCGGCCGACCAAGGCCGAACCCAGTCGCGAGACGCCGGAGCGGGAGCAGCGCGATGCGCCCAGCCCCGAGTCCGACAGCCAGGCCGCCGAACTCGCCAGCCTGGAAGCCCAGCTCGCCGAGGAACGCCAGCAATACGCCAAGCGGCCGAAGATCTGGCGGATCAATGCCGCCTCGACGCAAAAGGACAAGGGCGCCCGTTACAAGGAAGAATGGCGGCGCAAGATCGAACGCATCGGCAATCTCAACTACCCCGAGCAGGCCAAGCGCGACCGCCTCTACGGCAGCCTGCGTCTGCTGGTGGCCATCAACAAGGACGGCTCGCTCTACGAGGTCCAGGTGCTGGAGTCCTCGGGACGCCAGGTGCTGGACCAGGCGGCGCTGCGCATCGTCCGGCTGGCGGCACCCTTCGCTCCCTTCAGCGGCGATCTGGCCGACATCGACCGGCTGGAGATCATCCGCACCTGGCGCTTCGAGCGTGGCGACCGCCTGTCCAGTCAATAGTCCGGGACGCCGTTGGACTTGAAGCCGGACCGCGCAACCGGGAAACTTGCCGGTCATGAAGCCGACCTCCAGCACCACCCTACAGCACCAGCTCCTGATCGCCATGCCGCAGATGGACGATCCCCATTTCGCCGAGACGGTGATCTACCTCGTCGACCACGGCCCGGATGGCGCCATGGGCCTGGTGATCAACCGCCCCAATGGCCTGCACCTGGACGACCTGCTCGAACAGCTGCGCCCCGAGATACCGGTCACCCAGGAAGATGCCCAGGTCGTGCTCTATGCCGGTGGCCCGGTGCAGACCGATCGGGGCTTCGTCCTGCATGACGCCGGCCCGGTGTTCCAGAACACCCTGGAACTCGAAGAACTGAGCCTGACCACCTCGCCGGACGTGCTCTTCGCCCTCTCCGACGGCACCGGCCCGAGCCGCCACCTGATCACCCTCGGCTACAGCGGCTGGGGCCCCGGCCAGCTGGAAGAGGAACTGGCGGCCAATCTCTGGCTCACCACCCCGGCCACCAGCGCCCTGCTGTTCGAGACGCCGAGCGAGCAGCGCCTCGGCGCGGCCGCCGCCCTGCTGGGGGTCGACCTGCGGCTGCTCTCGCGTCAGGCGGGTCACGCATGAGCGCGCCCAGCGGGCTCTATCTGGGATTCGACTATGGCAGCCGCCAGATCGGCGTCGCCGTCGGCCAGGCCGTGACCGGCCAGGCCCGTGAACTGCTCACCCTCAAGGCGCAGAACGGCGTACCCGACTGGCAGCAGATCCAGCGCCTGCTGGACGAGTGGCGCCCCACCGCCCTGGTGGTCGGTCTGCCACTGAACATGGACGGTACGCCCAGCGAGATGAGCGAGCGCGCCGAACGTTTCGCCCGCCGCCTGCAGGGGCGCTACGGCCTGCCCGTGCATACCCATGACGAGCGCCTCACCACCTATGCCGCCAAGGGCGAGCGCCTGCAGGGCGGTCAGCGCGACGGTTATCGCGAACGCCCGGTGGACGCCCTTGCCGCCGCCCTCCTCCTGGAAGGCTGGCTGACCCAACAACTGGAACGGGCCGCGCGCCCGCAATCGGAGTAGCCATGCACCTGCCCTCTCCCGCCGAGCTCCTGCCGCGGCTGGCCGCCGACCTGCGTCTGTCGCTGAATCGCCGCGGCATCACCGATCCCGGCTTCGTCGGCATCCACACCGGCGGCCTCTGGGTCGCCGAGGCCCTGCTGGCCGAACTCGGCCTGGACACCCCGCTGGGCAGCCTGGACGTCTCCTTCTACCGCGACGACTTCACCCAGAAGGGCCTGCACCCGCAGGTGCGCCCCTCGGCCCTGCCGTTCGAGATCGATGGTCGCCACCTGGTGCTGGTGGACGATGTGCTGATGAGCGGTCGCACCGTGCGCGCGGCGCTCAACGAACTCTTCGACTATGGCCGTCCCGCCAGTGTGACCCTGGTCTGCCTGCTGGACGTCAATGCCCGCGAATTGCCGATCCAGCCCGACGTGGTGGGCGCCACCCTGAGCCTGGCCCCCACCCAGCGCGTCAAGCTGACCGGCCCCTCGCCGCTCGCCCTCGAATACCGCGACGTCCCCGCCGCCTGACCTGGATTCGCTGCCATGACCGACGCTACGCGCTCGCTGCAACTCAACGCCCAGGGCCAATTGCGCCATTTCCTGTCACTCGACGACCTGCCTGCCGAACTCCTCACCGAATTGCTCGATACCGCCGACTCCTTTCTGGAGGTCGGAGCCCGGGCGGTGAAGAAGGTGCCACTGCTGCGCGGCAAGACCGTGTGCAACGTCTTCTTCGAGAATTCGACCCGCACCCGCACCACCTTCGAGCTGGCGGCCAAGCGGCTGTCGGCGGACGTCATCACCCTCAACGTCTCCACCTCTTCCACCAGCAAGGGCGAGACGCTGTTCGACACCCTGCGCAACCTGGAGGCCATGGCCGCCGACATGTTCGTGGTGCGCCATGCCGACTCCGGCGCTGCCCACTTCATCGCCGAGCACGTCTGCCCGGACGTGGCCATCATCAATGGCGGTGACGGCCGCCATGCGCACCCCACCCAGGGCATGCTCGACATGCTGACCATCCGCCGCCACAAGGGCGACTTCGCCAACCTCTCGGTGGCCATCGTCGGCGACATCCTGCACTCCCGGGTCGCCCGCTCCGACATGCTGGCGCTGCGCACCCTGGGCTGCCGCGACATCCGCGTGGTCGCGCCGCGCACTCTGCTGCCGGTCGGCCTCGAAGAGCTCTATGGCGTGCGCACCTGTACCGACCTGGCCGAGGGCCTGGACGGCGTGGACGTAGTGATCATGCTGCGCCTGCAGCGCGAGCGCATGCAGGGTGGCCTGCTGCCCAGCGAAGGCGAGTACTACCGGCTGTTCGGCCTGACCCGCCAGCGCCTGGCCCGCGCCAAGCCCGATGCCATCGTCATGCACCCCGGCCCGATCAACCGCGGCGTGGAGATCGAATCGGCGGTCGCCGATGGCGAGCAATCGGTCATCCTGAACCAGGTCACCTACGGCATCGCGGTCCGCATGGCGGTGCTGTCGATGACCATGAGCGGGCAGACGGCCCAGCGTCAGCTACAGGAGAATGCGCAGTGAGCCTGAGCATCCGCAATGCCCGGCTGATCGACCCGGCCACCGGTCTCGACCAGATCAGCGATGTCCATGTCGACCAGGGTCGCATCCTGGCCCTCGGTGAAGCGCCCCAGGGCTTTCAGGCCGACGAGCAGCTCGACGCCAGCGGCCTGATCCTGGCCCCCGGCCTGGTCGACCTGGATGTCGCCCTGTGCGAACCGGGCCTGACCCGCAAGGGCAATGTCGACAGCGAGACCCGCGCCGCTGCGGCCGGAGGCGTCACCAGCCTGTGCTGCCCGCCCACCACCCGTCCGGTGCTGGACACCACCGCGGTTGCCGAACTCATCCTTGATCGGGCGCGCACCGCCGATCACGCCCGCGTCCATCCCATCGGCGCCCTGACCAAGGGCCTGGCTGGCGAGCAGCTGTCGGAGCTGATGGCCTTGCGCGACGCCGGTTGCGTGGCCTTCACCAACGGCCTGCAGCCGTTCGAGAATCTGCGGGTACAGCGGCGCGCGCTGGAATATGCCGCCACCTTCGACCTCACTGTGGTCTTTACCGCCCTCGACGCCGATCTGGCCCATGGCGGCCTGGCCCATGAAGGCCCCACCGCCAGCTTCCTGGGGCTCACCGGAATTCCGGAGACGGCGGAAACCATCGCCCTGTCCCGCGATCTGCTGCTGGTGGAGCAGAGCGGCGTACGCGCCCACTTCGGGCAGCTGACCAGTGCCCGTGCGGTGGAGATGATCGCCGCCGCCCAGGCCCGTGGCCTGCCGGTGACCGCCGATGTGGCGCTCTACCAGCTGCTGCTCACCGACGAGGCGCTGCAGGGCTTTTCCAGCCTCTACCACGTCAAACCGCCGCTGCGTACCGCGCGAGATCGCGACGCCCTGAGAGCCGGGGTGCGAGACGGCGTGATCGGTGCCATCTCCAGCCACCACCAGCCCCATGAGGCGGATGCCAAGCTGGCCCCCTTCGCCGCCACCGAGCCGGGCATCAGCAGTGTCGAACTGCTGCTGCCGCTGGCCCTGACGCTGGTGGAAGACGGCCTGCTGGATCTGCCGACCCTGCTGGCCCGCCTGACCCAGGGTCCGGCCCAGGCCCTGCGCCTCGACGCGGGCCGCCTGGCCAAGGACCTGCCGGCCGACCTGGTGCTGTTCGCCCAGCAGCCGACCGCCCAGGCCGCGACGCCCTGGCTGTCCCGCGGCCGCAACTGCCCCTTCCGGGGCCTCACCCTGGCGGGACGCGTCGAGCGCACCCTGGTGGGTGGTCGCACCACCTACCGGCGTGATGCCTGAATAGCAGAAGGGGCTCCGCGGAGCCCCTTCTGCTTGTCGCCCAACCGAACCTAGCGCACCAGCCGCCGGCGGTTCTCCTCGGAGATCTGCGAGTTGAGCGTCCAGAAGTCGTAGAGCACGCCCAGCAGGAAGAAACCCGCCGTAAAGAAATAGAGGATGGCGGTGATCCACTTGCCCAGGTAGAGGCGATGGACGCCGAAGAGGCCGAGAAAGGTCAGCAGGATCCAGCCGAGGCTGTAGTTGAGGGAGCCGGACTGGAAGCGCAGATCCGCCTCGCGATCCATGGCCGGGATCAGGAACAGATCGATCAGCCAGCCGATGCCCAGCAGGCCCAGGGTGCAGAACCAGATCGTGCCGGTGACCGGCTTGCCATAGTAGAAGCGATGGGCGCCGAGAAAACCGAAGATCCACAGCAGATAGCCCATGACCTTGCTGTGGGTGTCCTGATACCGCATGCCTACGACCTCGCGACTTAAGGAAAAGACCCGCCTTACCTACACCCTTACCTTCACCGTGACTTTATGTCGAAAACTGGATGAATGCCCAGGGAGTCTCACTGGTTGGCGCTCAAGGGACCTCACTTTCCGCTAAAAATTACATAATTTCTTGATGAGAGGTGCACAAAATATCCACAGGGTTGGTATAGAATCCCTCGCTTCGATCTTCAGACACCCCTACGACAATGCGTTTATTTCTTCTGACATGGCTCTCCGCCTGTCTTGTACTGCCAGCGGCAGTGCAAGCGAAAGAGAACTCTGCAGCGCGCACTGCCGCTCCGGTCCACAAGGTCGCAGCCCGGCATGTCACCGCCGCCTCAGCTCCCAAGACCGCCGCCCGGCACGCCTCCGCCGCTCCCGCACCCAAGGCCGCCGCTCGCCGCGTCGCGAAGGTGGACCCTACCCAGGCCGCCTCCGCCGCCCGCGCCAAGCACGCCGCCCGCGCCACCAGCGCCCTGCACCGTAAGCAGGCCACCGCCCAGGCTGCCACCCGCAACGTCGGTGCCCAGGTCGCGACCCGCGCCATGGACCTGGTCGGTACGCCCTATCGCTTCGGCGGTACCAATCCGCAGAACGGCCTGGATTGCAGCGGCCTGGTGAACTACGTCTATCGCGACGTACACAACGTCAAGCTGCCGCGTACCTCCCGTGAGCTGTCCCAGCTCAAGGGCCCCAAGGTCGCTCGTGGCGATCTCAAGGCCGGCGACCTGGTGTTCTTCAAGACCGGACAGCGCAGCGGCATCGATCACGTCGCCATCTATCTGGGCAACGATCGTTTCGTCCATGCCCCGCGCAGTGGCGAGAGCGTGCGCGTCGACCACCTGAGCAAGCCCTACTGGACCAAGAGGTTCGCGTCGGCCAAGCGCGTACTGCAGCAGCCCAATACCCTGGCGGCGGAAACCGATCCCGTCGCGGACAAGCCGCGCACCAAGCGCACCCGCAAGTCCTGATCCCGCCCCTCGCTCCGCCGGGTCGCTACCGCCCGGCGGAGTGTCGCTCCACTCGGCGCCGCCCGGCGCAAAGCCATTGAACGACGCTCCGCTTCCTGGATACTGTATGCAATCACAGTCCAGGAGATCTCGATGGAGCTCGCCGACAAGCTGATCATTCTCGCCGATGCCGCCAAGTACGACGTGTCCTGCGCCAGCAGCGGTGCGCCCAAACGCAGCTCGAAGGGCAAGGACGGCCTGGGCTCGACCGATGGCATGGGCATCTGCCACAGCTTCACCCCCGATGGGCGCTGCGTAGCGCTGCTCAAGGTGCTGCTGACCAACTTCTGCCAGTACGACTGCCAGTACTGCGTCAATCGTCGTAGCAGCAACGTGCCGCGGGCGCGCTTCACGCCCGAGGAAGTGGTGCAGCTGACCCTCGACTTCTACCGGCGCAATGTCATCAGCGGATTGTTCCTCAGCTCCGGCATCATCCGCTCCTCCAACTACACCATGGAGCAGATGACCCGGGTGGCCCAGCTGTTGCGCGAACAGCACCAGTTCCGCGGCTACATCCACCTCAAGACCATTCCCGACGCAGATCCCGAGATCATCGCCCAGGCGGGTCTCTATGCCGACCGCCTATCGGTCAACATCGAGCTGCCCACCGAGAGCAGCCTGATCAAGCTGGCGCCGGAAAAGAACGGCAGCAGCATCCGCAAGACCATGGGCAATATCCGCCTGGGCCTGGAGGAAGCCGAGGCCGAAGCCAAGGCACCGCGTTTCGCCCCGGCGGGCCAGAGCACCCAGATGATCGTGGGTGCCGATGCCACCGACGACCGCACCATCCTCGACACCGCCCAGACGCTGTATGGCGCCTATCGCCTCAAGCGCGTCTACTACTCGGCCTTCAGCCCCATTCCGGAAAGCCCCGGCACGGTGCCGCTGCAACCGCCACCCTTGCTGCGCGAGCACCGCCTGTACCAGGCCGACTTCCTCATGCGCGGCTATGGCTTCCAGGCGGAGGAGTTGCCTACCGAAGACGGCCAGCTGCCGCTGGACGTGGACCCCAAGTTGGCCTGGGCGCTGCACAACCGGGCCATCTTCCCGCTGGATCTCAATCGGGCCGACCAGGCGCTGATCGCCCGGGTGCCCGGCATCGGCGTGCTCTCGGCCAAGCGGCTGGTGGAGCTCAGGCGCGAGCGGCGCATCCGTTACGCCGATCTGATCCGCCTGAAATGCAGCGTCGAGAAGGCACGACCCTTCATCATCACCCAGGACTACCGGCCACAGCCGCGCCTGGCCGAGTCCCTCGACCTGCGCCGGCAACTCGCCGAACCGCCCGCTCAGCTCGCCCTGCTCTAGATGCAGAGAGTCGATTTCGACGGCACCTTCGCCGGCTGGCGCAAGGAAGCGCGCCGGTTGCTCCAGGCGGGTATCGCCCCGGCCCAGGTGAGCTGGCAGGAGAGTCGTGGGCTGGGCGATCTGTTCGACGAACCGGTCGAGGCCACGGCACCGCCGCCGAGTGGCGCCATACGCATTCCGCCCCAACTGGCCGAGGCCCTGAACTACGCCGCCTGCTTTCGCAGCGATGATCGCTGGGCTCTGCTCTACCAGGTGCTCTGGCGGGTCGCGCGGGGGGAACGGGCGGCGATGCTGGCCGGTGACGAGGATGGCAGCGAATTGCAGCGCCGGGTCAAGGCGATCCGCCGCGAGATCCACCATGTGCATGCCTTCCTGCGCTTTCGGCCGCGGGCGGAAAGCGCCGGTCCGCCGGCCTGGGTGGCCTGGCACCAGCCGGCCCACGACGTCCTGGCCCTGGCGGCGCCGCATTTCTGCGACCGCATGGGCAACAGCAGCTGGCTGATCGCGACCCCCGAGGCGGCCGCGCTCTGGGACGGCCAGGCGCTGCAACTGGTGGAGCCCTGCCCCGCCGAGCTACAGCAGCTGGCGCGGCAGACCCCGGAAGACGATGACCGCAACGCCGGCGATGAACTCTGGCGCGCCTATTACCGCAGCACCTTCAATCCGGCGCGGGCCAATCCGCGCACCCTGAGGGGCAACATGCCGGCGCGCTTCTGGAAGGATCTGCCGGAAGGGTCGCTGATCCCGGCGCTGCTCAGCGAAGCCCGCGCTGGCGCCCAGCGCCTGGCCCAGGCCGAGGCCGTGGGTCGCCAGAGCGGTCGCGAGGTATTGATCGCCGCGGAACGTGCGCAGCCGGAGCGACCGCTGCCCACCACCCTCGATGACTGCCGCCGCTGCGAGCTGTGGGAAAAGGCCACCCAGCCGGTGGCCGGCGAAGGCCCGCGTACCGCGCGCATCCTGCTGCTGGGCGAACAGCCCGGTGATCAGGAAGACCTGGCGGGTCGGCCCTTCGTCGGCCCGGCCGGGCAGGTGCTGATGGCGGCGCTGGCCGAGGCCGGCCTCGAGCGCAGCGAGGTGTTCCTGACCAATGCGGTCAAGCACTTCAAGTGGATTCCCCAGGGGCGCAGACGCAAGCACGTCACCCCGGGACCGGAGATCGCCCCCTGCCGCTACTGGCTGGAGCAGGAATTGCGCGACATCCAGCCGACGGTGGTGGTGGCCCTGGGCTCGACCGCCCTGGAAGCCCTGCTCAAGCGCAAGCCCCGGGGCCTGGCGCAGTTCATGGGCCGACCGCTGCGGCTGGACGAGCGCTGGATCATCGCCACCTATCACCCTTCCTACATCCTGCGCACCCCGGACGCCGAGCAGCAGGAGCAGGCGCGCCAGGCCCTGGTGGCGGCCCTGCGCGAGGCCAGGACCCTGGCAGCCGAAGGCGAAGGCTAGCGGAAGCGCTTGGGCGGATCGTCGCCCATGTCCACCGAGAGATTGCGGGTGGTCTGATTGAGGTGATCGGCATCCGTCTCCGACCCCAGCTTGATCATCAGCCGCAGGTCATTGGCGGAATCGGCGTGGGCCAGGGCCGCTTCGTAGCTGATCTCACCGTCACGATAGAGGCTGTAGAGCGACTGGTCGAAGGTCTGCATGCCCAGTTCGCCGGACTTCTTCATCAGCGCCTTGAGTTCATGCACCTCGCCCTTGCGGATCAGGTCGGCGACCAGCGGGGTGTTGAGCAGCACCTCGATCACCGCGCGCCGCCCCTGGCCGTCGGTGGTGGGCACCAGCTGCTGGGCGACGATGCCCTTGAGGTTGAGCGACAGGTCCATCCAGGTCTGGCCGTGCCGATCGGCCGGGAAGAAGTGAATGATGCGATCCAGCGCCTGGTTGGCGTTGTTGGCGTGCAGGGTGGCCAGGCACAGGTGACCGGTCTCGGCGAAGGCCAGGGCGTGCTCCATGGTGTCGCGGCTACGGATCTCGCCGATCATGATGACGTCCGGTGCCTGGCGCAGGGTGTTCTTCAGCGCCACCTCGAAGGACTCGGTGTCGATGCCCACCTCGCGCTGGGTGACGATGCAGCCCTGGTGCTGGTGGATGTATTCGATGGGGTCCTCGATGGAGATGATGTGCCCCGCCGAGTTCTTGTTGCGGTGGCCGATCATGGCCGCCAGCGAGGTGGACTTGCCGGTGCCGGTGGCGCCGACGAAGATCACCAGGCCACGCTTGGTCATGGCCAGCTTCTTGATGATCTCCGGCAGGCGCAGCTGCTCGACCGTGGGGATGTTGACCTCGATGCGGCGCAGCACCATGCCCACCAGGTTGCGCTGATAGAAGGCGCTGACCCGGAAGCGGCCGATGCCGCGGGCGCTGATGGCGAAGTTGCACTCGCGCTTCTGCTGGAATTCCTGGCGCTGCTCGTCGTTCATCACCCCCAGCACGATGGCTCGGCACTGATCCGGCGTGAGCGAATCCTTGGTGACCGGCGTCATGCGCCCGTTGATCTTCATCGAGGGGGGCACGCCGGTGGTGATGAAGAGGTCGGACGCCCCCTTGTCCACCATCAGCTGCAGGAACCTGTCGAAATCCATCAGAAGTTCTCCGGCGTCTTGGCCTTCTCGCGGGCCGCGTCGCGGCTGATCAATCCCTTGGCCAGCAGCGCCTTGAGGCACATGTCCAGGGTCTGCATGCCCAGGCCGCCCCCGGTCTGGATCGAGGAATACATCTGCGCCACCTTGTCCTCGCGGATCAGGTTACGGATGGCCGGGGTGCCGATCATGATCTCGTGGGCCGCCACCCGGCCGCCGCCGACCTTCTTCAGCAAGGTCTGGGAGACCACCGCCTGCAGGGATTCGGACAGCATGGAGCGCACCATGGACTTTTCTTCCGCCGGAAAGACGTCCACCACCCGGTCGATGGTCTTGGCCGCCGAGGTGGTGTGCAGGGTGCCGAACACCAGGTGCCCGGTCTCGGCCGCGGTCAGCGCCAGGCGGATGGTCTCCAGGTCGCGCAGCTCGCCGACCAGGATGATGTCCGGGTCTTCGCGCAGCGCCGAGCGCAGGGCCTCGGAGAAGCCCAGGGTGTCGCGGTGCACCTCGCGCTGGTTGACCAGGCACTTCTTGGATTCGTGGACGAATTCGATGGGGTCCTCGATGGTGAGGATGTGGTGGTACTTGGTGTTGTTGAGATAGTCGAGCATGGCCGCCAGGGTAGTGGACTTGCCCGAACCGGTGGGCCCGGTCACCAGCACCAGGCCGCGCGGAACGTCGGTGATCTTCTTGAACACCTCGCCCATGCCCAGCTCTTCCATGCTCAGCACCTTGGAAGGGATGGTCCGGAACACCGCGCCGGCGCCACGATTCTGGTTGAAGGCATTGACCCGGAAGCGCGCCACGCCCGGCACCTCGAAGGAGAAGTCGGTCTCCAGGAATTCCTCGAAGTCCTTGCGCTGCTTGTCGTTCATGATGTCGTAGATCAGCGCGTGCACCTGCTTGTGCTCGAAGGCCGGCAGGTTGATGCGGCGCACGTCGCCGTCGACGCGGATCATCGGCGGCAGGCCGGCGGACAGGTGCAGGTCGGAGGCGCCTTGCCGCGCGGAAAAGGCCAGCAATTCGGTGATATCCATGGGACTCCCAGATGTCGAGCAAGCAGGTAGAATGCCGCGCAGCACTGGCGGTCTGACCTGGTCACCGCCACTCACTCATCCGGTACGCCGAGGCCTGCCGGATGCGCCGACGCAAGCAGGGGCTGAATGTCCACGATAGCCGAGAATAGCGCAACCGTACTCGAACGCATCGCCGCCGCCAGCCGGACGGCAGGCCGCGATCCCGCGACTGTCGGCCTGCTGGCGGTGAGCAAGACCAAGCCCGCCGCCGCCTTGCGCGAGGCCGCCGCCGCGGGCCTGCGCGACTTCGGCGAGAACTACCTGCAGGAGGCGCTGGACAAGCAGCCGGCGCTGGCCGACCTGCCACTGGTGTGGCATTTCATCGGCCCCATCCAGTCCAACAAGACCCGCGCCATCGCCTGCCACTTCGACTGGGTGCATTCGGTGGATCGCCTGAAGATCGCCCAGCGCCTGGCCGAACAGCGTCCGTCCGAGCGCGGGCCGCTGAACATCTGCCTGCAGGTCAACGTCAGTGGCGAGGCCAGCAAGTCCGGCTGCCACCCCGACGACCTGCCGGCCCTGGCCGCCGCGGTCAGCCAGTTGCCCAACCTGCGCCTGCGTGGCCTGATGGCCATCCCCGAACCCACCGAGGACCCGGCCAGCCAGCGCGCCGCCTTCGCCCGACTGCGTACCTTGAGCGAGGCCCTGAACCTGGGCCTGGACACCCTGTCCATGGGCATGAGCCAGGATCTGGAAGCCGCCATCGCCGAAGGGGCCACCTGGGTCCGCGTCGGTACCGCCCTCTTTGGCGCCCGTGACTACGGCGCCACCCCTTCAACCTAGGAAGTCTCGATGAACGACACCCGCATCGCCTTCATCGGCGCCGGCAACATGGCCGGCGCCATCATCGGCGGGCTACTCGCCCAGGGCATGCCGGCCCGGCAGCTCAGCGCCAGCAATCGCAACCCGGCCAAGCGCGAAGCCCTGGCCCGGGACCATGGCATCCGCGTCGAGGCCAGCAACAGTGCCGTGCTCGCGGATGCCGACGTGGTGGTGCTGGGGGTGAAGCCCCAGGTGATGGCCGAGGTCTGCCAGGAGCTGGCGCCCCACCTGCGCCCGGATCAGCTGATCGTCTCGGTCGCCGCCGGCATTACCTGCGCCAGCCTGACACTCTGGCTGGGCCGGCGCGCCCTGGTGCGCTGCATGCCCAACGTGCCTTCGCAGCTGCGCCTGGGTGCCAGCGGCCTGTTCGCCAATGACCAGGTCACTGCCGAACAGCGCGCCCGTGCCCAGGAGATCCTCGCCGCGGTCGGCCTGGCCCTCTGGGTCGAGGAAGAGCAGCAGCTGGATGCGGTCACCGCCGTCTCCGGCAGCGGTCCGGCCTATTTCTTCCTGCTGATGGAAGCCATGACCGAGGCCGGCACCAAGCTCGGCCTGCCGGCCGAGGTCGCCCAGCAGCTGACCCTGCACACCGCCCGCGGCGCCGCCGCCATGGCCTGTCAGGGCGACCGCAGCCCCGAACAATTGCGCCGCTCGGTGATGTCCCCCAAGGGCACCACCGAACGCGCCATCGAAACCTTCCAAGCCGGGGCCTTTTCCGACCTGGTGGAAGAAGCCCTCACCGCCGCGGCCGACCGGGCTGCGGAACTGGCCCAGTTGCCGGATCGATAAGGAGTATCCATGTCCGCTTTCGCCCAAGCTCTCGTCTACGTCATCCAGACCCTCGGCAGCCTCTATCTGCTGATCATCCTGCTGCGCTTCATCCTGCAGCTGGTGCGGGCCGACTTCTACAACCCGCTGTCGCAATTCACCGTGCGCGCCACCCAGCCGCTGCTCAAGCCGGTACGGCGCATCATCCCCGGCTTCGGCGGCGTCGATCTGGCGGCCCTGGTGCTGGCGATCCTGGTCCAGCTGGCGCTGATGATGGTCGTGGTGGTGCTGCTCGGCGCCAGCATCGGCGGCCTGTTCCCTGCCCTGCTGATCTGGGCGCTGCTGGGCGTGGCGTCGCTGTTCCTCAAGGTGTTCTTCTTCGCCCTGATCGTCAGCGTCATCCTCTCCTGGGTCGCGCCCCAGATCCACAACCCGGCGGCCGAACTGGTCAACCAGATCTGCGAGCCGTTGCTGGCGCCCTTCCGCCGCATCCTGCCGAGCCTCGGCGGCCTGGATCTGTCGCCGATCTTCGCCTTCATCGTGATCAATCTGCTGGATCGCTTCGTCATCGGCCAGCTGGCCGCGGCCACCGGCATGCCGCAGATTCTCGCGCCCTTCCTCTGACGCGCCATTCGCGCACCCGCCACGACCGCCCGCCGCGTCGTGGCGGAGGCGGCATTGACGTCCCGCCGGACGCTGGGGCACCGTCCAGTCTTTGCTGTTCAGGTCAAGGAAGTCCCCTATGGAACGCCTGTTCCGCCACGTCGGTGCCTATGCCACGTGGAAAGCCGAACTCGATACCCAATTGGGCCGCTACCGCGACTGGTTGCAGCGTAATCGTCTCGCCTCCCCCGCCCTGGACGCCGCCCTGGCGACCTGCCAGAGCGAATTGCAGGCCGACGGCATCACCCTGGCCTTCGCCGGCGAGTTCTCGCGCGGCAAGACCGAGCTGATCAACGCCCTCTTCTTCGCCGACTACGGCCAGCGCATGCTGCCGTCCCAGGCCGGGCGCACCACCATGTGCCCCACCGAGATCTTCTATGACGCCGGGTCCGACGGACCCTATCTGCAGCTGCTGCCCATCGACAGCCGCCTCGACGAACGCAGCCTGACCGCCTGGCGCAAGGCGCCCGAGGCCTGGCAACGCTTCCCCCTGGACGACCGCCACCCGGACGCCATGGCCGCCCTGCTGGCCAAGGTCACCGAGACCCGCGAGGTGGAAACCGCCGCCGCCGTGCAGCTGGGCTTCGATCCCGAGCAGCTGGAACAACTCGACAGCGACGGCCTGGTCAGCATCCCGGCCTGGCGCCACGCGCTGATCAGCATCGACCATCCGCTGCTGCGCCAGGGCCTGCGCATCCTCGACACCCCCGGCCTCAACGCCCTGGGCGCCGAGCCGGAACTGACCCTGTCGCTGCTGCCCCACGCCCAGGCCGTGCTCTTTCTGATCGGTGCCGACACCGGCGTGACCGCCTCGGATCTCGCGCTCTGGGAGCAGTGCGTCAAGCCATCGTTGGGCGATGCCCCGGAGCGGCTGTTCGCGGTAATGAACAAGATCGACAGCCTCTGGGACGACCTCGGCGGCGTTGCCCATGTCGCCCAGTCCCTGGAAAACGTCCGCCAGGCCAGCGCCCGGCAACTGGCGCTGCCGGCCGAACACATCCTGCCGCTATCGGCCAAGCAGGCGCTGCTGGGCAAGGTCCGCGGCGATCTGGAACTGCTCGCGCGCAGCCAGCTGGACAGCCTCGAACAGCTGCTCGCCGAACGCATCGTCGGCGCCCGCGAGCGTCTGTTGCAGCAGCGCATCGTGCAGCAGGCCAGTGGTCTGCTCGGCGCCAGCCGGACGCTTATCGAACAGCGCCTGGAGGCCATTCGCGCCCAGTACGCGCAACTGGCCGACGAGGAACTGCCCGGTGCCGGCCTGGAGTTGCAGACCGCTCGCACGCGCCAGGAGTACGACCTCTACCACCGCCGCCTGCTGGATCTGCGCACCACCCAGAACATGCTGGCCGGGCAGCGCAAGCTGCTGACCGACCTGGTCGCGCCGGAGCGCCTGGACGCCCACCTGGACACCGCCCGCCGGGAATTTCGCACCAGCCTGACCACCGTCGGCATCAACCAGTCCATCACCCGTTTCTTCCGCGTGGTCGAGCATGACCTGCTGGCCCTGGACAACGAGGCGGATCGGGCCAACAAGGTGCTCGGCGCGGTCTACCAGCGGCACAATGTGGAGAATCCGCTGCATCCCCTGGAAGCGCCGCGACTGCGCATCCGCCCCTATGTCCGCGAGCTGCGCCAGCTGCAACTCAAGACCGAGGAGGTGCAGCGCCAGGTCAAGACCCTGCTCACCGAGCAGAGCGCCCTGGGCCGCCGCTTCTTCGCCACCGTCGCCCAGGAGGTCCAGGCGCTGCAGGAAGGCGCCCACGCCCAGGTGCTGCGCTGGAACGACGGCGCCCTGACCCCGCTGGTGCAGCACACCCGCGAGCAGAAGCAGTTGCTGGAAACCAGCATGCTGGCGCTCAAGCAGCTCACCCAGCAGAACCTCAACAGCCAGGAGCAGGTGCGTCGGCTGCAGGTGCACGAGGACGTCCTGCACGGGCAGCTCAGCGAGGTCAGCGACATGCTCAAGCAGATCAACCGGCCGGCACCGTCCCAACGCCACGACAACGTAGTCGCCCTGCCGCTGGCGCGGGTCGGCTAGCCCCACCCGCCACGCGCGGCGCGATCCCTGGCCGCCGCGCCACGCCTGCCCTTGCCGCTCCCGGCGGTGCTCTTTAGACTGGCGAGCCCCGCCCCGGACGAGCCGTCAATGCCCAGCGTCATTCCCGAAGATTCCGTCGGCCTGGTCACCCCCGAGCTGCTGCACTTCAACGAGCCCCTGGCCCTGGCCTGTGGTCGCACCCTGCCGGCCTACGACCTGATGGTCGAGACCTATGGCGAACTCAACGCCAGTCGCAGCAACGCCGTGCTGATCTGCCACGCGCTCTCGGGCCATCACCACGCGGCCGGCTACCACAGCATGGACGACCGCAAGCCGGGCTGGTGGGATAGCTGCATCGGTCCCGGCAAGCCCATCGACACCCGCAAGTTCTTTGTCGTCGCCCTCAACAACCTGGGCGGCTGCAACGGCTCCACCGGCCCCAGCAGTCCGAACCCCGAGACCGGTCGGGCCTATGGCGCGGACTTCCCGGTGCTGACCGTGGAGGACTGGGTCAACAGCCAGGCCCGGCTGGCCGATCGCCTGGGTATCGGGCAGTGGGCGGCGGTGATCGGCGGCAGCCTGGGCGGCATGCAGGCGCTGCAGTGGACCATAAGCTATCCCGAGCGCATCCGCCACTGCCTGGCCATCGCCTCGGCACCCAAGCTGTCGGCGGAAAACATCGCCTTCAACGAGGTGGCGCGCCAGGCCATCCTTTCGGACCCGGATTTCCACGCCGGCCACTTCCAGGAAAAGGGCGTGATCCCCAAGCGCGGCCTGATACTGGCGCGCATGGTCGGCCACATCACCTACCTGTCCGACGAGGCCATGGGCGAGAAATTCGGTCGTGAACTCAAGACCGACCAGCTCAACTACGACTTCCACAGTGTCGAATTCCAGGTGGAGAGCTACCTGCGCTACCAGGGCGAGGAATTCTCCGGCCGCTTCGACGCCAACACCTACCTGCTGATGACCAAGGCGCTGGACTATTTCGATCCGGCCCATGCCCAGGGCGGCGACCTGGCCAAGACCCTGGCCGGAGTGCAGGCGCGCTTCCTGATCGTCTCCTTCACCACCGACTGGCGTTTTTCGCCGGCGCGCTCCAAGGAGATCGTTAACGCCCTGATGGCCGCGCGCAAGGACGTCAGCTACCTGGAGGTCGACGCGCCCCAGGGGCATGACGCCTTCCTCATCCCCATCCCGCGCTATCTGCAGGCCTTCTCCCACTACATGACCCGCATCGAGGTATAGCTGCCGTGCGCGCCGATCTGGACATCATTCAGGAATGGATCCCCGCCGGCAGCCGGGTCCTCGACCTCGGTTGCGGCACCGGCGAGTTGCTCGCCTGGCTGCGCGATCACAAGCAGGTCACCGGCTACGGCCTGGAGATCGACCCGGACAAGATCGCCGAATGCCTGCTCAAGGACGTCAACGTCATCGAGCAGGATCTCGACGGCGGCCTGGCCAACTTCGCCAGCGACAGCTTCGACGTGGTGGTCATGACCCAGTCGCTGCAGGCCATGCAGTACCCGGATCGCATCCTCCAGGAGATGCTCAGGGTTGGTCGCCAGTGCATCATCACCTTTCCCAATTTCGGTCACTGGCGCTGCCGGCTGTACCTGGGCGGCCGGGGGCGGATGCCGGTCTCGGACTTCCTGCCCTACACCTGGTACAACACACCGAACATTCACTTCTGCACCTTCGAGGACTTCGAACGCCTCTGCCGCGAACAGCGTGCCCAGGTGCTGGATCGTCTCGCCGTGGACCGCCTGCATCGTCATGGCTGGGCCAGCAAGCTGTGGCCAAACCTGCTCGGCGAGATCGGTATCTACCGGGTCAGCGCGCCGCACTTGCACGACCTGCGCGTCGCGATATGACGTAAGGCACGGGCGGCGCAGCCAGCCTGGGCACGGCTTCGCGTACAATACGCCGCCCTTCTCAACGCGACGCGGTGTCTCCCATGTCCGACCTTACCGAACTGGTTCTCGCCAGCCACAATGCCGGCAAGCTCAAGGAACTCCAGGCCATGCTCGGCGACCGGGTGCGGGTGCGCTCGGTGGGCGAATTCAGCCAGGTGGAACCCGAGGAAACCGGGCTGTCCTTTGTCGAGAACGCCATCCTCAAGGCGCGCAACGCGGCGCGGCTGTCCGGTCTGCCGGCCCTGGCCGACGATTCGGGCCTGGCGGTGGATGCCCTCGGCGGTGCTCCCGGCATCTATTCTGCCCGCTACGCCGACGGTAAGGGCGATGCCGCCAACAACGCCAAGCTGCTCGACGTTCTGCGTGACGTCCCCGACGCCGAGCGTACCGGCCAGTTCGTCTGCGTGCTGGCGCTAGTGCGCCACGCCGACGATCCCTTGCCGATCCTCTGCGAGGGCCTCTGGCCCGGGCGCATCCTCCATGCCGCCCAGGGCGAGCATGGCTTCGGCTACGATCCGCTGTTCCAGCCCGATGGCGAAGCGGTCTCCGCGGCCGAACTGGCGCCGGCGGAAAAGAACCAGCGCAGCCATCGCGCCCGCGCCATGGCCCAGCTCAAGCAACGGCTCGGCCTGTGACCCAGGTGTTCGCCCTGCCGCCACTGGCGCTCTACATCCATATCCCCTGGTGCGTGCGCAAGTGCCCCTATTGCGACTTCAACTCCCATGCGGCCGGCCCGACCCTGCCGGAGGCCGAGTATGTCGATGCCCTGCTGGCGGATCTGGACAACGACCTGGCGCACGTCCATGGCCGCCCGCTGACCTCGATCTTCTTCGGCGGCGGCACGCCCAGTCTGTTTTCCGCCGCGGCCCTGGGCCGTCTGCTGGATGGCGTGGCCCGGCGGCTGAGCTTCGCGCCGGATATCGAGATCACCCTGGAGGCCAATCCCGGCACCTTCGAGCAGGCCAAGTTCGTCGCCTACCGCGGGCTGGGCATCAATCGGCTGTCGATCGGCATCCAGAGCTTCCAGGACGCCAAGCTCAAGGCCCTGGGGCGCATCCACGGCCGCGATGAAGCCATTCGCGCCGCCGACCGGGCGCGCGCCGCCGGCTTCGACAATTTCAACCTGGACCTGATGCACGGCCTGCCCGAGCAGAGCGTGGCCGATGCCCTCGGCGATCTGGAGCAGGCCATCGCGCTCGCGCCCACCCACCTGTCCTGGTACCAGCTGACCATGGAGCCCAACACGGTGTTCTGGAGCCAGCCACCGGAGCTGCCCGAAGACGACACCCTCTGGGACATCCAGGAAGCCGG
Source organism: Pseudomonas sp. LA5 (assembly GCF_028640825.1). NCBI lineage: Bacteria > Pseudomonadati > Pseudomonadota > Gammaproteobacteria > Pseudomonadales > Pseudomonadaceae > Pseudomonas > Pseudomonas sp. LA5. The sequence continues at coordinate 63,693 of NZ_JAQYZY010000006.1, forward strand.
CCAGGCGCGGCTGGCGGCCGCCGGTTACCACCAGTACGAGACCTCTGCCTATGCCCAGCCCGGGCGCCAGGCGCGGCACAATCTCAACTACTGGGGCTTCGGCGACTTCCTCGGCATCGGCGCCGGCGCCCACGCCAAGCTCAGCGCCCCGGACGGCACCCTGCAGCGCACCTGGAAGACCCGCCTGCCCAAGGACTATCTGGACCCGGCAAAGGCCTTCCAGGCCGGCGCGAAACCCCTGGCGCCAGCCGACCTGCCCTTCGACTTCATGATGAACGCGCTGCGCCTGGTGGACGGGGTACCCGCCGCCTGGTATCCGCAGCGGACCGGCCAGTCCCTGGACAGCCTGGCGCCCGCACTGGCCGCGGCGCGCCGCGCCGGCCTGCTGGCCGAGGATGAACAGCGGCTGCGCCCCACCACCCGCGGCCAGCTGTTCCTGAACGACCTCTTGCAATCCTTTCTGCCTGACTGACGAGGAGCTCTGCCTTGGACTTCGTACTCGACCATATCGCCGACCTCTCCCGCTGGAGCCGCAGCCACCTGGACGAGGTGGCCCTGGCGGTCACCGCCACCCTGCTGGTGCTGTTCGGCAGCCAGGTCAACGCCTTCATCCAGGCGCGGCTGGGCAGCCTGCCGACCGCCGTTCGGATACCGGCCTTCGCCCTGGCCTGCCTGGCCATCTATGGCGCCGCCATGACCTTCCTGACCCCCTGGGTGGTCAAGGGCCTGGCGCAGTTCAACAACTATGCCCTGTCCCCGGTGCTGCTGATCGGCGTCTGCCTGCTGGGCGTGCTGGCCGAACGCCGTAGCTAGCGGCAGCGGGCGCGGATACCGTCCAGCAGGCACTCCAGGGATTGCGGGCGACCCAGCAGGAAGCCCTGGAAGGTGTCCACGCCCAGGTCCTTGAGCAATTCGAACTGGGCTTGGGTTTCCACCCCTTCGGCGACGATCTGCATGTCCAGTGCGCGGCACAGGCTGACGATGCCCGCCAGCAACTGCCGGGATCGGTCGTCGGCGTCCACCGCCAGCAGAAAGCTGCGGTCGATCTTGATGGTGTCGAAGGGCAGGCGGTGCAGATAGCCCAGCGACGAATAGCCGGTGCCGAAATCGTCCATCGCCACCCGAAAGCCCTGCTCGCGCAAGGCGGCCAGGCGCCGCTCCGGCGTGCCCTGCTGCAGGAATACCGATTCGGTCACCTCCAGCTCCAGCGCCCTGGGCTCGATGCCGAATTCGGCGCAGGCGGCCGCGAGAACCTCGGCCAGTTCATCATCGGCCACCTGCAGCGGCGAGATGTTGACTGCCACCGGGATCTGCAGACCGGCGTCCTGCAGGGCCCGGGCGCAAGCGGCTGCGCGGCGGATCGCCAGCCGCCCGAGGGCCGAGGCCATGCCGTTCTGCTCGGCCAGGGCGACGAAGACGTTGGGCGGCACCGCGCCGACGCCCGGACAGTTCCAGCGCGCCAGCAACTCGGCGCTGACCATGCGCTGGCGGGCATCGAACTTGGGCTGCAGGACGAAGGTGATGAGCTCCGCCTCGATGGCGCCGTGCAGATGGGCCAGCAGGGTCACCTTGCTGCGCGCCTCGCAGGTCAGTTGCGGATCGTAGCAGCGCACCCGGCTCTTGCCGGCCGCCTTGGCCGCGTACATGGCGGCATCGGCATTGCGCAGCAGGGTCTCCACATCCAGCCCCTCTTCGGGCGCCAGACTCAGGCCTATGCTGGCCGATACGCGGATATCGTGGCCGGCGATGCACTGCTGCCGACCCACCGCCTGCACCAGTTGCTCGGCGACCTGGCGGGCCTGGTCGCGATCGCTCACGTCCAGCAGGGCGACGAATTCATCGCCACCCCAGCGCGCCAGCACCTCACCGGCCCCCAGTACCTGGCGCAACTCGCGCACCAGGGCGCAGAGCAATTCGTCACCGGCGGCGTGGCCCAGGGAGTCGTTGACCTCCTTGAAGCCGTCCACATCGATGAACAGCACCGCGAGGTTGCCGGTCTCTTCGAGGTCCTGCAGGCGCGCCTCGAAGTCCTGGTAGAAGGAGGTGCGATTGGGCAACTGGGTCAGGGCGTCGCTGAGCGCCATGCGCTCCAGCGCCTGCTCGGCGCGCTTGCGCTCGGTGATGTCCCTCAGACTGGCGACCACGTAGCCTTCGCGATCCGCCTCGCCGGCGAAGCGACTCAGACTGATCTCCACCGGCGTGATCCGCTTGGCGGAGACGTGGAACTGGGCTTCGCACAGGGCATAGCCGTCGCGCTCGAAGGTACGGATGGCCGCCTCGGGCAACTTGATGTAGTGCGACAGGTACTGGCCGCTGACACTGCGCTCCGCACTGAGCATCAGGGCGCGCAGGGCGTCATTGGCTTCGATGATCTGCCCGCTTTCGGTCAGCACGGCCATGGCGTCGCGGCAGAGGGCGAAGGCTGAAGCGATGAGGTGCAGCGAGCGCTCGGTGCGCTGGCGAGCGCTACGCTCGACTTCGAGCCAGCGGCGTACGGCGTGCAACTCGGCCGTCGGCGAATCGGGACGGACCAGATCCCTCATGGAATCCGCCGCTCACGAAGGGCGGCACGGGACCGGTTGGCGTTCTTGAAGAGGACTGACATCCAGGTGTCTCTGTGAATTCGACTGCAACCGCCATCACAGCAGGGCAATTGGCCATCATGCCAATTGCCCGTCGGCAGCTCAAGATCGATTCGTCAGAGATACACGGTCAGCTCTGGCGTTCGAACTTGAGATCCCAGACGCCATGCCCTAGTCGCTCGCCACGGCGTTCGAACTTGGTGATGGGTCTTTCCTCGGGGCGCGGCACATAGCCCGAGGCGTCGCCGAGGTTACGGTAACCCGGGGCGGCGTTCATGACTTCGAGCATGTGCTCGGCATAGGCCTGCCAGTCGGTGGCCATGTGCAGCACCCCGCCGACCCTGAGCTTCTGCCGGACCAGTTCGGCGAAGGCCGGCTGGACGATACGGCGCTTGTGGTGACGGCTCTTGTGCCAGGGATCGGGAAAGAACAGCAGCACCCGGTCCAGACTGGCATCGGCCACGCACTGCCGCAGCACCTCGAGGGCATCGCAGCTGTAGACCCGCAGATTGGTCAGGCCCTGGGTCATGGCGCCATTGAGCAGCGCGCCCACGCCCGGGCGATGCACCTCGACGCCGATGAAATCCTGCTCGGGCGCGGCGGCGGCCATTTCCAGGGTGGAATGGCCCATGCCGAAACCGATCTCGAAGGTACGTGGCGCCTGGCGCCCGAACACCTGGTCGAAATCCTGCAGGCCGTCGGTCAGCTCCAGACCGAAGCGTGGCCAACCCTGGTCGAGACCGCGTTGCTGGCCTTCGGTCATGCGGCCGGCGCGCATCACGAAGCTCTTGATGGTGCGCCGGGGGCGGTCGGGGGTCTGGTCGTCTTGATGATCGGTCATGGCGTTATCGATAGTGGGAAAAAGAGACGCCCGGCAGAGGCCGGGCGCGTGATGGAAGGCGCCAGGTCCTAGTTGACCAGGCCGTCCAGCGGCGAGGAGGCCGTGGCATAGAGCTTGCGCGGCATGCGCCCGGCCAGATAGGCCAGGCGACCGGCGACGATGGCGTGCTTCATGGCTTCGGCCATCAGCACCGGCTCGCGGGCATGGGCGATGGCGCTGTTCATCAGCACCGCTTCGCAACCCAGTTCCATGGCGATGGTGGCGTCTGAGGCGGTACCCACCCCGGCATCCACCAGCACCGGCACCTTGGCCTCTTCGAGGATGATGCGCAGGTTGTAGGGATTGCAGATGCCCAGGCCCGAGCCGATCAGACCGGCCAGCGGCATGACGGCGATACAGCCGATGGCCTCCAGCTGGCGGGCGACGATGGGATCGTCACTGGTGTAGACCATGACGTCGAAGCCGTCGGCGACCAGCGTCTCGGCGGCCTTGAGGGTCTCGATGACGTTGGGGAACAGGGTCTTCTGGTCGGCCAGGACTTCCAGCTTGACCAGGTTGTGACCGTCGAGCAGCTCGCGCGCCAGGCGGCAGGTGCGCACCGCTTCCACCGCGTCATAGCAGCCGGCGGTGTTCGGCAGGATGGTGTAGCGCTCGGGTGAGATCACGTCGAGCAGATTGGGCTCGCCGGGCGTCTGGCCGATGTTGGTGCGACGCACCGCCACGGTGACGATCTCGGCACCGGAGGCCTCGATGGCCACGCGGGTCTCTTCGAGATCGCGGTACTTGCCGGTCCCGACCAGCAGACGCGACTCATAGGTGCGCCCGGCCAGGGTAAAGGGAGTGTCTTTCATCTGGATTCCTCTTGCGCGGCTAGCCGCCGCCGATGGCGTGGACCACTTCCAGCCGGTCGCCGTCCACCAGGGCGGTGGTGGCGTGCTGGCTGCGCGGCACGATGTCGAGGTTGCGTTCCACCGCTACCCGCCGCCCGGTCAGGTCGAGACGCACGAGCAGGTCGGCGACGGTGGCGCCGTCCGGCAATTCAAGGGATTCGCCGTTCAACAGAATCTGCATGGCAAAGGCATCGTCACGGGGTGAGCCGGCATTCTACGCCGGTCGGGCGTGCATTGCAGCGGCGCTGGGCCGGGAACGACGGCCAGTGCGCGGTCAGAGACTGCTCAGGCGCCAGGCGAGGATGGCCAGGCAGGCCCAGCCGGCGAGAAAGCACAGCCCGCCGAAGGGGGTGATGATGCCCAGCCGCGCGATGCCGGTCAGCGTCAGCAGATAGAGGCTGCCGGAAAACAGCAGGATGCCGGCGATGAAAAAGCCACCGGCCCAGGCCACCAGGCGCCCCTGGAAGTGCAGCGACAAGAGGGCGACGCCAAACAGCGCCAGGGCATGGATGAGCTGATAGAGGACGCCGGTCTGGAACACGGCCAGGTAGTCGGCGGTCAGTCGGCCCTTGAGTCCATGGGCGGCGAAGGCGCCGAGTCCGACACCGGTGAAGCCGGCCAGGGCCGCGAACAGCAGGAAGAGACGCAACATGGGTTTTACCGGGCGATGGAAGAGAAGCGCTGGTTATAATGGCCCGCTAACCGCCAAAGACCAAGCCGATGCTGCTCACCCTCCTCCGCCGTCTCCTGCGTATCGCCCTCTGGTTCGCCGTCCTCAGCGCCGCTCTGGTGCTGATCCTGCGCTGGGTGCCGCCGCCGGGCAGCATGCTGATGGTGGAGCGCAAGGTCGAGTCTTGGATCGACGGCAAGCCCATCGATCTGCAGCGCGACTGGCGACCCTGGAAGGAGCTGCCGGACGATCTCAAGATGGCGGTGATCGCCGGTGAAGACCAGCACTTCGCCGAGCACTGGGGCTTCGACATGGCGGCGATCCGCCAGGCCTTCAGCCACAACGAAGCCGGTGGTTCCCTGCGCGGCGCCAGCACCATCAGCCAGCAGACCGCCAAGAACCTCTTTCTATGGAGCGGCCGCAGCTATCTGCGCAAGGCCTTCGAAGCCTGGTTCACCGTGCTGCTGGAAACCTTCTGGTCCAAGCAGCGCATCCTCGAGGTCTATCTCAACAGCGTGGAATGGGACGACGGCGTGTTCGGCGCCGAGGCAGCGGCCCGTCACCATTTCGGCATAGGCGCGCCCTACCTCTCCGACCGCCAGGCCAGCCTGCTGGCCGCCGTGCTGCCCAATCCCCGCGAATGGAGCCCGAGTCGCCCCAGCGCCTACGTCGCCGAACGCGCCGCCTGGATCCGCCAGCAGGAACGACAGCTGGGCGGTAGCGACTATCTCAGGCAGATGACCGGGCGGTAGCCAGGCAACTGGAAAACGCTGCGCGGTTTTCCACTCTACCGACTCAAGTTGATTGATGCGGTCGTGCCTTGATGCTCCATCGCGGCCATGGGCCGCTCCTACAGAAGCATCACACCCTGTAGGAGCGG
>NZ_JAQYZY010000007.1:0-216 GCF_028640825.1 Pseudomonas sp. LA5
GAACGCCAGTGTCGTGGAGTGGGTCGAGCCGCATGGATGCGGCGAGAGGCGTAACGGGCCATGGACGGCCCGTATAGGCCGACCCCGGAACGGCGCTGGCGTGAGCGAAACGTAGCGTAGCGAAGTAACAGCCGCAGGCTGGCCCGAAGGGTGAGCGCAGCGAATCACCCGCAGCGCAGCGGAGGGCCGGATGGTGGGGCAAGCGTTTTTGGTTAC
>NZ_JAQYZY010000008.1:0-363 GCF_028640825.1 Pseudomonas sp. LA5
GTAGGCGAAGACGATGGCGGTTTTCATCAGGGGCTTTCCTGTTACTGGACCTGGCGCAGCGGCGCCGGCGAAGGAGAAAGGGTGGCGGCGCGGATCACTTGTTCCACGTGGAACCGGGGCCGGGCACGGACGTCGTGGTACACCCGGCCGAGGTACTCGCCGAGCAGACCGAGGCCGACGAACTGGGCGCCGGTAAAGATGAACAGCACGGCGAACAGCGAGAACACGCCATCGGCCGCCCACTCGGCGCCGTGGGTGACGCGCAGCACCAGCAGCAGCGCGGCGAAGAGGAAACCGAAGATGGCCAGGCCACCGCCGAACAGGCTGAGCATGCGCAGCGGGGTGGTGGTCATGCAGGTCAGC
>NZ_JAQYZY010000009.1:0-505 GCF_028640825.1 Pseudomonas sp. LA5
GGATTGTAATGCGCGGCTCATCCTGGCGTTAGCCGCGCCCCTCTAGAGTGGCTCTCATACCCACGCTGCACTCTAGAAGGAGAAACACCATGACGTTCCTTAAAATTGCCCTGTTTGCCGCCACCCTCGCCGTTGCGAACCTCAGCTATGCCGCAGACGGCAGCGAGCGCTCGATCTCGCACAACCAAGATTTCCGCGATAGCCAGGCGGCGCTCCAGCAGCATCGAGAGATGCATGAAACGCTGGCACAGGAAGGGCGTCAGCCAGATAAAGCATCCAACGTCAAAGCGACCAACTGAGACTACGCATCTGTTTGGCCGTAGACGATCGATGCCGCGCATCTGAGGCTCGAACAGAAAGCGCCATGTGGCGCTTTCTGCATACCTAAAAATATACTGCCCTGGAAAAACAGCTTCACCGGCACCACTTGCCCCCCTTTTGCCCGCGCTCCACCTCTGTTACGGCCAAATAGTAATGTCGCGATCCAGCCAGATAGAAATGTCCC
>NZ_JAQYZY010000010.1:0-505 GCF_028640825.1 Pseudomonas sp. LA5
TGGGTCGAGCGCATCCGCGCCCTGGAGCCGGATTTCATCTTCTCCTTCTATTACCGCAACCTGCTGTCGGGCGACGTCCTGGCCTGCGCCAAGCGCGGCGCCTACAACCTGCACGGTTCGCTGCTGCCGCGCTATCGCGGTCGGGCCCCGGCCAACTGGGTGCTGGTCAACGGCGAGACCGAGACCGGCGTAACCCTGCACCGCATGGTCAAGCGTGCCGATGCCGGCCCGATCGTGGCCCAAAAACGTGTAGAGATTGCGCCTGACGACACCGCACTCACACTTCACGCCAAACTAAGGGAAACAAGCCAAGCGCTGCTCAATGAAGTGCTCCCTACACTTGCCTCCGGAACAGTAGAGGAACGCGAGCAGGACGAAAGCCAGGCCACCACCTTTGGCCGCCGCAGCGCCGCCGATGGCGAGCTGGAGTGGAGCCGTCCGGCCGTGGAGCTGAACAACCTGGTGCGCGCCGTGACCCAACCCTATCCGGGCGCCTTCGGCTGGA
>NZ_JAQYZY010000011.1:0-363 GCF_028640825.1 Pseudomonas sp. LA5
GCTGACCTGCATGACCACCACCCCGCTGCGCATGCTCAGCCTGTTCGGCGCTGGTCTGGCGCTGTTCGGCTTCTTCTTCGCTGCCCTGCTGCTCTTCCTGCGCCTCACTCATGGCGCTGACTGGGCGGCCGATGGCGTGTTCTCGCTGTTCGCCATCCTGTTCATCTTCACCGGCGCCCAGTTCCTCGGCCTCGGTCTGCTCGGCGAGTACCTCGGTCGGGTTTACAACGATGTCCGTGCGCGACCGCGATTCCACATCGAGCAAATCATAAGTGCGCCTGGCACCTCCCCCTCGCCGGCACCGCTTCGCCAAGTCCAGTAACAGGAAAGCCCCTGATGAAAACCGCCATCGTCTTCGCCTAC
>NZ_JAQYZY010000012.1:0-502 GCF_028640825.1 Pseudomonas sp. LA5
ACCCACGCCTGGCACCTCTACATCCTGCGCATCTGCCCCGAGCGGTGCGGAATGGAGCGCGAAGCCTTCATGGCCGGCCTCAAGGCGCGCGGCATCGGCACCGGCATCCATTTCACCGCCACCCACCTGCACCCCTGGTACCGCGAGCGCTGGCCGGAGCTGGCGCTGCCCAACAGCGAATGGAATTCGGCCCGGCTGTGCTCCATCCCGCTGTTTCCCGACATGACCCTCGCCGACGTCGACCGCGTGGTCGGTGCCATCGAAGACCTGCTGGAGAAAGGTGCATGAAGCCCTATGCCATCGACCGGGTATCCGTGGTGATCCCCGTCTACAACGAAGAAGCCAGCCTGCCGGAACTGCTGCGCCGCACCTGCGCCGCCTGCCGCCTGCTGGATTGCCAGGTGGAAATCATCCTGGTCGACGACGGCAGCCGCGACCGCAGCGCCGAACTGCTGCAGCAGGCCGCCAGCGAGCCGGACAGCCCGGTCGTGGCGGTGCTGCT
>NZ_JAQYZY010000013.1:0-570 GCF_028640825.1 Pseudomonas sp. LA5
ACCCACGCCTGGCACCTCTACATCCTGCGCATCTGCCCCGAGCGGTGCGGTATGGAGCGCGAAGCCTTCATGGCCGGCCTCAAGGCCCGCGGAATCGGCACCGGCATCCATTTCACCGCCACCCACCTGCATCCCTGGTACCGCGAGCGTTGGCCGACGCTTTCGCTGCCCAACAGCGAATGGAATTCGGCACGGCTGTGCTCCATCCCTCTCTTCCCGGACATGACGCTAGATGACATCGACCGCGTGGTCACTGCCATCGAAGACGTACTTGCCATAGGTACAGCCTAACCGGTGATCCGGCATCTCGTATCCCAGTGAAGCAATACTCAGAACCTGTTGGAGAAGGCGTATGAAGCCCTATGCCATCGATAAGCTGTCCGTGGTGATCCCCGTCTACAACGAAGAAGCCAGCCTGCCGGAACTCCTGCGCCGCACCCGCGCCGCCTGCCGCCTGCTGGATTGCCAGGTGGAGATCATCCTGGTCGACGACGGCAGTCGCGACCGCAGCGCCGAACTCCTGCAGCAGGCCGCCAGCGAGCCGGACAGCCCGGTCGTGGCGGTGCTGCT
>NZ_JAQYZY010000001.1:0-242 GCF_028640825.1 Pseudomonas sp. LA5
CTGGTGGTCATCATCCTGCGCGACGACGGCTACGGCATGATCCGCTGGAAGCAGGCGCAGATGGGCTTCGAGGACTTCGGCCTGGACTACGGCAATCCGGACTTCGTCCGCTACGCCGAAAGCTACGGCGCCCATGGCCATCGCGTGGAAAGCGCGGCCGCCTTCGCGCCGCTGGTGCAGCACTGCCTGGACACCCCTGGCGTCCACGTCATCGACTGCCCGGTGGACTACTCCGAGAACGA
>NZ_JAQYZY010000014.1:0-300 GCF_028640825.1 Pseudomonas sp. LA5
CATGCGGCTCGACCCACTCCACGACACTGGCGTTCGCCCTCCTGAACGGGACGCTTCGCCAGCCTGAAGGTGTTGGTTGAAGAACCGTAAGCGATCGTAGCGTGGACAACGGCGAAGCCTTGTCCACTGATGGCTTAGGTGCCCAGCAGTGGAAAACGCTGCGCGGTTTTCCACGCTACGAATCGCGATGGCCTCTCTGCAAGCGCTCCCTAAATTCCAGGCTGGCGCCTAGTCCCCGTTAGTGAGGCCAAGTTCCGGTGTCGTGGCGGGGGTTGCGAGGCAGGACGCCGAGCAAGGCGC
>NZ_JAQYZY010000015.1:0-1836 GCF_028640825.1 Pseudomonas sp. LA5
GAGGCCGAAGGCCTCCTTGGCCAGCACCACGCGCGGATCGGCGCGCCAGCCAGCGGCGGCGGAGCAGTCCACCTTGGCACCGAGGATGTCTTCCAGGGCCTGCAGGCCGCGGCCGAATTCGGCGCCCAGGCGCTCCAGGCTCCAGCTGCCGGTATGGGCCTGCCAGGCATGGTGGTCCCAGGCGTGCAGCCCGACCTCGTGGCCCCGGGCGCGGGTCTCGCGCATCAGGTGACCGAGGTCGCGGCCGATGGGGCGACCTGGCCAGGCGGTGCCGGCCAGCAGGATGTCCCAGCCATAGAGGCTGGCGGCCTTGGAGCGGAGCATCTTCCACAGGAAGGTGGGCTTCACCAGGCGCCAGAGATGGCGCCCCATGTTGTCCGGCCCGACGCTGAAGAAGAAGGTGGCCTTGACTCCGGCTTCGTCCAGCAGGTCGAGCAGCCGCGGCACCCCTTCGCGGGTGCCGCGATAGGTGTCCACGTCGATGCGCAGGCTGGCCGGAATCAAGGGTTTCATCAGGCCTCCCGCTGCGCCATGGCTTCGCGCAGGAAGAAGTCCAGCGTCTTGCCGACGGTGGCGGCCATGGCGGTGCTCGGCTGCCAGTCGATCAGGCGGCGGGCGTTCTCCACGCTGGGCTTGCGGTGGGCCACGTCCTGGTAGCCGTCGCCATAGAAGCTCTTGCTCTCCACCTCGCGGAAGCCAGCGAAGGGCGGGAATTCATGGCGCAGCGGATGGGCCTCGAACTGGGCCAGCAGCTCTTCGGCCAGCTCGCGGATGCTCGCTTCGTTGTCCGGATTGCCGATGTTGATGATCTGGCCGTCGCAGCGACCGCCCTGGTTCTCGATGATGCGGAACAGCGCCTCGATGCCGTCGTCGACGTCAGTGAAGCAGCGCTTCTGGGCGCCGCCGTCGACCAGCTTGATCGGGGTGCCTTCCACCAGGTTGAGGATCAGCTGGGTGATGGCGCGGGAGCTGCCGATGCGCGCCGAGTCCAGACGATCCAGACGCGGACCCATCCAGTTGAACGGGCGGAACAGGGTGAATTTCAGGCCCTTGGCGCCGTAGGCCCAGATGACCCGGTCGAGCAGCTGCTTGGAGACCGAGTAGATCCAGCGCTGCTTGTTGATCGGGCCGACCACCAGGTTGGAGCGGTCTTCGTCGAAGCGCTCGTCCTGGCACATGCCGTACACCTCGGAGGTGGACGGGAAGATCACGCGCTTTCCGTACTTCACGCAGTGGCGAACGATCTTGAGGTTTTCCTCGAAGTCCAGTTCGAACACGCGCAGCGGATTGCGGGTGTATTCGATGGGGGTGGCGATGGCCACCAGCGGCAGCACCACGTCGCACTTCTTGATGTGGTATTCCAGCCACTCGGTGTGGATGGAGATGTCGCCTTCCACATAGTGGAAATTCGGATTGACCTTGAGCCGCTCGATGGCGTCGGAGCCAATGTCCAGGCCATAGACCTCGTACTCGCCGTCGGCCAGCAGGCGTTCGGAGAGGTGGTTGCCGATGAAGCCGTTGACGCCGAGGATCAGCACCCGGGTGCGGCGCTTGGCGCGGCGATCCTGGCGGTGCAGGCGGGCACCGGCCACCAGGCCGGCTTCGCGGGCCAGTTGCGGACCGGACAGATAGAGGCCGTTGTCGCCCAGCTGGCCGGCCTGAATTTCCAGGACGCCTTCGCCACAGGCGATGCGCAGCGGCTCCAGGCTCAGCACGCTGCCGGGGGCCTGGTCATGGGCTTCCTGGCGCGCCTGGGCGCTCCAGACGATCAGCTTGCGATCACCGATCCAGCCGAAGGCGCCCGGATAGGGTTGGGTCACGGCGCGCACCAGGTTG
>NZ_JAQYZY010000016.1:0-550 GCF_028640825.1 Pseudomonas sp. LA5
CGCCGAACAGGCTGAGCATGCGCAGCGGGGTGGTGGTCATGCAGGTCAGCAGGTCGAACATCAGGTTGATCAGCTTGAGGAAGCCGTACTTGGAATCCCCGTGTTCGCGCTCGGCGTGGGCCACCTCGATCTCGGTGGTGTGGCGGGCGAAGCTGTTGGCCAGGATCGGGATGAAGGTGCTGCGCTCGTGGCAGGCCAGCATCGACTGCACCACCTGGCGGCGATAGGCGCGCAGCATGCAGCCGTAGTCGCGCATGGCGACGCCGGTGGAGCGCTGCACGGCGCGATTGATCAGCCGCGACGGCAGGGTGCGCAGATAGGAATCCTGGCGCTGCTGGCGCACGGTGCCGACCACGTCGTAGCCCTGGGCGGCGGTGTGCACCAGGCGCGGGATCTCTTCCGGCGGATTCTGCAGGTCGGCGTCCAGGGTGATGATCAGATCGCCACGGGCCTGTTCGAAGCCGGCGAGGATCGCCGAGTGCTGGCCGTAGTTGCGATTGAGCAGCACCGCCACGACCGGGCTGTCCGGCTCGCTGGCGGCCTGCTGCAG
>NZ_JAQYZY010000017.1:0-31486 GCF_028640825.1 Pseudomonas sp. LA5
CTGGTGGAGCGCCTTCATCTCAGGCATCCAGCAGGGAGAGGGTTCGTGCGGCTCGACGAATCGAACCGGCCTGGTACCAGAGCCAGGCGTGGGGCGGGGCTCACCCGCAGATCAGCAGTCGTTTTTAGCCACCGTCGCTCAGGCCTAGGCCTGTCGGGACTGCGGTGGGGTCGGAATTGTGAAAGAGCAGGGGCGGTGGAGCTGCCCAGCCAGTGGTTGCTGGCGATGGGTTTATTTAGCCAGCAGCTAATTTTAACGTCAATAGCTTTAAGCTAAATATTTTTAGCTGGACGCAAAAAAGCCCGCACTCGGCGGGCTCCTATGATGCAGTCCGGTCAATCCGTGGCAGGCATTCCGCACCAGCTGAATTCGTAGCCGGTACCGCTCTGCTCTACAGAAAGGCCATCTACCTCCCGCATTTCGTCCACGACCCGCTCCCAGTCGTCGTCTTGGTCCGTATCCAGGCGCTCAACGCGACAGCGCTGCTCAAGCTGCGCATGCGGCTCGGCAATGTAGGCATTGATGCGGCGGCACAGCCGCTCATAGCTGGAGACTTGAACCTGTTTCTTGACGACTTGGGCATTACTGCGGGGCATGAGCCACCTCCTTACTGTGATACTGTTCAAATATACAGTATGCGACAGGTGGCGAAGCGGCAAGGTTCCAGTCACAAAAAAGCCCGCACCAGGCGGGCTGTTTAGAATTTGGATGGCTAGGGCTTCGCCGTCGCTATCTGATTCACCTCGGCAGCCAGCCTGCTGGCTGCGTCATCCAGCGAAGCTGCAATGGCGTCATAGAGCTTTTGCTCAGAGATGGTGAGGTACGCGCTCGGAACAGCTCCCGCCCCCAGCACCTTTACCTCGCGCGTCACGCCGTTGGCTCTCACGGAAGCGGTGACGTGGGCCTTCGCACCCGCGACGGTGTTCATCGCAAAACCGGCCAGTGGGAACAGGCCGGTGGCCAGAACTGCCGACCCATCATCCAGACCGAACTCGATGGTGATGTCGCTCGGCGTGACCTGGATGTCGGAGGCATTGCCATCAGCAACATCACCTACTCGCAGCGATGGATATTTCGCCCTCAAGTGGGCAATAAGCGCCTGGGAGAAAGGGCCGCCCGCGTGGATGTCGAAGGTGTAGAGACTCCACGCGTTCCCGTAGGAGGGTTTGCTGCTGTAGACCTTGCTCTGGAAATCCCTGCTGAGGATCAGCTCCGCCTTGGCAGGGCTTGGCGTCGTGTAAAGGGGCTTGCTGATGACGTTCGGGTTCACCTGCTTGGCCGAGCACCCGGCCAGGAGCACCGCCATCACCAGAACTGCTGTCTTGCGCATCACTCAACTCCATGTCGTAGAAGCCAGCAGTCTAGTCGCTCAGTTTTGCCAGGGCGCAGAACGTGACGGAGTGCGCAGTTAGCGGGGTGGGCGGTATCTGTAGGTAACAAAAAGCCCGCACTGGGCGGGCTCGTTTTCAGTCGCTCGACTAGCGCAGCTCGATCGCAGCCTTGAGCCGGTTGGAGGCGTCCGTGTAGTTGCGGGATTCCGGCGACTCCGCAGATATCTCGCGTGGGGTGGCCAGCCAGTCCATATAGCTCAGCCACTTCCCGTAGGCGTCCATGATCTCTGGTTTGAGATCCGGCATGGCCTCAATGGCGCCTTTCACGTTCGGCTTGATACCCAGCTTTTCGCGGTCGACGCATGCCTTAGCATCCTTGAACGAGGTCTCGACGGCAGCCTTGTACTGGGGGCTCTTCTCGCCATGGTTACGCTGGGCAATCCCGGCCTGGATATCCCCCATCGCACCATCTATCCGGCATTTCGCTGCGACGCCGTTCAGCTGCTCCTGGATGTTCGGGGCTGCTTGCACCAGGCCGGCGCCGGCGGAGAGTGCGGCCAGCAAAAACAGTTTCTTGATCATCGTCATCAACTCTCAGCAGCTGGGCGGTGTGATGGGCATCACTGCACGATCTTGCTAGGGGGCACGATGGCGCCCACAGGGTAGCAATGCTGGATCTGCTCCCAGGGGATGCTGCGGCGACCGAAAGCATCGTTGATCGACATCAGGCTGACCTCGTAGTCATCCGCCCGCAACAGCTCCTTGACCATGCTCTCACCTTCGTCGTGAACACCGTGCAACTTGATGTAGACGTACTCGCCTGGCACCAGGTCGCCGTTGGGCTCAATGATCGCGACCCAGCCGGACCGAATGGCAGGGGACATGGAGTCGCCGCGAAGGCGCAGCGCATAGGCATCCTTGTCCTGAGTGGGAAATTTGATGTGCCCCTCGCTGGGACTCAAAGCGGTCCAGTAGCCCTCCGCACCGAGCTGGGCGGTCCCAACGATAGGGATCTGCCGAAAGGGTGACGTGATGGGTATCGGCTGGCCGACGTTGGATTGCTCGGCCTGCTGACCATGGCCCGTGTCCATCCAGCCCCGTTGCAGGCCCTCGACCTGCTCGATCCGACGAGCGACATCATCGCCCAGGTTCTTCTCAGTCTTGTCCGACAGGATCTGGCTTAGGTGGGCCGGTGCCATGCCCCAGCGCGTGGCGCAGGCGCCTTTGCGCTGTGAACCGATCAGCTGGATCAGATTTGCCTTGCGTATTTGATAGATGTCCATTTCCGGATTTTCCCACTCTTTAGCCTTCTGCTAAATGTGCGTAAGGCTAAATCTAGCTTGATGTTAAATTAGCCGTCAGCTAAATTACTCTCCATCTCACACGGAGAGTTCTCATGAACGAGCACTTGCGAAGCTGGTTGGCCAAGACGCCCGCCGAAGTACGCACCGCAGTAGCCAAGGCAGCCGGCACTTCCGTCGGCCACCTGTGGCAGCTTGCCGGTGGCCATCGAAACGCATCGGCCGAACTTGCCGAGCGCCTCCAGGAGGCATCGAACGGCGAGATCACCATCGCCGGCCTGCGCCCTGACCTGGTCCCGCTCGCAAGGAAAGTCCTTCAAGGCGTGGCTTGATCATGAGCACACCCGCATTAAGCCAAGACCCATCTGCAAGGGCACGGGAGATCGAATCTCTGGTCTTGCAGCGACTCGTGTCGGTGGGCCAGAAGACCGTCGCGGACGCAATCGGCTTGTCCGAATCGACCGTGTCACGCTGGAAGGAAGGCGAGATAGAGCGCTGGGCAAAGCTGTTTGCGCTCCTGGGACTCCAAGTCGTCCCGGTTTCTGCGGTGGTGGTCAACGCCGAATACCTGCGCTCACTCGAAACCCTGGCAGAGCTGGGGCTGAAGGCTGAGAAGAAGCGCCCAGGACCCCTGGGCTGGGATTGAGTCATGACCGCAGTTTTGGTCAACGATGATGAATGGGCCCTGTTCGCTGGCGAGCCGGCGGAGCTGCTGAAGCTCTACGTGGCCCTGAAGCGCCGCATGGACTTCGCATCGGGCATCGCCGGGCTCCAGACCAAGATCAACGAGATCGTCCTGCGCGAAGGCTTCACTGTCGACCCCATCCCTGGGCGTCCGGCACCGAAGGCAATCACGCGGGAGCAGTACCGATCGGCCGTGCGGCGCATGGAGAAGATCGGTGCGGTAAAGGTCATCGGACCCCTGGTGTTCGAGTTTCCCCACGCCCGAACGGATCAGTCTGCCCAAAAGAGCTACAACCGAGCTACAACCGAGCTACAACCAGCGCAACAACCGAACAACAACCAGCCAGAACCCAGCAATGGCGAGGGTTCTAGCCAGGAGGAGGGCGGGGCTGCAACCGGGTTGTTTTTTGAGCAACCCGCTAGCAACAACCTACTTCCGGAGTCCGGTAATACAACACCACCATCACCGCGTGCGTGCGCAACCGACTCCCGCACCAGGTTCGCCATGACTGCGGACTGGGAGCCGAACCCGCAGACCTTCAAGGCCACGCTGACGATGAACGCCATGGCCGGCGTGCAGATCCAGCCCGACCAGCTCCTCGAGTTCCGGTCGTTCTGGATCGCCAACCCTGATGAACACAGAACCCAAGCCCGCTGGGAGCACGCGCTCGCCCAGCATCTGAAACGGGAGCACCGCCATGCACAAGCCAACCCCGGAAGACCTCAAGCCCAAGCCGGTGCTCACGCTGGTCGACAACGCAGCCTCTCTGCTGTCGACCGGGTCCGCCAAAGCATCGCCGACCGAAAAGCCCGAGAAGCTGCGGCAGGAGCTGCTGGACAAGCTCTGGATGAAGATGGCGGAGATGTACGGCCACCGCTGGACGTCGAGTTTTGGCGAGAAAGCTGACCAGGACAGCGTCTGGGCGACCGTGCTGCACGACGTGAGCGGCCGCCAGATCGCCAACGGGCTGACCCTGCTGGTCGAGAAGGGCGACGAGTTCGACTGGCCGCCGCCGGCGAACGTCTTCCGCCAGCTGTGCCTGCATGTGCCCGGCCTACCCACCGAGGAGGAGGCCTGGGACCAGGCGCTGCGCGGTGAGTACAAGCACGACGCTGTCCGCGTCGCTGCCAAGCAGACCGGTACCTACGACCTGCGCACCGCGCGGCCAGACAACAAGACCCTGCGCAAGACCTTTGCGCGGAACTACGCAATCGTCCGGGCCCGTGCCGTCATGGGCAAGCCGCTTGAGGACACGATCCCCCTGGGCATCGAGCACGAGCACAAGTCGCCGATGCAGGTGCAGTTCGCCCACAGCCACCAGCAGGCCCGGGACCTGATGCAAGCCCAGGGCATTCCCAGCGATCCCAAGCAAGCCCGCGCCATGC
The DNA here is from genome assembly GCF_028640825.1 of Pseudomonas sp. LA5. Classification (NCBI taxonomy): domain Bacteria; kingdom Pseudomonadati; phylum Pseudomonadota; class Gammaproteobacteria; order Pseudomonadales; family Pseudomonadaceae; genus Pseudomonas; species Pseudomonas sp. LA5. The sequence continues at coordinate 4,703 of NZ_JAQYZY010000017.1, forward strand.
TGCTGGCCAAGATGCGTATCCGGAGAGACAACCATGCGTGACTTCAAGCCAGAGGATCTGGCCCTGGTGACGGGATTCCGGGCATCGCCGCGCCTAGTCGGCCTGACCGTGGAGCTGCGGTTCCGTGCGAAGCCCGGCGAGACCTTCATCGGGCCGGACGGCGCCTGGTGGGTCAGCAAGAGCCAAGGCGCTGCCTGGGTGGTGGTCGTGAACACCAGTGGGAACTGGGATTACGTCGAAGAGCGCCATCTGATGCCGCTGCAGGGCGACGCCGCCCCGGTGGGCCAGGGTGCCAAGGAGCAGGACCATGCGTGAGTTCGCCGCGGTGGAGTTCGTGGTACCTGGCAAGCCCATCGGCAAGGGCCGCCCGCGCATCGGCAAGGTTGGCGCTCATGCCCGCATGTTCACCCCGAAGGAGACGGTGGCCTATGAGGGCCTGATCGCCCATGCCGCCCAGATCGCCATGGCCGGCCGGGACCTGATCCCGCACCCGGTCATGGTCGAGCTGCAGATCCTGCTGCCGATCCCTCAGTCGAAGTCGAAAAAGTGGAAGGCCCTGGCGGTCTCCGGCCAGGTGTTTCCGACCACGAAGCCCGACATGGACAACGTCATCAAGGCGATCTACGACGGCCTCAATGGCGTGGTCTGGCGCGACGACGTCCAAGTGGTGGACGCCATCGTGCGCAAGCGCTACGCCGAGACCCCGTGCGTGCGGGTCCGGATCGTGCCGCTGATGACAGAGGAGGCGGCCTGATGACCGACCACGTCATTCGCACCACTGCCGACCGTGACCGCCTGCTGTCCTTCCTCGCCGGCCTCGACCTGTCGAAGCCGCGGAAGATCGCCATCACCGAGATCCGAAGCCAGCGCAGCGACGCCCAGAACCGCCTGCTCTGGATGTGGAACAACGCCATCCAGAAGCACCTGGCCGACAGCTTCGGCCAGTTCGCCAGCGCTCAGGAGTGGCACGAGATCCTGGTGGCGCGCCTGTGGCCCTGCGAGGTCCGCAAGGTGGCCATGCCTGGCCCGGCCGGCGGCGAGTTCAAGGTCGGCCGCGCCAAGACTAGCGGATTCACCCAGGCCCAGATGGCCGAATATCTCGACCTGCTGGACCGCTACTGCGCTGAGCACCTCCAGCTGCTGCTGCCGCAGCCCGAGGACCTGATGCTGGCGATATACGGACAGAGGAGGCGGGTGGCTTGAAGCCGACCCAGGGCAGAGATGGCAGGGACGCCAGCAGTTGTCTGCGCCGCCAGGTGGCCGCGCAAGTCGCAATCCAGATTTCCGAGGTATCCCCGATGCGCCTGAGTTCAGCCCGAGAAGAGTGGCACAAAGCGTTCTACCGTCCGGGCGATGGCACCAATCGCCATTGCGAGTCCCTCGCCCTAGTCGGGCAGTTCCAGGACACCGAGCGCGTGCGCGGCGTTGCCGGCCTGGTGAACGAGACCATCGGCGCCCACGTCCGCAGCGTAGTGGAGCGGCTGCCCGCCGACCTGTTCGCCTTCGGCAATCACCTGTATCACCCAGACAGCAACGATCTCTGGCGTGAGGTGGCAGAGTGGTCGGTGTTTCAACTGGCATACCTGCGCGGGCCCAAGATGTACGCCAAGAAATACGCCAGGGCGGAGTTCGTGGCCATGGCCGTGCTCTACCGGTACCGTCGCCAGCACCAGGGCGGCCAGAGCGCGGCGCCGGATCCGTTGCCGACGCCTGAGGCCTTTCGTACCTACCTGGAATACACCTACGGCGTGGAGCTGGACGCCCGTAACTGGGACCGGGAATGGGAGGAGTTCGTCCAAGCCTGCTTTGCTGCATGCAACGACCTGGACGCAATGGCGCTGGCCCCCGTCGCGAGGCTTCTCAGGGCGATGAAGTGTGCTGCTTGACACAAATGTGCGGCTAGCGGCATGATTTATTCATCGTGTGAAGCAGCACCCCATCAGAAGCCTCGGCAGATTCGTCTCCCGGGGCTTTCTTGGATCTGGCCATTGGAGATGACCATGGATCGATCCGAGAGACGCCATCATGCGCAACGCGTGAAGGCCAAGTTTTACCGAAAGCAGCGCCAATACGAATCGTGGCCGACCGATGCGCGGCACGCCGGCATGTTCGCCCACCACGGCAAAGTCTGCTCCTGCTTCATGTGCGGCAACCCTCGCCGGTATTTCCAAGAGTTGACCATGCAGGAGCGGCGCGCTGATGCCGCAGGATGGCCGCTATGAGCCGAAGCCGCAGAAAGACACCTATCGTCGGTATGACGACCTGCGAAAGCGAGAAGGCCGATAAAGCCCAATGGCATCGCAAGTTCCGGCGTGCGGCTCGGATGGACGTCGAAGGCAGCCAGTTCATCAGCTTCCGCCAGTACGGCAGCACTTGGTGCATGGGCAAGGACGGTAAGCAGTACCTGCCGGATGCTCGCAGCCGATATCCGGAATACCTCAGAAAGTGACCATCGCCCGGCCAAGTGCCGGGTTTTTTATGCCCGCAGTTCGGAGAGGCAGATGCCAAACAACCTGCCCCCACTGCCTGGTCCCGGTGCGGGGCTCAGCGACTGGATCGCCTGGGCCCTGCTCGTGGTGATCTTCGCCGGCGGCTACCTCTTCCTCCAGTGGCGCGAGAAGCGGGGACCGGCGAGCGAGCGGCTGAACACAGCCCTGGCAGAAGAGCGGGCCTCCCACAAGGAGACCAAGGCCGAACTGCTCGAGGTCCAGCGCCTCCTGGAAGAGTCCCGGCAAAACAACAATGCCCTGGTGCGCGAGTTCGCGGAGAACAAAGCGCAGATCGCCCGCATGGAAGTGCAGATGCAATACCTCACGGAAGAGATCGCCGAGCTGAAGGCCGAGCTTCTCAAAAGGAACACCGCATGACCGATCTAGAGCTGTCCCGCCAGAAAGGCAAGTCCCGCCGGTGGCTCGACAACCACGGCAGCTGGTTCCTACTGCTGGCCGTGGCCATCGCGAGCTGGATGGCGGGCAGTCAGCACAACGCCGTCACGACCGCCGACACCGTCAAGATTCTCGCCGAGTCGCACGAGCGCCAGGACGCCACGCGCGTCGCCAGAATCCGCGAGCTGCTGGACATCAACCAGAAGCTGCTGCTGCAGGTCGGCCCCAGGGTCGAGAGTGCAGCATCCAAGGCAGAGCAGGCCGCCAACAAGGCGACCGAGGCAGTGATCAAGGCTGAGGCGCAAGCCGCCAAGCCATAACCCCAGCGGCCCGAGCAGTGCATTCCGGCGCCCACATCCCCGGAGTGCAAGCACCATGACCGACGCCGTAGGCGCTGCCAGCGCGAAACTCGCGCAAGCCATTGCCGATGTACAGACCGCAGGCAAGGGCCTGATAGAGGCAGCGCTCGCCGCGGCCCAGCCCGTGATTCCTGATCCGGTACCGGAGCCGACGCCTGATCCGGCACCAGTGCCACCGGCCGCCAGCCTGCCGCTGACCACCGAGGTCATCAACGCCTACGACAAGTCGCTGATGCTGCCCATGAGCGAGCTCATCGTCGCCGACCGGGTCGTGGTGCAGCTCGCCACCGGCCAGGCGGTGAACGTGCTGGAGGTCATCGAGGTTCAGCCGCTGGCAAACCGCGACCCGATGTTGCTGCTGTCCATCGACCAGAACATCGCCAACCCGGGCAAGGTGGTAGGCAAGCCCGCCACCGTTCGCGAGCGCTACGCCAAGCCCGCGCCAACCCCAGCGCCGCAGCCGGTACCGGAGACGCCCGTGGTGGTGACCCCTGCAGATCCGAAGCCGGACCCGGGCGCTGGTCCAGCGGTGCTGCGCAACATCCCGTACCTCGGCGTCAATCTGGCCGCGCATTCCAACGCCAACCAGGTGCTGCCAGGCGAGGCGGGGACCCACTTCAAATGGCCGAGCCGCGCAGATGTCCGCCTCTACGTGCGTGACCTGGGCGTCCGGCTGATCCGTTTCCCCTATGCACTCCAGCGCGCCACGCTGCTGACCTCCACCGGCCTGCCGGCAAAGGGCGGCCAGCTCGATCCGACCTTCGTCGCCAAGATGAAGACCGTGCTCGGCTGGATCCGCGACGACTCCAATGGCGAGGCGCTGGTCATCTTCGATCCGCACCACTACTGGCGCATGTATCGCAACCAGACCGCGCTGGTGGATGGCAAGCGCAAGCAGACCGGCGCGCTGCTGCCGGCCGGTGAGGCAGCCGGGCAGGGCGGTCGCTGGAAGCGCCTGGAGCAGGTGCTTATCGACGACGCCAACGGCTGGGGCCCTGCTGATCTGGGCGACCACATCGCCTCGATGGTTACGACCTTCGATGAGCCGATGATCCTGGGCTATGGCCTGGGCAATGAGCCCTACGCCTCGGGCGATGCCCTGGACAGCCTCACGGTCACAGCGATGGAGGCCAAGGTGGTCGCCGACGTGAACACCATGCTGCCGATCATCCGCAAGGTGACGAGCAAGCCAGTCTTCATCTGCGGCAACCAGTGGGCCTCCGCGCGCAACTGGGCCACGGTCAGCGGCTCGTTCGCTGCTGGCATCAAGGACCCGGCAAACAACTGGATCCCCGAGGTCCACGGCTACGGCGACCTCGACGGTGGTTCGAGCGGCAGATACTCCAGCGGCAACCTGAACGCCTTCCCGGTGGAGCAGGTGGCCCAGGTCTTCCGCCCGGCCTACAGCTATTTCGCTGCCAAGGGCCTGCGGGGCTTCGTCGGTGAGACCGGTATCCCGCCCACCGACTCTGGTCGTGCGGCGCTGGCCCGGGCGCTGGATGAGGCTAAGGCCAATGGCGTCCCGGTCACCCTGTGGATCGCGGGCGGTGATGGCGCCATGGGTGGCGAGAAGATGAATCTGGACGACGCTGGCCATGCTGCTACCCGCGAGCTGATCAAGGCACGTGCTGGTGAGCGCATGGCTGAGTGGAAGCCGGTTAAGTCGTAACCCGTCGCAAGAGAGTCGCTAGGTAGCGACTGTTCAGATGCAAGACCATACTCATGGCTCATTCATCAGAGGGTGATCCATGGACGTCATCAAGTTTTTGGATATCGACGCAGATTCCGTCATAGGTTGCCAAGAGAAGATCAATCAGATCGATAAGATTGCGGCGCTTTTCTTCCAGACTATTCGGGAGGAGTATGCCGAGCGAGCAACGTTCGATTCTCTGAATGTTGAGCTGGCCATGGAAGGCGCGAGCAAAGCGGTGCTTAAAGGTCCATTCGCTACCGGGCGTATCCTGTACTCACCCAAGATTGACTCCCAAGGTGTTCACGCAAGGATGGTGCTGCAGAGAGAAGAGCTGGATGAGCGAGATCGGCCTGTATGGAAGGAGATCGCCGCGTTCAAGATCAACTCCGACTCTCAAGTCCTCGGGCAAGACGGGAAGGTGTTGATCAACCTGAAAAGGCATGACCGGTTTGGTCCTTTTCAGATTGCAGCAGGCATAGCTGCAGCCCTCGGCTCCTAGCCTTGGCGAAACACCCCGTGCAATCCCTGTGAGGTAACTATGGCCATATGCGGAGCCAAAACCCGCCGTGGCCAGCCTTGCCAGTCCCAAGCAATGCCCAATGGCCGCTACCGCCGCACAAGCAGCCAGTGATAGCGCGAGCTAGGCGGCGGACGCGGTGCAAACGCAGCAGGCTGCTCAATGAGCTACCGACCAAGGCGGGCGAGCCTTGACTCGCGGCTGTCACAGGTGGGATTCCTTGAGGGGTCCCGGGGAGCGATTGACCTTCGAGCGCGTGTTGGCCCGAACGGTCAGCACTGTTGCTATAGAAAGTCCGACGTAGGCGACAGTCAAAGCTACCTGGAATAGAGCGTACATCCACGGTGACGGGCCTATCCTTCCTAGGTTCACCAGAACAAGTAGCAGTGTTCCCAGGTTTTGTAGGCCTAGCAGGTACAGCAACACGCTTCGAGGCGACCAGTAGCTGTACTTGAGGCGATTAATCCTGATAGCGCACCAGACGAATACCAGCGCTGACGCCAATGCCAGTAGCGAATAGGCCGGAAGGGGCGAAGTAAGGAGCGCCTGCGGTTTTGCTTTGAACAGCTGTAGTACCCCCGAAAATAGTAACAGTGGGTAGGAAAACCAAAGGCCATTGAGTGGGGTGACCACCGCTACCGCAAACGCGGCAATCGACACGCCTACAAGCTGATCCCGCCTACGCATTTGCACCTCGCCAATTACATTTTCATCTCGCCCCTTTGGGCAGGTCCTGACCTACACGGTAGGACAACAACTCCGTCACGGCGAACCAGCGGCGGCAAGCCAGCTGGTAGGTCAGCACTAGGAGACTCCATGAATCGTCCGCAGCCGCCTACCGCGCAATGGCCTGAGATTGTTCCGGCACCCGAGCTGCGCGAGTGGGCCATGGACACCTTCGTCCGCGAGGGTGGGAGGCTGCGCAACGAGGACCACATCCACCTGCTCGACGCGGACATCGGGTTCCTCTGGGCCAGAACAGGCTTCGTCAAGGCGAGCCGCCTGGTGCTGGGTCAGGCCGAGCAAGTCGCGTTCCGTGCTGGTGGCTGGCAGAAGGCGAGGGCAGAGCAGCAGATGGTGGAGTGGTTCGGTGACATCCCGGACTTCCTCATCACCCTGGCCGCCGACTACTGCGCCGAATGCAGCGACGCCGAGTTCTGCGCCCTGGTCGAGCACGAGCTCTACCACATCGCCCAGGAGCTGGATGGCTTCGGTGCTCCAGCGTTCACTCGGGACGGTATGCCCAAGCTCAAGCTGCGCGGCCACGACGTCGAGGAGTTCGTCGGCGTGGTGCGTCGCTATGGCGCCAGCCCGGACGTGCAGCGCCTGGTGGAAGCCGCGAACAGCCGCCCCGAGGTGGAGAAAATCAACATTGCGAGGGCCTGCGGAACCTGTCTGCTCAAGTCGGCTTGATCTCTGACAGACCCTTGACGGAAGTAGAACCATGGCCACCCTGAGCAACGATGTGAAAGCCTTCATCGTTCAGGCCCTGGCCTGTTTCGACACGCCCTCCCAGGTGGCAGCAGCCGTCAAAGAGGAATTCGGCATCGAGGTCAGCCGCCAGCAGTGCGAAAGCCACGACCCCACGAAGTACGCCGGGCGGGACCTGGCCAAGCGCTGGAGAGTCCTATTCGAGGACACCCGGAAGCGGTTCCGCGAGGAAACCGCCGACATCCCGATCGCCAACCGGGCGCACCGCCTCCGCACCCTGGGCCGCATGGCCGAGAAGGCCGAGAACATGCGCAATCTGGCGCTGACTGCCCAGCTGCTGGAGCAGGCCGCCAAGGAAGTGGGCGATGTCTACGTCAACCGCCAGACCAAGGCCGAGATGCCGCACGACGATCTGCCGCCGACCCGCGTGCAGGTTGAGGTGGTAGACGCGAGGGTGCGCGATGCCGACGCTTAACGTGCCCCAGGCGCAGTTCCTGCAGCTGCCCAACAAGTTCCGAGGGTTCGTGGCGGGGTTCGGCTCGGGCAAGACCTGGGTGGGCTGCGCCGCGCTGTGCAAGCACGTTTGGGAGTGGCCCCGGATCAACTCCGGCTACTTCGCCCCGACCTATCCGCAGATCCGGGACATCTTCTTCCCTACCATCGAGGAGGTCGCCTTCGACTGGGGCCTGAAGGTCCGGACCAAGGAGAGCGACAAGGAGGTCGAGTTCTACAGCGGCGGCCAGTACCGCAGCACCACGATCTGCCGGTCTATGGAGAAGCCCCAGACCATCGTTGGCTTCAAGGTCGGCCACGCCCTGGTGGACGAGCTGGACGTGCTGCCGGCGGCCAAGGCCCAGCAGGCCTGGCGCAAGATCATTGCGCGGATGCGCTACAAGGTGGACGGGCTGAAGAACGGGGTGGACGTCACCACAACCCCCGAGGGCTTCAAGTTCGTCTACCAACAGTTCGTCAAGCAACTGCGCGAGAAGCCGGCGCTGGCCAGCATGTACGGCCTGGTGCAGGCCAGCACCTTCGACAACGAGCTCAATCTGCCGGACGACTACATCCCCTCGCTGATGGAGTCCTACCCCGAGCAGCTGATCATGGCCTACCTCGACGGCCAGTTCGTGAACCTGACCTCGGGCACGATCTATACCGCCTACGACCGCAAGCTCAACGGCAGCCAGGAGACCATCCAGGCCGGCGAGCCGCTGTTCGTGGGGATGGACTTCAACGTCGGCAAGATGTCGGCCATCGTCCACGTCAAGCGCCTGGGCCTGCCGCACGCGGTCGACGAGATCATCAATGGCTACGACACGCCGGACATGATCCAAAAGATCAAGGAGCGGTACTGGCTCTATACCGGGACCGAGTACCGCAACACGCGCCAGATCCGGATCTACCCGGACGCCAGCGGCGATTCCCGCAAGTCGGTGCGCGCCAGCGAGACGGACATCTCCCTGCTCAAGCAGGCCGGTTTCATCGTGGTGGCGCCAGGCGCTAACCCCCCGGTCAAAGACCGCATCAACGCCATGAACGCCATGTTCCGCAACGCTGCGGGCGAGCGGCGCTATCGCGTGAACGCGGACCGGTGCCCGACCTATGCCGACGACCTGGAACAGCAGGTCTGGGCCGAGAACGGCGAGCCCGACAAGAAGCAAGGCAACGACCACCGGCCCGATGCCGGCGGCTACTTCATTCACAAGGAATACCCGATCACGAAGTATTCCCTCGCAGGCGTCGCATGATGGGTGTCAAACAGTTCCTCACCGACAAGCTGGTCAATCTCGTGGCCAACCTGGGCACCGAGCGGGACAAGGCTGCGCACTCCGGCTACGCACTCCCGATCATGACGGACGAGCAGCTGCTCGCCGCCTACCGGGGCAGCTGGCTGCCCAGGAAGATCGTCGACATCCCCGCGCTCGATGCCTGTCGGCGCTGGCGCGGGTGGCAAGCCTCCAAAGAGCAGATCCAGGCCATCGAGGCCGAGGAGAAGCGCCTGGCCCTGGTGGCGCGCATCCGTACCGCCATGATCCGGGGGCGCCTGTTCGGTGGCGCCGCGGTGTTCATCGGCACCGGTGACCGCGACACGTCGACCGAGCTACGGCCGGAACGGATCGGCAAGGGTGGCGTGCGCTACCTGACGGTCATGAGCCGGCGTCAGCTGCAGGCCACCGAGATCGAGCGGGATGTGATGTCCCCGCTGTTCGGCAAACCCAAGGCCTATCGTCTCGCCGGGTCCCAGGTTGCCATCCACCCCTCGCGGCTGGTGGTCTTCCAGGGCGCCGAGCATGCCGACCCCGAGCTGGTCCAGGGCGAGGCTTTCGGCTGGAGCGACTCGGTGCTCACCGCCATCATGGAGGCGATCAAGCAGAGCGACGGCACGATGGCCAACGTGGCCAGCCTGGTGTTCGAGTCGAAGGTCGACATCATCAAGATCCCGGACCTGATGCAGAGCCTCCAAGATCCGACCTATGAGAAGCGGCTGCTGGAGCGCATCCGGCTGGCGGCCATGGCCAAGGGCATCAATGGCGCGCTGCTGCTGGACTCGCAGGAGGACTATCAGTCCAAGACGGCCAACTTCAGCACGCTGCCCGACATCATGGATCGCTTCCTCCAGGCCGTGGCCGGCGCCGCTGACATCCCGGCTACCCGACTGCTGGGCCAATCGCCCGCCGGCATGAACGCCACCGGTGACAACGACCTCCGCAACTACTACGACCGGATCCAGGCTGGACAGGAGCTGGATGCCCGGCCCGCGATGGCAGTGCTTGATGAGTGTCTGATCCGATCGGCCCTCGGCAGCCGGCCCCCGGAGATCCATTACAACTGGAACAGCCTCTGGCAGCCCACGGCGACCGAGCGCGCCACCATCGGCAAGACCATCGGCGACACGCTGAAGGTGATCAAGGACACGAACCTATTCCCAGAGGCCGCGCTATCCCAGGCCGCCGAGAACGTGCTGGTTGAGAACAGCGTCCTGCCCGGTCTGGAGGCAGCCATGGAGGAGTACGGCGCAGCGCTGCCAGACGAGGAGGGCGGCGAGGGCAACGAGGAATTACCACCTGGTGGTACCCAGCTGCAGGACGCCGCGCCGCGGCCGCTGTACGTGCAGCGCAAGGTGGTCAACACCGCCGAGCTGCTGGCCTGGGCCAAGGGCCAGGGCTTCGACGTCACGGTCCCTGCGGACGAGCTCCACGTCACGATCGCCTACAGCAAGCAGGCGGTGGACTGGATGAAGGTGGGCACTGCCTGGAACGACGGCCCGGATGGTTCGATGACCGTCCCACCAGGTGGCGCGCGGCTGGTCGAGCCGCTGGGCGACGAGGGCGCCGTGGTGCTCCTGTTCAACAGCTCCGAACTCGCCTGGCGCCACATGGCCATTCGCGAGGCTGGCGCGTCCTGGGACTTCGAGGACTACCAGCCCCACATCACCATCACCTACCAGCCCGGCGCGGTAGACCTGGCCAAAGTCGAGCCGTACCGCGGCCGCATCGAGCTGGGCCCGGAAATCTTCGAGCCCCTCGACGACACCCTCTGACCAGGCGGACCACGCCAAGGAAAACACCATGCTGCTGCACGACTCCGTGTCGGTTTCGGCTGTCCGCCGAACCACTGACGGCTACCTCGTGGCCGAGGCCCGGGTAGCGCGCACTGGCATCCAGGACTACCTCGGCACCGAGGTGGGAAAGCCTGAGATGCCCATCGTCCGGCTGTACCGCCCGCCCGAGGCCGTGTTCGCCGAGGACGCCATGCGCTCCTACGCCTACCGCCCGATGACCAACGGCCACCACGGCGACGTGAACGCCGCCAACTGGAAGCAGCTCGCCGTGGGCCAGACCGGCGCCGAGGTGCTGCGCGATGGCGAGTTCGTCCGCGTGCCGATGGTGGTCATGGACGCCGCGGCCATCCAGGACGTCGAGGACGGGCGCCGCGAACTCTCCATGGGTCTGGAGGCCATCGTCGTCTTCGAGGACGGCCTCACCCCCGAGGGCGAGCCCTACGACGCCCGCGTGGAAAGCATGCGCATGAATCACCTGGCGCTCGTTGATCGGGCGCGAGGTGGCGAGCAACTACGGATCGGGGACCAGCGCAGCCCCGTTTCGAACACCCCTGCGCACCCCACTCACAACGGAGGCCATCCCATGGCTGATTCTCTGCGCACGGTCTTGGTCGATGGCCTGTCCGTGCTGACCACCGACCAAGGCGCCCAGGCGATCGAAAAGCTGACCAAGCAGCTGGCCGACGCAGGCGTCAACGTCAAGACCCTGACCGACGCCCACACCGCGGCCATTGCCGGCAAGGATCGCGAGCTGGCTGGCAAGGACAACGAGATCGAGAAGCTGAAGGGGCAACTGCTCACCGACGCCCAGATCGATGCTCGCGTCCTGGCGCGTGGCGACCTGATCGGCAAGGCCAAGTCCATCGCCGACGCCGACTACAGCGGCAAGAGCGACGACGAGATCCGCAAGGCTGCCGTGGTGGCCAAGCTGGGTGACGCCGCCGTGGCCGGCAAGAGCGCCGACTACATCACCGCCCGCTTCGACATCCTGGTCGAGGACTCCAGCGATCCGGTGCGCACGCACCTGAAGGCGCAGGACGGCAAGATCCAGAACCCCAACGACAACGGCCAGGCAGCCTACGAGACGCGCCTGACTGATGCCTGGAAAGGAGGTGCCCAGTAATGCCTGCCATTCAGAACAGCTATTCCGAGAACATCCGCGCCAGCGTGCCGGGCCACATCCCGGACATGACCCACGCCGATCTCGTCTCCCGCACCGTTCAGGACGCTGCAGGCCTGGCGTTCGGCGTGCCGGTATTCCAAGGAACCACGGACAAGTCGGTCCGCACCATCGTCAACGGTGACACCGCGGCCAAGTTCGTGGGCGTCTCGGTGCTCGATCGCTCGGCTACCGGCCCCAACGGTTACGCCCAGTACGAGTCCGCGCGGATCCTGCTCACCGGCCCGATCAGCGTCACTGCTGCCGTCGCGGTGGCTGCAAGCGACCCGGTGACCATCACCGCCGCCGGCGCCTTCAGCAATACCGGTGGCATCACTGTTCCGAACGCTCGCTGGGACACCAGCGCCGCGGCCGGCGCCGTCGCCAACATCTTCATCAAGTAAGGAGCGAACATGCGCGCCCCCTTTCAGCTCATGGATGCCCAGGCCGCCCTGGCGTTCGTAATCTCCCAGGCCACGCACATCGAGCGTGGCGTCAACGCCATCGTGTACCCGGACATCCAGTATCCGGGGCTGGTACCGGTAGACACCACCGCTAACCCCTGGGCCAAGACGGTCACCTACTTCTCCTCGGACATGTACGGTAAGGCCGACTGGGTCAACGGCAACGCCGACGACATTCCCCGCGCCGGTACCGAACGTTCCAAGTTCGAGACCCAGGTGCATACCGCCGGTATCGGCTATGGCTACGGTCTCGAAGAGATCAGCCAGGCCGCCATGCTCGGCATCAACCTCGATGCCGAAGATGCCACGGCTGCCCGTCGTGCCTACGAGGAGATGGTCGACCGCGTCGCGCTCTATGGCGATGCCTCGAAAGGCTTCTACGGCATCACCAACGCGCCGGCAGTTCTGGCTGGCTCCGCCACCAACGGCAACTGGCTGACCACCACCTCGGACAAGATACTGCAGGACGTGAACAACGCCCTGACCGGTCAGGCCCAGGGCACGCTGTTCACCACCATTGCCGACACTCTGCTGCTGCCCTATGACCGCTGGAGCGCTATCAGCACCCGTATGGTCACGGAGCTGTCGACCCAGACCATCTTGGGCTGGCTGCTGCAGAACAACATCTACACCGCCACCACGGGTCGCCCGCTGACCATCCGCGCTCTGCGTGGCCTGGACAAGGGTGGCGCCGGTGGCACTGCTCGAATGGTCGCCTACCGCCGCGACCCTTCGGTGGTGAAGCTGCACATGCCGATGCCGCACCGCTTCCTGCCTGTGTACCAGGCCGGTCCGATCCGCTTCGAGGTGCCCGGCATCTTCCGCCTGGGCGGTGTCGACGTTCGCCAACCCACCCAGATGCGCTACATCGACGGGATCTAAGGAGATCACCATGCCTGTAATCACCAACACCAGCACCACCCCCATCGGCCTGCCGGATGGCGGCGTCATCGGTCCCAAGCAGCAGCTGGACGTGGACAACTGGGACGACATCAAGGACCGGGTAAACCTGGCCCACTACGTCCGCATCGGCGTGCTGACTGTCGAAGGCGGCCAGGTCGACGGCGATGGCTCCTCGGTGGAGGACATCGAGAAGCAGGACCTGCTGGCCAAGCTGAAGGCGTTCGGCGTCACCGCCGGCGCTAATAGCAAGGTCGAGACCCTGCGTCAGAAGCTGGCCGATGCCCAGGAAGCCCAGGAGCGCGAGGCTGTCGTCTCCGCGCTGCAGGCCAAGAACGTCGAGTTCGACGCCAAGGCCAAGCTGGACGACCTGAAAAAGCTGCTGGCCGAGCAGCCGCAGTAACACCCCGGGCGGTTCGCCGCCCACCTATTCGAGATCGACGCCATGGCAGACTTTTACGGCACCCTGCTGGGCGCCGACGCCTATCACGCCGCCCGCGCCAACACCGGCTGGGCGGGTGACAACGACCACAAGCTGGCCGCGCTGCTGCGGGCGTCCGTCTACATCGACGGGCGCTACCGGAAGTATTACCCATCCGGCCGCTGGGCCTCGCTGTTCCCGGGCGAGAAAGCCCAGGGCAGGGCCCAGGCCCGCGAATGGCCGCGCAACGACGCCCAGGACTACACCGGGGCCGCCATCAGCGCCACCGAGGTCCCGGCCGAGGTCGAACAGGCCACCTATGAGGCCGCGCTGCGCGAGCTGGTGACCCCTGGCAGCCTGAGCCCTGACTTCGTGGCCACCAGCCTGATCAAGAGTGAGAAGCTTGGGCCGCTGGAGACCACGTTCGCGGTACCGGACGCCAGCGCACCAGGTGCGGCGCCGACCCGGCCGGTCATCACCCTGATCGACGAGATCATCGCCCCGGTGCTGGTGGCCCGATATGAGCTGCCCGCCATGGTGGTGGTGTGAACGAGGCCGAGATCCTGGCCGCGATGGATGGCATGACGCCAGCCCTGCAGCGTGCCTACCTGGACCAGATCCGGGCCACGGTGGACGCGGCGACCATCGTCGAGGTCGAGCGCCTGATCGCACAGCAGGATGACCAGGGCCTGGTGGCCACGCTGGCGCTGGGCGCCTTCGCCGCGCTGCTGGAGGGGATCCGGACGACCTACATCAAGGGCGGCACCCTGGTGGTGATCAAGATGCCAGGCGGGCGCCGCGTGCAGTTCGACCAGCACGCGCCAGCCGCGCAGCAATGGCTCACCCAGAACGCCACCGACCTGACCGCCACCATCGCCCGGGAGCAGGCAGAGTCCATCCGGGTGACCACCGCAGCAGGCCGCGCCGCCGGCCGCACGCCGCGCCAGATCGCCCTGGACGTAGTGGGGCGCCTGAATCCCAGAACCGGCCTGCGCGCTGGCGGTGTGCTCGGCCTGTCGGCACCCGAAGCCCAGGCGATCGCCAGCACCCGCGACCAGCTCAGCAGCGGCATCGCCGAACGCATGCGCCAGTACCTGGCCAAGGCCGACCGCGACCAGCGCCTGGACGGCATCGTCCACCGCGCCATCCAGCTGCAGAAGCCGGTGGCCGCCGCCGATGTCCAGAAGATCGCCACGGCCTACGCCGACCGCAAGGTCAAGACCCACGCGCTGCTGGTGGCCAAGGCCCAGGCCCACGAAGCCCTGAACGCCGGCTTCAACCGCCTGCACGCCCAGCTGCTGGAAAACCCGGTTCGCCCGGTGAGCGTCGAGAAAATCTGGCGCAACAAGGGCGACCTGCGCGTCCGCCATGCCCACGTCACCCTGGGCGGCGTGCGGGTGGGCTTCAACCAGCCGTTCCAGTCGCCCACCGGCGCGCGGCTGAACTATCCCGGCGACAAGACGCTGGGCGCTTCCTGGGCCGACCTGGCGAACTGCCGGTGCACGGTCTCCTATCGAGTGACCTGGAAATGACCGACATCCACGACCGCGGCCGTGCCATGGCCATCCGCATGCTGGCGCCGCGCCCGAAAGGGAAGGGCATGGCGCTGGTGCTCACCCAGGCCACGGTCGGCACCTACGACCCTGTCGCCGGCGGCTCGGTCACCGGCTCCAAGGCCTACGACGGCTCGGGCCTGCGCTACAGCTACACCCAGGACGAGACCGACGGCACCGCGATCCAGCAAGGCGACGTGAAGCTGCTGGTGTCGCCCGTGCAGCTGGCCGGCGCCGATCTGCCGAAGCCTGCCACCGGCGACACCGTCCGCTTCGACGGCGTGCTCTACCGCGTGATCAACGTGGAGGCCTGGAACTTCGCCGGCGTCGATTGCGGTTACGAGGTCCAGGGGAGGGCGTAGGCCATGGCCGGGCAGCACCACATGACGGCGCGCTATGGCGATAAGTCCGGAGATTTTGAGGCCCAGCTGGAGGATTTCCGGGAGCTCGCGATGGCTGCCATTGAGCAGACCATCAAGGACATCGTCATCCAGATCGGCGAATCGCTGATCAACCTGAGTCCGGTGGACACCGGCCGGTTCAAGGCGAACTGGCAATTCACTACCGGCGCCCCAGCGAACAGCAGCCTGATCGCCACGGACAAGGAGGGCGACGAGACGATAGCCAAGCTGATCGCCGCGGTGAATGCGCTGGAGCCCGGCCAGGTGGCATACATCGTCAATACCCTGATCTACGCGATCCCGCTCGAATACGGGCACAGCCAGATGGCACCGAACGGCATGGTCCGCCTGACCATCGCCGAGTTCGACCGGATCGTCGCGGAAGCCGTAGCGAGGAACACCGTATGAGTCATGCACTGGCGCGCCAGGCCATCGAGACCAAGCTGGCAGCCTGGGCCACGGCGAAGGGTATCGGTGTGGCCTATGGCGTCGAGCCATTCAAACCGCAGGCGGACCAGCCGTACCTGCGCGCCTTCCTGCTGCCGTCCAGCACCACCTGCCGCTACCTGGGCACCGATGCGCTGGAGTACCGCGGCCTTTACCAGATCAGCGTGGTGACGCCGAAGGGCCAGCCGCAGAGCGTCCCCGAGGGCCTGATCGCCGAACTGAATGCGCTGCTGCCGCTGGACTCATTCCTGGACCAGGGCGCATTTGCCGGCCAGGTGGTCGAGCCGCTCGCCCAGGGCCTGGCGATCCCGGAGGACGCCGTCTACACCATCCCCGCCACCCTGACCTACCAGGGCAGCGCCCCGACGTAGGTGCACCATGCCGAACATCATTCCGCTGCCCAATGGCACGACGGTTTTCGTCTCCACCAGCATCAGTGCCGAGACCATGCTGGTGCCGGAGCCATCGGATAGCAGCTGGGTCGAGGTGAAGAAGGTCACCGGATCGGGCCTGAACCCGTCTGGCGGCGAGGAGAAATGGTCGTCCTATCAACCGCTCGCCGGCTACGAGGACGTCCGGTTCCCCACTGGCCGCAGCCTCCATGACATCGCCCTGCAGGTCCAAGACGACCCCGAGTCGACGCACGCAACGCTCATCACGAGCGCCAGGGACATCCAGCGCCTGCTGGCTTGGCAGATCCGGCTGCCGTCAGGCGCCCTGATCACGTTCCCGGCCTACGCCACCGGTGGCTACTTTCCCACCCTGAACCGCAACGAGCTGCTGGTGGTGACCTTCACCCTCGGCCTCACCGCCATGCCGAAGCGCCGCCGTCCGGCCTGAGGCAATACCCCTCCGCCCGGAGGAACCCCGAGACAGCCCGCCTTGTGCGGGCTTTTTCATTTCCAGATAGAGGATCGCCTCAATGGCAACCCGCGTCCCACTTCCTAACGGCTCCATCGTTCAAGTCGCCAACACCCTGTCGGCGGCCAAACCCATCACCGCGATCACCAACGCCGTCCCGGCCGTCGTGACCTCGACCGCCCACGGCCTCACCAACGGCGATCTGGTCCTGCTGACCTCTGGCTGGGGCAAGCTCGACAACCGCGTCGCGCGCGTCGCCGGCGTGACCACCGATACCTTCCAGCTGGAGAAGGTCGACACCTCGAACCTGACCTTCTACACCCCGAACGGTGGCGTCGGCAGCTTCGTGAAGGTCATGACCCGGACCGAGATCACCAAGATCACCGACTTCACCACCAGCGGCGGCGAGCAGCAGTTCCTGACGGTGACCTACCTGAGCGAGGACGACGACCGTCAGTTCCCGACCAGCCGCAGCCCCATGAGCTGCTCCATCACCGTGCAGGACGAGCCTGACGCGCCCTACGTGCCGGTGGTCGAGGGCTACGGCGAGGCGAAGCTGGGCACCGCGCTGCTGGTCATCCTGCCGAGCGGCAGCATGATCCTGATGCCTGGCTTCGTCAGCATCAGCCAGGTGCCGACCATGTCCCGCAGCCAGCTGATGACCCGCGTTATCAGCTTCTCCCTGTCCAGCCGTATCACCCGCTACAACGCCTAAGGGCGTTGTAGTACCCCTCGTTTCGGAGCGCAGTAATGGCCAAAATCAGCATCAAGCAGAAGCCCACCTTCACCCGTCCCGTTGATATCCCTCAGATCGGCGGGAAGCCGGTGAAGGTGAATTTCGAGTTCAAGTTCCTGAGCCGGAGCGAGGTGTCGGCTCTCATCCAGACCGAGATCGAGCAGGGCAAGAAATTCGCCGATCTGATGACCGCCAATGGCTCGACCATGATCGATGTCACCGAGCAGTCGAAGGACTTCCAGGTCGAGTACCTGCAGAAGATCGTGGTGGGCTGGGAGTTCGAGGAGGAGTTCAACGAGGAGAACGTGCGCGCCCTCGTCAGCACCTACGTCGCCGTGCCGGACGCGATCATCGCGGCATACAAGGCCTCCTACGAGGGCGCCCGCGAGGGAAACTGACCGAGGTCGCCCATCTGCTCTACGCGACGACCGCGAGCACCGAACAGCTGTCGGCGCTGGGCTTTCTCCCCGAAGACATCGAGGAGGAGGTGATCGAGATCTGGGCGGCCAACGAGCAGTCGTTCGCGGTGTTCGAGGGGATGATGACCCAGTGGCGCACCGGCATGGGCGGCGCCACCGGGCTCGACTACAGCGTCGTGCCAGTGGTTATGGACATGGCCGGCGTGAAGGGCAAGCGCCGGCGCCGCGAGGTGTTCCGGGACATCCGGGTCATGGAGAAGGAAGCCCTGCGGACGATGGCGGAGAACCGAGAGAACAAGCCCTAGCGTGCTGCGGCTACTGTTTCGGTTCCAGCCAGCGGCTGTAGCGTCAGGCGAAAGCCCAGCGCATTGGCCAGCTTGCTGATGGTGTCCAGGGTGGGATTCCCTTCGCCGCGGGTCACCTTGTACAGCGTTTCCCGGGTGATCCCGGTTTCTCTGGCGAGCTGGGAGATGTTACGGGCCCGGGCCACATCCCCCAGGACCTTCGCGAGGAAGGCGGCATCGTTCGGCGCCTCTTCCTGAGCGGCCTCAATGTACAGGCGGATGTCCTCCTCATCGCGAAGATGCTCGGCAACGTCCCAGGGGCGGGTCTCGATTTTGGTGTCAGCCATAGCGAACCTCCTTCAGACCCTGTCAGCCATGGACAGGGCGGTTTCAATGTCTTTCTGCTGGGACTTCTTGTCGCCGCCACACAGCAGGATATAGGTCACCCCGTTGCGCTCGACGTAGTACACGCGATAGCCGGGGCCGTGATCGATTTTCAATTCAGACACACCGTTGCTCAGGTTGCGATGCTGGCCGGGGTTGCCGTCGGCCAAGCGGCTGATGCGCACCGCGATGCGGGCGTAGGCCTGGCGGTCCTTCAGGCCGTTGAACCAGGTATCGAAAGCAGCGGTGGTCTGGATGTTTTTCATGTGTCCATTATATCTGACAACTCTATAAGGGCAAGCCCTTTCCACTCGAACACCCGCTCCGGCGGGTTTTTTATTGCCCGGAGAAAAGCATGAGCGGACCCTCCATCGCGCAAATCGGCCTCCGCATCTATTCGGAGGAGGTCGACGAGGCCGCCAGCGCCCTTGATCGCCTTGTTCAGTCGGGCGCGCGCACGAACAAAGAGATGGCCGCCCTCAACCTGAAGCAGGCGGAAACCGCCCGGGCAGCAGGCGAACTGGGCAACGCTGTCGGCCGTACCAACCAGGAGTTGGCGGCCCTCAATCTCAAGCAAGCTGTAGCGGCCCGCGCCGCTGGTGAGTCGGCCCAATCGCTGTCCGAGATGGCGAAATCTGCCAGCCAGGCCAATGCCGAGCTGACAGCGCTGAACCTCAAGCAGCAGTACGCCGCCCAGGCCTTGGGTGATCTCGCCAAGTCTTCCGGCCTGACCGTCGCCGAGCTGAGAGAGCTCAACGTCCAGCAGCGGCAGTCCGCCCAGCTGCTGCAGAACCTCGGCACCGTGATGGGCCAGTCCACAGCCGAGTTCCGCGCTGTGGCCGCGTCGCTGAGCGCCGTTGTGGCCCAGAACCAGGCCGTGGCCGCCTCTGCGCCCAAGACCGCCCGCGCCATCAAGGACGAGGCTGACCAGGTCGCACGGCTGCTTGGCCAGATCGACCCCACCGTCGCGGCGCTGGACCGCCTGGATGCCCAGCAGCGCAAGCTCCAGGGCTTCAAGAAGTCCGGCCTCATCGATGCCGACACCTTCGAGCAGTACAACAGCCGGCTGGAACAGACCCGCGCTGGGCTGGGCAACTTCGACACCCAGCTCGAACGGACCGGCATGTCCGCCAAGGCGACCGCCGCGGCCATGCGTGGTGTCCCTGCCCAGCTGACCGACATCGTCGTCAGCCTCCAGGGCGGCCAGGCGCCGCTGACCGTCTTCCTGCAGCAGGGCGGCCAGCTGAAAGATATGTTCGGCGGCATAGGGCCTGCGGCGAAGGCCCTTGGCGGCTACGTCCTGGGCCTGGTGAACCCCTTCACCGTTGCCGCCGCTGCGGTGGCAGTGCTCGGCGTGGCCTATTACCAGGGCAGCGAGGAGTCCGAACGCTACGCCAAAGCGCTGATCCTGACCGGCAACGCCGCAGGCACCTCGGTGAACCAGCTAGCGGGCATGGCCGAGCGCATGGCCGAGGTCCGTGGCACCACCGGACAGGCGGCCGAGGCGCTGACCTTGCTCGCCAGCACCGGCAAGGTTTCCGCCGAGAATCTGGAGCGCATCGGCTCCGCCGCGACGTCATTCTCCAGCGCCACCGGCACCGCCATTGCCGACGTGGTCCAGCAGTACGCCGAGCTAGGCAAATCGCCGGTGGAGGCTTCGCGCAAGCTCAACGAGCAGTATGGCTACCTGACCACCGCGGTCTATCAGCAGATCACCGCGCTGGTCGAGCAGGGCCGCACCCAGGAAGCCGCGTCGCTGGCGCAACGGACCTTCGCGGACGCCCAGGAGCAGATGACGTCCAAGGTCCGCCAGAACCTGGGGACGCTTGAGTCCGCCTGGAACAGCCTGGGCTCCGTGGCCAAAAAGGCCTGGGACGCGATGCTGGGCATCGGTCGCGACACCACGCTCGAAACCAAGATTTCCCAGCTGACCGCGTTCATCGAGAAGCGCAAGAACCTGGGCGGCTATGACAACACCGCCTACGAACGCCAGCTGGCGACGCTGAAGGAGCAACTCGGCGTCCAGCAACAGCAGGCCGCGGAGCAGGGCCGGCAGCGCCAGAACGAAAACGCTGGCATCGAGGCCGCGGTCAAGGTCAAGGCCCTGACTGAGGCGACGCTCACCAACGAGCAGAAGCGGAACAAGGAGAAGAAGGAGTACCTGGAGTGGGTGCGGCAGATCAAGGCTGTCGACCCGAACTCCGACCTGGTCGCCCAGGCCAATGTGGACAAGGTCCTGGCGAACATCGCCGAGAAGTACAAGGACGCCAAGACCCCGAAGATCAAGGCGCCGGCGCTCGACACCGAATCGCTGAACCAGCTGCAGAACGATCTCAAACTGGTAGTCGGGGAATACGACTCAGCTGAGAAGAAGATCGAGGCCCTGGCCCGCGCCGGGCTGGTCAGCCAGTCCGATGCCTACCAGCAGCGGGCTGCTCTGCTGGACAAGGAGCGCGGCAAGATCGAGGAGGCCTATGGTGCCCAGGTCGCGGCCATCGAGAATCTCCAGGGCCGTTCCAACCTGTCGGCCCAGCAGCGCATCCAGCTGGCCAACCGGCTCAGCGACGTGCAGGCCGCGCAGACCAAGGCGCTCGCCGATCTCGACACCAAGCGGGCCACGCTGCAGACCGAGGAGGAGGGCCGGCTCCGCAAACTGACCCTGGCCTCGGACGCCTACACGGCGTCGCTCCAGGCCCAGGTGGAAGCGCTGCGCCTGCAAGGCGAGCGTGCTGCCGCAGCCGTCGGCATGGGCAAGGAGCAGGCCGCGCTCTATGACCAGCTCAACCGGCTCAACGATCGCTACATCGAGGACCTGAAGGCGCTCAACCGCCAGAGGGACGAGGGATCGATCAGCGCCGAGACCTACGCCAAGCGCGAGCAGGAGCTCCGCGAGAACCAGATCGCCCTGGCGAAGCAGGTACAGGACAACTATGCCCAGCTCCAGGTGGCGCAGTCGAACTGGGCCAGCGGTGCCCAGGGCGCCTGGCAGGACTACCTGAGCAACGCCCGCAACGTCGCCGGTCAGACCCGCGATGCCTTCACCGGCGCGCTGAAGGGCATGGAGGATTACCTCCTGTCCTTCATCACCGGGACCAAAGCATCATTCAAGGACCTGGTGCGCTCAATCATCGCGGACTTCGCCAGGGTCCAGCTGAGGCAGATAATCAGCGGTATCGGCGGGGGCAGTAGCGGTTCCGGTGGTCTGGTCGGCATGGCCAGCAGCCTGTTCGGTTCCAGCAGCACCGGAGGTAACGGGAGCAGCGGCTCTGGTATCTCCAACGGCCTGAGCCTGATGGATACCGGTCTCAAGGCCTACAACTTCCTCACCGGTACCGGGGCCAATCTGTACAACGCCTATCAGGCAGGCGGTCTCAGCGGTGTCTACGACTACGGCGCGGGCGCTATCTCCAGCTATTTCGGTGGTGCAGCCGCAAATGCCGGCGCCAACGCGGCGGCCTCTATCGGCGCGAATGCGGCGACCAACACCGGCTATGCCATCGGCCAGAACGTAGTTGCCGGCCAGGTCGGCAGCGCCACCTACGCAGGTGCGACCGGCACCGCTGGCAGCGCGGCGGCATCCACCGGCCTGTCGGCCCTGGGTGCTGCTGGCTACGGCATCGGAGGCGCTATCGCCGGCTACCAGGCCGCGGGCGCGAAGGGCGCTGCGACCGGTGCCGCTGGCGCCATCGGCGGCGCCTATCTGGGCACCATGATCCTCCCGGGTATCGGCACCATCATTGGCGCCGCGCTGGGCAGCTTGCTCGGCAGTTCTGTGTGGGGCGGGGAATGGCAGACCAAGGACACCGGCCTCGCCTTTGGCGTCAACGGCGGCGACTTCGATGGCGCATCGTTCGAGTACCAGAAGAAAAAGGGTGGCCTGTTCGGTAAGAACAAGAAGCGCACACGCTTCACAGCACTCGATGAGGCCACGGAGAACGCGCTCCAGGAGACCTACGACACCACGGAAGAGAGCGTCGAGACCCTCTACAAGAAACTCGGCGTCCAGCTGAATGATGGCGTCCTGAGCGGCCTAACCATCGGCCGTACCCAGATCAGCACCAAGGACAAGACCCAGGAGGAGATCCAGAAAGAGATCACCGCCTGGTTCTCGACCGTTGCCGACTCGATGACCTCCGCCATCAACGACGCCACTGGCGCCGGCGTGGGCGGGTACAACTTCGAGGCGCTGACGGCCTTCGTCAACAACCTGTACAGCGTCAACGATGCGTTCCGCTATCTGCGCATCGGGATGTTCGACACGAGCGTCGCCGGCGGCAAGCTGGCGGAGTCGATGGCAGCGGCGGCGGGTGGTTTGTCTGCCCTGCAGCAGAACGCGGCCGGGTATTACCAGAACTTCTTCAGCGATACCGAGAAGGCCAACGACACCATGGCCGAGGCGGTTCGCCAGTTCGGTCTGGTGAACATCACTCTGCCGGCCACCCGGGATGGATTCCGAGATCTGGTCGATTCGATGGACAAGACCACGGAAGCCGGGCAGGAGCAGATCGCTACGCTACTGGGGCTCCAGGGTCAGGCAGACGCCTACTACGACATCCTCGAACAGCGGATGCAGCAGGCGACCCAAGCCCTGGCCGAAGCGCAGGCGGCGATGCTGAACGGGGCAATGGCCACGCTCCAGCGGGCGGCGAAGCGAGAGCAGGATGCCCTTGCCGATGCCTATGCGGCGCGCACCGCGTCGCTGAACGCCAGCCTGGCGACCTCGCAGTCGGCGGTTTCCTCGCTGACCTCGATGGCCACCAACCTGACCACGGCGCTGCGCACGCTGCAAGGCCAGAGCGATGCCGCGACCTCCGTGCTCTACGGACAGGCTACGGCAACTCTCGAGTCCGCCGCGGCGATCGCTCGCGCCGGCGGCAGCCTAGCGAACTTCCAGGGCCTGGACCAGGCGGCTTCGACCGTCGCCGGGAACAGCGCTGGCCGCTACACCGACTGGCTGTCGTTCGCGCGTGACCAGGGCCGCTCCACCGCTCTGATCAACGAGCTTTCGATCACCGCCGGTGACCAGCTGACCAACGCCGAGAAGAGCGTCAAGAGCCTCCAGGACCAGCTCGATCTGAGCAAGAAGGCCTACGACTTCCAGGTCAAGGCCATCCAGTCCCAGCTCGATCTGGCGCAGGCGCAGCTGGACGGCATCAACGGCATCGACAACACGCTGTTGACCCTCGCCCAGGCGCTGGAGCAGTTCGGCGCGGCGGTGGGCGTGGCGCGCCCTGGCGGCACCGGTGCGGTCAATGCCGACAGCCTGATCGACGCTGCCTACAAGGCGGTGCTCGGCCGGGCGCCGGACCAAGCCGGCGCGGACTACTGGAAGCAGCAGCTGGGCAGCGGAAGCCTGAACAGCAAAAACTTGGCGAACGCGATCAGCCAAGCCGGTGCTGCGAACGGCGAATCCATCAACACGGCGTACCAGAACATCCTGGGGCGCGCGCCGGATGCTGCGGGCCTGGCGTATTGGCAGCAGCAGGTGGCCGCCGGGAACATCTCCGACCTCAACGCGGCTATCCGTGCCGCGGCGATGGCCAATGGGCAGATTCCGGCGTTCGCCAGCGGTGGCCAGTACATGGGCGGCAAGGCGCTGGTGGGCGAGCAGGGGCCCGAGATCATCGATTTCGCCCAGCCCGGCTACGTCTACAACGCCCGCCAGACCGCAGGGATGCTGTCCGAGGCCGACCTGAGCCGGGTCATCGCGCTGCTGCAGCAGATCCTGAACAAAACCGACGCCGGGAACGCTCGCCTGTTCTGGATCGCTGATAACACCCGCAAGGCCGCGGTGAACACCGGCGTACTCCGTAACCAGGCTGCTGCTGAAGGAGCCACAGCATGATGATGATCAAGCCGGTGGGCATTACGCCGGCGAATCTCTACTCCAGCGTGCCGGAGACGGATGCTCCGGCCTGGGTGGCGGGGACCTACAAGAAGGGCGACCGGGTCATCCAGAACCACCATGTGTTCGAGTCCCTGGTCGACACCAACAACGTTGAGCCGGCCAAGGACAGCGCCACGGCGCCGAAGTGGCTGGACACGGGCGCGACCAACCGCTGGCGGATGTTCGATAAGTCCGCTGGCCAGGTGATCACCCAGGCCAGCGGCCAGGTGCAGCGGCAGGTAACGCTGCTCGGCACCCTCACGTCGAACCCCACGAGCATCGAGGTCGACATCACGCCGGGCTCGGTGGTGAACGCCCTGGCGCTGTTCGGCCTATCGGGCTACCAGGCGACAATCACCATGACCGACCCCGTGGATGGGGTGGTCTACGGGCCGAAGGTCGTCAGCCTCGTCGACCCTGCTGCTGGGGACATGTGGGAGTGGCTATTCACGTCGGTGGAACGGGTTGATTCCTTCGCCCTGACCGATCTCCCTGCCTACGGCACGGCGCGGATTCACATCCTGGTGGAGGCGGGCGCCGGCGGCACCGCTACATGCTCCATGGCGGTGGCCGGCCAGGTCGTCACTCTGGGCACCGCACTCATGGGGGCCGGCTTCGGGATCACCGACTTCAGCACGAAGGACAAGGACACCTTCGGGAACGACTACGTGACCGAGCGGGGCTACAGCTACAACGTCACGTTCCCCATCTCGATCCCTGACGCCCAGGTCACCAGCTTCCGGCGCCTGCTCACCCAGTACCTCACGCGGCCTGCCGTCTTCATCGGCGACCTGAAGCGCGAGTGGACCCTCATCTACGGCCGGTTCGGCGACCTCAACGTGGTCTGCCCCAACGGCAAGTATTCCGAATGCACCCTTGAAGTAGGAGCGCTCATCTGATGGCAAACCCCTCTATCAATCCGCTGCCGCAGGCGCCGAACCGGGCAATGGCGCGCACCGTCTACCCGGTAGTCGCCGATGCCTGGGCCGCTGCCATCGGCCCTTGGACGACCCAGGTCAACGACGTCGTTACCTGGATGGGGAGTCAGGCCACTGACGTCGCTACGTTCAAGGACCAGGCTGCTGCAAGCGCCAAGGCCGCAGCCAAGTCGGTTACCGACGCTAGTGCCCAGGTCGACCTGGCCACGACCCAGGCAGGCAATGCCAAGACATCCGCCGATGCCGCCAAGGCATCTTCGGATAGCGCCCAGGTCTTCGCCGCCGCCGCCGGCTCTGCTGCTGGTCTCGGCAGCCTGGCTGGCAACGCCGGCAAGGCTATTGTGGTGGACGCCAACGAGAAGTCGGTGAGCTATCAGGACGTCGGCCTGCGCCCGGGCGACTACCTCTACTCGTCGGTGAACCCTGGTGCGAGCTACGTGCCTATCGCCGCAGGTCTGACGGCGAATCAGGCAGCCTACCCGAAGCTCTTCGCCCGTCTGGGCACCCTGATCGACTGGACCCGAAACCTGGGCACCTATCAGCCCAACCCGACCGGGATTACCGCGAAGAACGGCAACACGATGGCTGTGCCTACGAATGAAGATTTGGTATTCGCTCGCTCTCTTGATGGCGGCGGTACCTGGGCAAAGTTCACGGTGAATGGCGCAGGTGCGACAGGCAACGGTTACCTGACGCGCCAGATAGAGTTTTTCAAGGGCACCTTCTTTGTCTCGCTGCAGAACCAACGTGATCGATTGTCGGCATTCTCTGACATTAGCGGTACGTCAGGGAATGCCGGATATAAGCCGCTTGGTATAAATGGCGGCTATGACAACTATATTGCTCAAGGGAATGGTTTGCTTGTTAGCTGGCACCCAGGCGACGGCGTAAGCATAAGTAGCGATGGGGTAAACTTCACCTTCACTCCAATTGCATCAGCAGCGGGCAGTCTGAGCCAATATACTACCGCCTATCTTTTCAAGTTTGTCGCTGGTTACTTCTGGGCCTGCGGTGGTCCGGGTTATATCTTTCGAAGTGCAAATGGCAAAGACTGGACTCGATTTGCCATTCCTTCTGGGCTGGCTGTGTCTGGTATTGAGGCTTTGCCCAGTGGCCGTCTAGTCATCATGGCGACAGCTCAATACGCTGGACCTACAGGTAACGTATTTCACCACAGCGATAATAACGGGCAGACGTGGTCGGCGGCGGTTACCGTGCCCTTCAACTTCCGCGGCGGTCTGGGCCTATTCAACGGCCAGGCTGTGTGTGGAGGTTCAATTTCCGTGGCTGGTACAACGCTTGGGGTTGTCGCATTTAGCGCTGATGGCGCTACTTGGACTTATTACAGTGGCGTCCCAGGGAGCCAGTACTTCAGCTTCCTTTGGTGGCCCACTCAGCTATCCGGAAACAAGCTGAATATGGGTAACATAATCATTGGTCAGCACTACGATCCTGCTGCTCAGTTTTGGATACCCCCACTTCC
>NZ_JAQYZY010000018.1:0-334528 GCF_028640825.1 Pseudomonas sp. LA5
TAGCCTTCGGCGTACTTGTTGGTCAGCACGCTGCCCTGGGCTTCCATGACGCGCTGACTGGTGTAGTTTTCGGAGGCGATCAGTTCCAGGTGATGCTCCTGGCGCCGCGCTTCCTCGCCCATGGCGGCGAACAGCGCATCATCGTAGCCCTGGATTTGGTCCTGCTTGCTGAACATCGCGGCGCTCCTAAAGTCTGTGGCGGTGAAAACCACCCCCTTGCCGCGATGGTAGGCCCCGCCCCTGACCCCAAGATGCCTGTTTACGCCCCGGGCCGGCGCGTTTGCGACAGCCGCTCAACGGGCGAGTTCTGCCGTTCGCCGGGTCCTATCAAGTCGGCTCCATTGGCGCCGATAGGCTGGTTACGCCTTTGCCCCAGCCAGCGAGTTTTGCCATGTTCAATGCGCATCTAAAGAAGACCATCGCTCGGCTGGAAGCCGAGCAGCATGCCAATCAGGGCCTGACCCAGGCTCTGGAGCGTTCCATGGCGGTGATCGAGTTCGATCTCGACGGCACCGTCCTGCGCGCCAACGACAACTTCCTCCGCCTGACCGGTTACCGCGCCGACGCCCTGGTCGGCCAGCACCATCGTCGTCTCTGCCCGGCCAGCGTGGTCCAGGGTCGCGACTATGGCGATTTCTGGGCGCGCCTGAAGCGTGGCGATTTCGTCTCCGGCGCCTTCCAGCGCCTGGACGCCCAGGGCCGTACGCTCTGGCTGGAAGCCAGCTACAACCCGCTGCCCGACAGCAGCGGCAAGATCGCCAAGGTGGTGAAGTACGCCCTCGACGTCACCGCCCAGGTCGAGCGCGACAGCGAAGCCCAGAGCAAGCTCAAGGCGCTGGACCGCGCCCTGGCGCGCATCGAGTTCGACCTGGACGGACGCATCCTGGACGCCAACGACAACTTCCTGGCCACCCTGGGCTACAGCCTGAAGGAGATCCAGGGCCAGCAGCATCGGCTGTTCTGCGAGCCGGCCCTGGTCAACAGCAGCGAATACGCCGACTTCTGGCGCCGCCTCAACGCCGGTGAATTCTTTCGCGGCCAGTTCAAGCGCCTGGGCAAGCATGGCCGGGTGATCTGGCTGGAAGCGAGCTACAACCCGGTGTACGACGCCACCGGCCGGCTGTACAAGGTGGTCAAGTACGCCAGCGACATCAGCGAGCGGGTGGAAAAGCACGAAAGCGACGGCCGCAGCGCCTCGCGGGCCTATCACATCTCCGCCGAGACCGAGAAGGTCGCCGAGCACGGTACCCGGATTATCCAGGCCGCCGCCGGCGAGATGCGCGAGATCGCGCACAACGTCAGCGCCTCCGCCGAGGTGATCGGCCAGCTGGGTCAGCGCTCGGAGCAGATCACCGCCATCGTCAACACCATCCGCGGCATCGCCGACCAGACCAACCTGCTGGCGCTCAACGCCGCCATCGAAGCGGCCCGCGCCGGTGACCAGGGCCGTGGCTTCGCCGTGGTCGCCGACGAGGTTCGTCAGCTGGCGGGGCGCACCAGCAGCGCCACGGCAGAGATTGCCGAGATGATCGGGCGGATTCTCAACGAAACCCAGCAGGCGGTGGCCAGCATGGAGAGTACCCAGGGGCGCGCGGTCAAGGGCGTCGAGCTGGCGGACCAGGCCGGCGCGGTGATCGTGCAGATCCGTGATGGCGCCAGCGACGCCGTGGAAGCCGTGAGCATGTTCGCCAGCAAGCTGGACGAATCCGAGGTGATTCCCAAGGGCGCGCGCAACTGGGTGGGCCATTGAGGCTGCGGGCTTGATCGGGATCAAGCGACCCTGACAGCCAGGGTCTAGCATGAAGGCATACCCCTCTCGTGGAGATGCCCCATGCACACTGTCCTGGTCGCCTACGATGGTTCTCCCAGCGCCGACAACGCCCTGCGCTATATCCTCGACCTGGTGAAGGCCGGGCTGACGCTGGAGTTGCACCTGCTCAACGTCCAGAACGAGCCGGAGATCTATGGCGCGCCCTTCGATGACCGCATCCTGCGCGAATGGCGCGGCAGCCTGCAGGACAAGGCCGAGGATATTCTGGTCAGGGCGCGCCCGGCCCTGCTCGAAGCCGGTATCGAGGCCCAGACCCACGTCGGCTTTGGCGGCATCGCCGAGACCATCGGCGAGACAGCGCGGCGCCTGGAGGTGGACACCGTGGTCATGGGCACCCGCGGCCTGGGTTCGCTCAGTGGCCTGCTGCTCGGCTCGGTGGCCCATCGTGTGGTGCACCAGGTACCCTTGCCGGTGATCCTGGTGAAATAGCCACCCAACAAAAAACCAGCCCTTGGGCTGGTTTTTTCGTTTCCGGGCATCGCGTGGATCAGATGCTCAGGGTCCAGTCGTAGTCGACGATCAGCGGCGCATGCTCGGAGAAGCGCGGTTGCCGCGGCAGGCGCGCCGAGCGGACGAAGCGGCGCAGACCCGGAGTGAGGATGTTGTAGTCGAAGCGCCAGCCCAGATTCAGGTGCTCGGCCTGGTCGCTGTCCGGCCACCAGCTGAACTGGTCGCCTTCGCGGCTCACTTCGCGCAGGGCATCCACATAGCCCATGTTGCCGATCACCTCGTCCATCCAGGCCCGCTCGGGGGCCAGGAAACCGGGGATCTGCTGGCAGTCGCGCCAGTTCTTCACGTCCTGCTTCTGGTGCGCCACGTACAGCGAGCCACAATAGATGTACTCGCGGCGCTTGCGGCGCTGCTTGTTCAGGTAGTGGGTGAAGTCGTCCATGAACTTGAATTTCATGTTCAGATCTTCATCGCCGCGCTTGCCCGAAGGCAGCAGCAGGGTGGCGATGCTGACCTTGTCGAAGTCCGCCTGCAGATAGCGACCGAACCGATCGCAGGACTCGAAGCCCAGGCCGCTGATCACCGCCTTCGGCTGGACCCGCGTATAGAGCGCGACACCGCCCTGGGACGGCACTTCGGCGTCGCAGGCATAGAGGATGTAACCCTCCAGCGCATAGGCCGGGTCGTCCATGTCGTAAGAAGAGGCGCGGGTATCCTGCAAGCAGATCACGTCGGCATTCTGCGCCTTGAGCCAAGGCAGCAGGCCCCGCTCCACAGCGTCCTGAATACCATTGACGTTCAAGCTGATGATCCGCATAAATGGCCCCCAAAAAATCGTGGATGTATGATACCCGAGCTAAACCGGTTTAGCTAAATACAAGCCGCGCAAGGACTTATATGCAGGCGTACCAGCGTAATTTCATTCGTTTCGCCATCGAGCGCGGAGTTCTGCGCTTTGGTGAATTCACCCTGAAATCGGGTCGCATCAGCCCCTATTTCTTCAACGCCGGCCTGTTCCACAGCGGTTCGGCGCTGGCCCAGCTCGGCCGCTGCTACGCCGATGCGCTGGTCCAGGCCAATCTGCCGTTCGATGTCCTCTTCGGCCCGGCCTACAAGGGTATCCCCCTGGCCGCGGCCACGGCGGTGGCCCTGGTCGAGCACCATGGCCGCGACGTGCCCTGGTGCTTCAACCGCAAGGAAGCCAAGGACCACGGCGAAGGCGGCCTGCTGGTGGGCGCGCCCCTGACCGGTCGGGCACTGATCATCGATGACGTCATCACTGCCGGCACCGCCATCCGCGAGGTCATGCAGATCATCGAAGGCCAGGGTGCCAGCGCGGCCGGGGTGCTCATCGCCCTGAATCGCCAGGAGCGTGGCCGTGGCGAGTTGTCGGCCATCCAGGAAGTCGAGCGTGACTACGGCATTCCGGTGCTCAGCATCGTCGCCCTGGATCAGGTGCTCGAATACCTGGCCGAGGATGCCGAGCTCAAGCGTCACCTGCCCGCCGTCCAGGACTATCGCGCCCAATACGGCATCTAGCCGTCAGCCCCAGGAGAGACGGCCATGGTCGTACGTCGCGCCGCTGCCAGCCTGTTGCTCATCGCCCTGCCGCTGGCCGGCCAGGCAGCCGAGCTGTACCGCTACCTGGACCGTAACGGCACCCTGGTCATCGATCGCCAGGGCGTGCCGCCGGAGTACGCCGGCAAGGGCTACGACGTGCTCAACGAACAGGGCCGGGTGATCCGCAAGGTCGCGCCGGCGCTGCCCGCCGCGGAACTCGATCGCCAGGCGCGCGAGCGCCAGCAGGCCCTGGTCGATGGCCAGTTGCGCAAGCTCTACAGCAATGTCGAGGACGTCGACCGCGCCAAGGCGCGCAAGCTGGCCGAGCTGGACGGGGTGCTGCAGATCAAGAAGGCCAACCTGGAGGCCACGCGTCAGCTGCAAAGCCAGCTGATGGAGCAGGCGGCGGTGCAGCAGCGCAATGGCCAGGCGCTCCCGGCGGATCTGCAGGCACGCCTCGACGCCGCGGCGGCCGATCAGGTGCGTCTGCAGACCGATCTGCAGCGCTACGCCGAAATGCGCACCAGCACCAGCGCCGCCTTCGACGCCGACCGTGCGCGCATGCAGCGCCTGGAAGCGGCCCAGGCCGCGGATCGCTGAGCCCTGCCAAACCCGCTACCTGCGGTCACCTCCACCTCGCGCCACCTGGGCAGCACAACGGACTTCCTCAATCTCCCCGCTAATTTCTGGCACACGCCGTGCAAGCTCGTTTCCAACACATTGTTGAACAATCGAGCGTGAAGACCCATGAGTGGCAAGGATGCAGGCGAGCTGTCCCTGGGGGCTCAACTGCTGCTGGAGATGCGCGAAGACATCATCGGCGGTCGCCTGCTGCCCGGTACCGCGCTGGTCGAGGGTGAGCTGGTCAAGGCCTACAACGCCTCGCGCAACACCATCCGCGAAGCCCTGCACCAGCTGGATCGCGAGGGCCTGGCCACCTATGTTCGCCACAAGGGGGTCATGGTGCGGCGCCTGGGCCTGGCCGAGGTGCGCGACATCTTCCAGGTGCGTCGCACCCTGGAACTGCAGGCCATCCTCACCAGCCGCCCGCTGCGCGAATACCAGTCCGATCGGATGCTGGATGCTCTGGAGGCAGCCGAACTGGCGCAGTCGCGCGAAGACTGGCGCGCCCTTGGCACCCATAGCCTGCATTTCCATCAGCACATCGTCGGCCTGTTGCGCAGTCCGCTGTTCGATGAATTCTTCGCCACCGTCGCCGCCCAGACGCGCCTGCTGTTTTCCCTCGCGCCCGACGAGGAGCACTTCCAGCGGCCCTGGATAGCCCGCGACCGCCAGATCCACGACCTGCTCGCCGCCGGGCACCGCCAGGCGGCGGGCGAGGCCATGGCCAGCTATCTCGACGATTCCGAAAACCGGCTGCTGGATCTGCTCAGCGCAGCCAGGCCGCTCTGACCGAGGAGACCTCCCATGTACAAGGACTACCCCGCTGCCTACCAGTCCACCCAGGGCTCCGCCCTGCAGGTCGATCAGGCCTTCTATGATCGGCTGCGTGAACGCAAGGACGGACGCACCCTGATCGAGCAATTCGAGATCCCGATCCGTACCGGTCGCGCCTGGAAGGTCCCCGCCGGCCATCTGTTCCGCGTCACCACCCCGCACGGGCCTCAGGTCGGCGACTTCAACGTCTGGAACGCCGAGGATCCCCGCGAACGGATGTGGGCCGCGCGCACCCGGCAACTGCAGGGTGCCCACGTCAGCACCTACGACCGGCTCTGGTCCAACCTGCCCTTCCTGCGTCCGCTGCTGACCATCACCGACGACAGCCTGGCCGGCTATGGCATCGACGAACATGGCGGCCGCCTGCATGACCTGCTCGGCACCCGCTGCGATCCCTACGTCAACAAGATGCTCACCGGCGAGGATTTCCACCACCACTGCCATTCGAATCTGACCCGTGCGGTACTGCCCCACGGCCTCACCGAATTCGATGTCCACGATGTGCTGAACATCTTCCAGTGCACCGGCCTCAACCACGATGACCTGTACTTCATGAAGGCCTGCCCGGCCAAGCCCGGCGACTACCTGGAATTCTTCGCCGAGATCGACGTGCTCTGCGCCCTGTCCACCTGCCCGGGCGGCGATCTGTCCCTGGCGATGTGGGGGCCCGATGCCGAGGACCCGCTCAAGGTCTGCCGTCCGCTGGGGGTGGAGATCTACCGGGTCGAGGAGGCGCTGCTGCAGGACTGGGAGTCGCCCAAGCGGGCGGCCTACA
Organism: Pseudomonas sp. LA5; assembly: GCF_028640825.1. NCBI lineage: Bacteria > Pseudomonadati > Pseudomonadota > Gammaproteobacteria > Pseudomonadales > Pseudomonadaceae > Pseudomonas > Pseudomonas sp. LA5. The sequence goes on from NZ_JAQYZY010000018.1 coordinate 6,075, forward strand.
ACGGCCAGCACGGCCTGACCCTGCCCAAGGCCAGCTGGGAGCAGTGAGTCCGGGCCAGCAATAGAAACGGCGCCCTGGGGCGCCGTTTTGGGTCCGCGCGAAAGCGCTCAGCGCTTGCGGTTGGAGATCAGCGTACCGACGCCGACGTCGGTGAAGATTTCCAGCAGCACCGCGTTGGGCACCCGGCCGTCGATGATGTGGGCGCTCTGCACCCCGCCCTGCACCGCTTCCAGCGCGCAGCGGATCTTCGGCAGCATGCCGCCGTAGATGGTGCCGTCGGCGATCAGCGAATTGACCTGCTCGGTGGACAGCCCGGTGAGCACCTGGCCCTGCTTGTCCATCAGGCCGGCGATGTTGGTCAGCAGCATCAGCTTCTCGGCCTTGAGCGCCTCGGCCACCTTGCCTGCCACCAGGTCGGCGTTGATGTTGTAGGACTCACCGTCCGGACCCACGCCGATGGGCGCGATGACCGGGATGAAGTCACCGCGCACCAGCATGTTGAGCAGGTCGATGTTGACCCCGGTGACCTCGCCGACATGGCCGATGTCGATGATCTCCGGCTTGGTCATCTCCGGCGTCTGCCGGCTGACCTTGAGCTTGGTGGCACGGATCAGGCCCGCATCCTTGCCGGTCAGGCCGATGGCCTTGCCGCCATGGCGGTTGATCAGGTTGACGATGTCCTTGTTGACCTGGCCGCCCAGGACCATCTCCACCACATCCATGGTCTGGGCGTCGGTGACGCGCATGCCGTCGATGAAGTGGCTCTCGATGGACAGGCGCTTGAGCAGGTCGCCGATCTGCGGACCGCCGCCATGCACCACCACCGGGTTGATGCCCACCGCCTTCATCAGCACGATGTCACGGGCGAAGCCGGCCTTGAGCTCGTCGCTCTCCATGGCGTTGCCGCCGTACTTGATCACCAGCGTCTTGCCGACGAACCGGCGGATATAGGGCAGCGCCTCGGACAGCACCTCGGCGACGTGCGAGGCATCCTCGCGGCTCAGGGTCATGGCTCACCTCTCAAGGTCGACTAAGAAAAGACAAAGGGCGCCTAGGCGCCCTCTGTGCTACCGCTGACCCGAGGTCAGAACGGCAGATTCAGATCCGGCTCCACCGCCAGCAGCTGCTTGCGGAACACCGTCTTGATGCGCTCCAGCTCCTCGAGGGTTTCCGCCTCGAAGCGCAGCACCAGCACCGGCGTGGTGTTGGACGCACGCACCAGACCCCAACCGTTCTGGTAATCGACGCGAACGCCGTCCAGGGTGGTGATCTGGGCATCGCCCCACTGGGCGTCGCGCTGCAGGGTCTCGATGATGCCGAACTTGCTCTCTTCGGTCACCTGGATATTGATCTCCGGGGTGGAGATGTCTACCGGGAAGGTATCGAACACCTGCTGGGCGCTGTTCTTCTCCTGGCTGAGGATCTCCAGCAGGCGCACGGCGCTGTAGATGCCGTCGTCGAAACCGAACCAGCGTTCCTTGAAGAACACGTGGCCGCTCATCTCGCCGGCCAGCAGGGCGCCGGTTTCCTTCATCTTCTTCTTGATCAGCGAGTGGCCGGTCTTCCACATGATGGGACGACCGCCGTAGCCGGCGATGAGGTTGTTCAGACGGCGGGTGCATTTGACGTCGAAGATGATGTCGGCGCCCGGGTTGCGGGAGACCACGTCCTTGGCGAACAGCATCAGCAGCTGGTCGGGATAGATGATCTTGCCTTCGTTGGTCACCACGCCGACGCGGTCGCCGTCGCCGTCAAAGGCCAGGCCCAGGTCGGCACCGGTTTCCTTGACCTTGGCGATCAGGTCTTCCAGGTTCTCGGGCTTGCCCGGATCCGGATGGTGGTTGGGGAAGTTGCCGTCCACCTCGCAGAACAGCGGGATGACCTCGCAGCCCAGGGACTCGATCAGCTGGGGGGCATTGACCGCGGCGACACCGTTACCGGCGTCCACCACCACCTTGAGCTTCTTGGCCAGCACTACGTCGTTGCGGATGTAGTCGGCGTAGCTCTTGAGCACGTCGACCTGCTTGATCTGGCCCTGGCCGCTGGCCACGTCGCCGGTCTCGATGCGCTCGCGCAGGCGCTGGATGGATTCGTTGGCCAGGGTCTCGCCGGCGATGACGATCTTGAAGCCATTGTAGTCCGGCGGATTGTGGCTGCCGGTCAGCATGACGCCGGACTTGCCTTCGAGCACATTGGCTGCGTAGTAGAGCACCGGGGTCGGCACCATGCCGACATCGCTGACATTGGCGCCGCTGTCGGCCACGCCCTTGATCAGTTGGGCGACCAGCTCGGGGCCGGACAGGCGGCCGTCACGGCCGACGGCCACGTTGGGCTCGCCACGCGCCAGGCTCTCCGAGCCGATGGCGCGCCCGATCCAGTAGGCGGCTTCGGCGGTCAGGGAGTCACCCACCACGCCACGGATGTCGTAGGCGCGGAAGATGCTGGCGTTGAGTTGGGGGGCTTGCGGGGTAGTGCTCATCGGGGGTTTCTCCAATCCCAGGAGATCCTGGTCTTCGTCGAGGATACTGATATCGAGGATGTCGGTGGTCTGGAACAGCGGCTCGCTCTGCTGAGCGCGGCCTCTGTCGGCAAACTCCGCCAGGGTCTTGGCCACGGCATCGCTAGGTGCCGCAGCATATAGGTCCGGCGACGACCCGGCCGATCGGCTGGCCAATCGGGCCGTCGACTTGGCCACGGGTTCCATTACCGCCAGGCGCAAAGTCGGGCTTTTGGCTATCTGATTGGATTCAAGTTCCTCGGCATAGGCCGTCAGACTGCGGACGTCGTCACGGAGCCGGCGTGACAGCTCCCGGGAAAACAGCCAAAAGCCCGTCAGCACGCCAAACAGCGCCAGCAGCAGCGCCACCAGCGGAATACCCAGGGGCGTATCGGCACCGGCCTCGGCGGCGGGTGCCAGCTCCAGTGTCCACAGCGGACTGCCGGTCGCGAGCCGCCGCATCAGCGCCGGATCACCGGGGCTGCCGCCACTGGCCAGCACCTGCACACTGCTGCCGGGGAATTGCTGCAGCAGGCGCCATTGGCCGACATTCGCCGGCGGCGTGGCCCAGCTCTGCAAGACGTCCGGCAGTGCTTCCACCAGCACGGCGCTGCCGAGCAGCTGATCGCCGCGGCGGATGGGCTGAGCGCTGTAGACCAGCCAGCGATCCCTCACGCGATAGGCTTCCGGCGGGGTCCGCTGGCCGCTTTCCAGGCGCTTGAGCAGATCGAGGGCGGCATAGTTGAGGGGACCGGGGCGATCGTCTTCGATCTGGCGCATGCCGGCCGGCACCACCAGGACATCGACCACGCCGAGGCGCTCGCGCAGCTGGCGTTCGGCCGCCGCCCGCACCGCCGGGTCGTCGCCCTGCAGGGCCTGCAGCACCAGGGCATCCCCGGCGACGCCCTGCAGCCGCCGGGTCAGGCCAACCAGCAGCTGATTGAGGGAGGCCGCCTGGGCCTGCAGCGCCTGGTCCGCCTGCTGCTCCTGGTTGCGCGCGCCCTGCGGCTGCAACACCAGGAACCACAGCAGCAGCGCGGCCAGCAGCAGGCCGGCGAGCGCCAGCAGCAGCCCCGCGCCCAGGCCGGGCAAAACCGCGACCCGGGGGGCCGCCTTGCGCACATCCTTGCCGTTCTTGCCCGTTGCCATGCCGTTCTTCTCCTTTATGTCACGGCGCGTCTTGCGTGTCTGGCGTCAGCGGGTACCGGAGTGCCCGAAGCCGCCAGCGCCCCGCTCGGTCTCGGTAAAGCTGTCGACGATATCGAAGTGCGCCTGGACCACAGGTACGAGCATCAGTTGGGCGATACGTTCGCCCACGCTCACGGTGAAGGTGGTCTGGCCGCGATTCCAGCAGGAGACCATCAGCTCACCCTGGTAGTCCGAGTCGATCAGGCCAACCAGGTTGCCCAGCACGATGCCGTGCTTATGGCCCAGGCCCGAGCGCGGCAGGATCAGCGCCGCCAGCGACGGATCGGCCACATGGATGGCGAGCCCGGTGGGAATCAGCACGGTCTGCCCCGGCTCCAGCACCAGATCCTCCTGCAGCATAGCGCGCAGGTCGAGGCCGGCCGAACCGGGGGTGGCGTAGGACGGCAGCGGGAAATCGCGCCCCAGGCGCGGGTCGAGAATCTTGGCTTGAAGGCTATGCATGGTTCTGGGCGGTATCTTTGAGATGGGTGGAAATCAGAGCGATGAGCTGGCGGGCGATCTTGCCCTTGCTGGTCTGCTCGAAGCGGATCTCGTGCAGGCCACGGTCGATCACGGTGACCGCGTTGTCTTCGCTGTTGAAGCCGATGGCCGGATTGGCCACGTCGTTGGCGACGATGAGGTCGAGATTCTTGTCGCGCAGCTTGCGCTGGGCGTACTCCAGCAGATTCTGGGTTTCCGCGGCGAAGCCGACGCTGAAGGGCCGATCCGGGCGCCCCGCCAGGGTGGCGAGGATGTCGGGGTTGCGCACCAGCTCCAGCAGGAGACCGTCACCGCGGGTGGGGTCCTTCTTCAGCTTGTGCGGCGCGATGACCTCGGGGCGATAGTCCGCCACCGCCGCCGAGGCGATGAGCACGTCGCAGGGCATCAGCGCCTCGCAGGCGGCCAGCATGTCGCGGGCGCTGATCACGTCGATGCGCTCGACGCGATCGGGGGTCGGCAGATGCACCGGGCCGCTCACCAGGCTGACGCGCGCGCCCGCCTCCGCCGCCGCTCCCGCCAGGGCGAAGCCCATGCGACCGGAGCTGTGGTTGGTGATGTAGCGCACCGGGTCGATGTTTTCCTGGGTCGGGCCCGCGGTGATGACCACATGGCAACCGGTCAGGTCGAGGCGCTGGAAGCAGTCGGCGGCGAGCTGGGCGAGGTCGGTGGCTTCCAGCATCCGGCCGGGACCAACGTCGCCACAGGCCTGGCTGCCGCTGGCCGGGCCGAATAGCTTGATGCCACGGCTGCGCAGCAGGTCGGCATTGGCCTGGGTGGCCGGGTCGCGCCACATGGCCTGGTTCATGGCCGGTGCCAGGGCGACCCGGGCATCGGTGGCCAGCACCAGGGTAGTGAGCAGATCGTCCGCCACGCCCTGGGCCAGGCGCGCCATCACATCGGCGGTGGCCGGCGCGACCAGCACCAGATCGGCCCAGCGGGCCAGCTCGATATGACCCATGGCCGCTTCGGCAGCCGGGTCCAGCAGATCAAGATGCACCGGCAGACCCGACAGTGCCTGCAGGGTCAGCGGCGTGATGAATTCGCGTCCGCCGCGGGTTAGTACCACCCGCACCTCGGCACCCTGATCCTTGAGGCGGCGCACCAACTCGGCGCTCTTGTAAGCGGCGATGCCACCTCCGACGCCCAGCACGATGCGTTTACGATGGAGCCGCTGCATATAGCCTTTCCGTTCTCGAACCGTCTAGAACGGGCATCGCACGGCCAATCGAGGCCTGCGCGCACCCGCGAATGATCCGGTTAAGATAGCACAGCGCCTGCAGGACGCAGGCGCCCCGCCAGACAGGGAGCGCCCCATGAGCATCAAGGATTGGCCGGCCCAGGAACGGCCGCGGGAGAAACTGCTGGCACAGGGCGCTCAAGCCCTCACCGACGCCGAACTGCTGGCGATCTTTTTACGCACCGGCGTGGCTGGCAAAAGCGCGGTGGACCTCGCCCGCCAGCTACTCGGGGAATTCGGCAGCCTGAGGGCCCCTGCTGGAAGCCGACCTCGCCGCCTTCAGCGCCCACCTCGGCCTCGGCCCTGGAGAGCCCCCAGCAGGTCCGTGACTATCTCAGGGCCCGCCTGCGCCACAAACCCCACGAGATCTTCGGCTGCCTGTTCCTCGACACCCGCCACCGGGTGCTGGCCTTCGAAGCCCTGTTCCACGGCACCATCGACGGCGCCAGCGTCTACCCCCGCCAGGTGGTCAAGCGCGCCCTCGCCCATAATGCCGCCGCCGTCATCCTCCGTGGTTATGTAAAAAAGAGGATGCTGCAAGCTAGGTCAGTCGCCCTCAACCACGGCGCGAAGCATAATGGAAGTACAAGGCCTGGCCGCCCTTCACCTAACAACAGCTAGATCGCATTTGCCATCTGAGGCTGAAACCAAGTGCCTTGGTACCAAGGTGATGGCATCAGCGAGCTAGGAATGTGTCAGGGGGCAGAAAATGGAAGCTAATATCATAAAGCCAGCAAACGTTTGACGCAGATGATTTTTTGATATGTTATCTGACTAATTATCATGGACGAAAAAATGCCGGCCTCCCACCTTTCTGATTTGCAGAGATTCTTTCCCGCTTTCCGGTCGCGTGCCACTTTAAACCGCTGGCGGTCACGACGAACGTGCTCCGTGGCGAGAAGCAAACTTGTTAGTAATAACTTCTCGCAGCATACAAAATAAAATTATCAAACCTACCTGTTATCCAGGGGCTTCAGATGTCTATTGAAAACCCACGCGCCACATATGTTGCTGAACTTCCTCGTGCTCTCGAAAGCCACTCCGGGCACATTGATCAAGTGCTGCTGAGCCAAATTCTTGGTGTCATACCCAGAAGTGGAAAAACCATTAGAGCTGTTATTAACAACTTAAGCTCAACACCTTTGAGTTCCAAAGCCAATGCAATGGAGCGCATGGCCTTATTAATTGCGGATAAACGCTTTTTGACAAAATGGGAAAACTTTCCAAAAGGTTCATTTCCACCATTCACATATTGTCTTAAAATCTTCTTGAAGCTGAAAGACCCTGATTTCTGCATAGACTCAGAGAAGCTTAAGAATTTTTTCGAAACCCGCAATGGGAAAAAGAAGTACCCGATTTTAGAGAAAATAGACCTTCTCATTGAAGTAGTACGCGAATCATCAGCAGACCGGCGAGTGGCCGCATTGTTTCTATGGGCGCTCAAAGATGGGTGCATAAGTGGATATGCAGAAGATCCAAGTGAAGACTGTTTATACCAATTTTGGCCAAGACTGAACGAAGCTTTACAGTGTAGTGGTGAGTTAGAGCTACTCAGACTGGTTCAGACCCCTAACTGGCATGTAGACTCTAAACCAGCCGCCAATCCAATTGTCAAACCGGCAATTGAATTGAAATCGCACACAAAAAAAGCACAAGACGTAAGCCCACCACAGAAAACTATTTTTTTTGGAGAGTTTACCAACCTGTTGAAGAAAGTCGAGACTGATATTGGCCGATATGAGGCTATCAGTAAACTACTGCTTAATAAGGTCGGGCTACTTCATAAAGATAAAGATCCCATAATAAGCCTTGAAGCAATTTCCGATATTGTGAATGATGCGCGTAGCGCCTTTAGCGACGCAATAATCCAGGCAGAAACCCTCGAAAGCTATCTGAATTCGGCAGTCTCCGATCGATTGAACGTACTGGGTGCGAAACCTCTATTTACTATAAAAACCGAAGCGAGTCTTATAGAACTCAATCGATGGATCAAAGAAGCCACCGATTGGGGACAGAAGGTCGATGCTTTACTTCCCCGCCTGGACAACATAATAATTAATAAACGACCGAGTGAGTCACATCAACGGCTGTATGAATCCCAAAACATAGCCCACTTTAGCGAAGTTGATAGTTTTTGCGACAATCTTCAAAAACTTCAAAATATAGTTCACAAGGGGGAGGAAGCTCTTCAACTTGTCAACAAGCGAGTGCGTGAAAACTTATCTGATTTACGTTGGAGCGCGTTCGGCGACAAATCAATAACCAGTAACTCTTGGGTTTCGATCGGCCGACTGCTTATTCAGCGCGAAGAGCTTAGCGTAAAACTTGCACTAATAGTCCACAACTATTTTAACGAACTTAATTTAGAGTTTTCTGAACTCCTCAAGAAAAAGGTCGCACGTAGCGACAAAGAGGAAATGATAAAGCTCCTAGATATAATGTCTTGGCTATCACTTGGCCAGATAGAACAAATATTCGAAAAGCAACATGAACTGAAAGTACTATTAGCTGTAGTCGAGCTAGACGCGTATTTTAAATCTTTAGATCTGGGAGTCGATGGCTTCGCATGCTGGAGCTCAAGTCCATTAAGGGATGTCATCTCTAGCCAAAGTAATAACTTATGCGAGATGTTTTTCCGGCAAGTATACGAAGCCTCTGTGGGTTTGGGTTTCCATACTGCGACTCCTGATCAGATTCTATTGCTCGCAGCTACAGCGCGAGTACAAAGCGCACATATCAAAAATCGAACCGCATCAAATGAAGCGTTAGTATCTAATTTAACAGAAATATTATCATTCAGACGAAAGGGAGGTAAAACCACATATGCTCACATATGGCGAGAAGCATATGACGACACCTTTAGTCACCTAGCCAAGTCCCTAGAGAGAGGTGGTATCGTCGCTTTTCTTGAGCATTATAATTCGTGGATGGCTGGATTTGATATTGAGGAATACCTCGATAAATGGAAATCAGAGATTCCAGAGCATCTAAAGAAAAACTCCGAATACAACAAGTTTATTCGGAACCAAATTGGCTTGAAGACGAATGAAATCGAAGCCTGGATTAAACTTTATAAAGCAAGTAGCGACCAGAGCCCTGATTTTGCTGACGGTGACGCCGTCAAAAAGTTTAAAAGAACGCTAGGCGAATTGCTGAGAGGGCAGGATTCTGAATCGAGAACAATCCAAGCGTGGCTTGAAGCTGCGACTAGGCCACGAAGCAAACAAAATAATAATTATGTTATGTATCAGCGGAGTCAGGAGCCGTGTAACACACTAGCGATAATTCTGCCCAAAAACGACCCATTATTACCCCGCGTTTTTACGCATCGTATGGATGGGCAGCCCATCTATGACGATCTGTTTACCGACACCCTAATTTATGATTTCGGTTTTAACAGACCTGTAGAGCTTGCTGAACTTTATGAGTCCAAAGATCTGCTAGAGGCATATGCTTCATTGGCGAATGAACTCAACGAAGAGTTGCCTCCGGCGTTGGATCGAAAAATTGAAAAAAAGGTAGAGGATCTAGAAAGTCGACAAGGGAGCAGGTTACTAAACTTATCGAAATTGTATGACAACTTGGGGGAGACGGAAAGCGCCGGCATAATAGCCAAACTGCAAGAGCACCTTGACAATCATGAATGGAGCATCTTTGAAAAGGAGTTTTCCGAAGCCGAACAATACATTCTTGAACTTGAATATGAGAAAGAGCTGGCTAATCGCCGAAATCTCATCATTAAAAAGATTATATCTCTAGGCGGAGCATTAGAGCGCGATGATCTAGATGAGCAGTCGCTTACTGATATCCTTCAAGCTTTGGAGGCGGAGTACCTTCCACGCCGCGCTCATATCCAGATACTAAACAAGATTCAATCTATATCTATCGCGGATAAAGAGTTAGCCAGCGCGGTAGACTCATGCATACAAACTTTAGAACAAGCGTTTCCATTACCCTCCGCTGACGCTTCGGAAACTGCTGCATTTTATCTCAATCAAGCTATTACTCCTCTCGCCAAGGAAATTGCAAGAAGCCATACTCTATTACCATCATATGCGAGGCAATTAAATTTTCTCGCCCTTTCTCTAATATATAATATTGAAAAAGCTGAGGATCTCTTTTCAGAAAACTCACTACTCCTATCGTTATTGGTAGAGACAGATGAAATCTGGCAACAGATTTCCGAAAGAGGTAAGGAAGGTGTAGATTCAATACTGGCCGAGTTTACTAGACGCGGCCTATCGATCACTGCCCAAACTCCAGCTCCCACTGTCGATATTGCAGTGCGCGCAGAGGTTGCTAATGCTGCGAGCGTGACACCCAGTAGGGACATTCGCTCGATACTGATTGACATGTCAAGGAAAGCTGAAATTGGCGCTGAGGTCATTGGCCCTAGCTCAGACATGCCATCTCTGATCAAATCACGAAATTGGAGTAGGACCGCAAATCTAGCGCTGAGAGATCTAACGCGATCTAGCTACACCTCAGCGGAAGCTGTCGAGACGTGGGCAATAGCAGCGTTACTTAATGACAGTACCGCCTTTGAAATCCCTCAGTACGCAGCTGTTATGAGTCTTTTCCGGAAAGACAGCGAACTACCAATAGTCAAATACATACTAACCGATAAGACCTCAAAGTCTCCTCTAACACAGCTCTCACTTAGCTTTATCCAGCATTTCGCATGCGTCTTAACTCCAGACGCGGCCATCGCTCCAGTTTATGAAAGCCTTCAAAAAATCGTTCTTCTCATAGATGTAGCACGTAAGTTTGAAAGAGAGTTCTCGGAAGTCTTTAGCGCAGAGAGCGGCTTTGAATCATTAGCGACAAGAGCGCTGTGGGAGTCATTCACCGGTGACTCTAAGCAAGCGGAGGCACGATCAATATTTATGTACTTGGCTTGGATGCTTCACGCACCGAAGACCCTAGCAAATTGCCTGGTCTCTCAGCCAATAAATATTGAACAACGTAAGGCGGAAGCGCTTGCAAATGCAGCAGATGTTGCATTAAAAAATGGAATTCCCGATCTTATTCAAGGTTTTCTAGACTTAAAGCAAAGCATACCGTCAAAGCCATTCCAACTCTTTGTTGAAATGATTCAGAAACAGTCAGTGGGTCAATCTGATTTGCCGGCTATATTATCAGTGAGCTCCGGCCTGCAAAGAAGAAGTGATGGACAGTTATTCGCCGTTATTCGCCTATCGCCAAGGAAATCGGATAGTCCGGACCGACTAGTAATTACTCTGCCGCCGACAGCTCCAATCCGCTTTCCTGGAGCTTTGACCACCCTAACTTATGATGGACCATTCCTGTCTGAAATATCTATCGCTCAGGAATTCCTATTACTTGACGAGCGCGCTGAAATATTTTCAGTCGAGATACAGTGTGTTGCGACTTCCCTCAAAGGAATCAAATCAAAGTTTGATCAGCGTTTGGACTTTACAATTGATGGGAGTGAAAAGTTTAACCCGCTAACCTCTGATGAGATAGAAGAAGCATTTGATTATTTTCCTGCACAACAAATGCGTGGACCTCGCTATGTTCCTCGTGTTGCTGATGAGCGCAAGATAGAGAAAGCTTTATTTAGTAGTAAAACTGTGCGTAGCCTATGGATATCAAGTCCGCGACGTTCCGGTAAAACTACCATGTTGTTCCGGATTCTTGATGAGTTCTCCCATAAGGCTAATCGTGACAGTTTAGTGGTATACCTGACTTTAGATGAGTCGATTTCCGACATTACAATGTTTAACAAGTGGGTTTGGAAGCGCATTCGCACTTTGAATCCAAATAAGGAACTGAGGGAGCTGTATCCCGACTTTGAGTTGATTGGGCGAGATTTGCCCTACGACTCGGATGCGGGGACTTTTCTGTGTTATATCTCTGACCGACTACTGAACGGACACTCAGAGGCATCTCGCATAATTTTCCTTATCGATGAGATAGATCGATTCGCCTCGATGTATTTCGATAGCGACGACAAAAAGAAAGTGGCGACTGATATTTTGTGGCAAATCAGGCTTGCTATCTCTGACAGGCGGGATATAGGAGTCGTTTTTGCCGGATCTTCCGCAGCGAAACAGGTGTTTATATCAAACGCTGAATCGCCATTTTATAACAGTATTGATCACATGGAGTTGACTCCTTTCTCGTGTAAAACAGATCTTTTAGAGGCTCACTCTAGACAGATTGTTGAGCCCACAAGGATAAAGTCCCGTCATGTGATGCCGAAGGAGGCTTTAGAACATTTAATTTGGATATGTGCGGGCATCCCCTATTATATGAAATTGGTTGCAGGCGCTACCTTCGCAGTTGCCAAGCAGTCACATATTTTGAAAGGTGATATTAATGACGGTCTGCGCGCACTTCTGGCCCGTGAAACAGGAATACCTAAGCTAGACGATATGGGAGGTGAACCTGGCTCTGATGATCTAAGAACGACCATTACTCTTCAACGTAGTTTCGAAGGGATTGTTGCGCAAGCGGTACTATATGCGTTCGCGGAGATCCATAGCCCCGTTAGTGGCCATAGAACATATCGAGGCAAGCTAGCGTCTAAAGAAAGCAAACTTGTCTATAAGTATTTCCTCGCCAAACCTATCATCGAACGAGGAATTGACATTTGTATTGGTTTAGGTCTAATTCGGTTGATAGAAAATGATAGTGCCCCAGAGATGGACTTCGTAATTCCTATCTTGGGAGAAACTCTTAGAAAGTCTTCTGGTAGATTTTGGGCGACTATAGACCACGAACTGTCCAACCATGCTATCGAGGAAGCGCAGAATGAAAATTAATTCGCAAAAGCTCCTTGCTGAAGAGATAATACGATCATGGTTGAAGCCGACTAGTAACTATGTAGTAATCGCACCACCCATGAGCGGCAGCAATCACTTCTTTGCAGAATTAACATCGCCTCCAAATATTCATCGAATAGTCAGCAAGAGCGCTGATTTAATTGCAATAGCCAAACTCGATAATCGCGATTTTCACAACGACTTGCTGTTCGCTAAACGGGTGGCTGTTAAATGGGGCGTCCTTCAATCAGTGAACGACAGTACTTTCGACGACCCCCTTGAAGTGATGAATTTTGCGGTTGCTCGACTTGTAGAGGCAGGAAAAATCCCTGTAATAATTATTCAAAGATTCCACGAAGCCTTAAAGAAACTTGGAGAAGAAATAGGTATACATCTACGCAATTTAGAGCACGAATACAATCTTAAGACTGTTGTTGAATTGCCTGTTTCGCTTGACGTATTACGGCAGCGGTGGGACGCCATTGAAAAGGAGAAAGCTCCATTTCTGCAATCCGACTGGGGCCAAGGACATAGCCATAAACTCCTAAAAGGCTACTCTCTAGCTGAGTTGAAAGAAAAATCTGTAACTAATAAATTAAGTCAGGGTATCGCGGATGAACTCTTCAGCGCGACAGCTGGAATGGTGGAGCTGGTAGATCGGCTGTTACCAGATCTAGAAGGAAAAAACACTAACGGCGCCGCAAGGTATATTCAAAGCCGCTCGCTCGAACTTTGCGAGCGGTTAGTAAGGTGGTTAGATCCTCAAAATCTTTCGCACGTCTATAAGAAATCCGTGGTAAACCTGCTCGATCCTCAACTGTGCGTCGGAAGCGCGATCAACTTAAGACATCATGATTGGGCCGATATAATCTTAGACAAAACCCACAGATTGAATTGCAAAATGCTGGCTTGGGCTTCGGTGTTTGTCCTAGCGAGACAGTCGGAGCCGAGCTTTATACAAGGACTTCGTTTATTAATAGATACGAAAAAGTACGACCAAGCTGCACCAGTACTCGAGATTTTAATAGAAACGGATGAGCGTAGCTCCCATAAGTGGGAAGCAGTAAAGCTCGTAAATGACTTTTCCTCACTAACTCAGAAACTATTTCTAGAAGGAGTTCATTGGCATCAAGCAAGTCGCATACTTTTCTTACTAGATGCTATCCGGCAGCAGATCGAATCTGAAGCTTTAACACTTGAAAGCGTACTTGCGTGGAGACCTTTAGTTTCGATGCTGAGTGACTTTTCCCGCGAAGTTCAGAACAACAGAGATGCAAGAATAGAAACGTATCTCTGTCAAAATTATACTAGGGAAGAGGTTTTACCTTTTTTCCATCTACTGAAGCTACGCCTACAGTCGACGTCTTTGTTAGACCCATATCTCGCTCTCCAATCCATCGTTACCCAGCCAGAAGCGATTTTGCAAATTTACTCTTACTACGCACTGGGTATTGAATTCTGGAATTTTGAAGGGTTGGCCCCTGAGGAAAAAGAAAAAATTAAGGGTTTTTCGCGAAAATCCATTACAATTAATTGCACATCTAATCCTTTAGGCTTTGTAGAGCTCCTCTACTTAGCTGCCTTTAGGACTAAAGACCTTGATACTTCAAGCCAATTCATCCGCGGTTATGAGGATATTGATAAATTCGAGAAATTTTATGAAGTTCGAAAGGGGCAGGTTCATAGTACAGCTTTTGCTCAAGAAGCCAGAACTCGAGAATATGTCGACTTTTGTCATACTCTAATAGAGCGCGCGTTTGAATGTATCTACCCTGACGTTTCAACCTCCTGGCTTCAAGAGCCTGGATTGATGGTAGGAAAATTAATCAATCATATTTTGCCGAAATCATGACATGTTGAAGTCTTTGAGTCCTGGGCTCATTCATCATTATAATTAGCAAACCCGAAGTCTGGACCGCTGAATTTCTGCCTATGGCAAAATTTAGCTGGCATCCGGAATGTTCTACAGGTGATTGACCCCAGCGATAATAGATACGCCCACGCTCTTGAATGTAGGGACTGTTCTTTACTGGTCGCTACGTAGGGGCCAGTGAAGAAATTTCAGTCTGTTTTCCAACAACCCAGGAAACCTCGTATACCACGTCTGATTCAACGGCGACGGGTGCGGCAGTGGATAGAGCGTCAGCGTCTTGCGCGTGCCCTCCTCCGTTTCCAGGGTGACCTCGATGCTGCTTTCGAAGCGGTCTTCGCTCTTCCAGAAGGCTTCAAGGCGAGCGCGTTCTTCCTTGGATTGGCCGATGCCGAACCAGAGGAAGGCTTCGCGGCCGAGGGTGATGAGCTGAGTGCCATGCCAATGCTCTATCAGCAGGCGGCGCATCAGGGGGTGGAAAGTCTTTTTCACCCGTTCCGACCAGGCTTTGTTGCCGAGCGGCTTGTAGGGCACGGTGTTGGCCCAGAAGAATTGCTGGCTCAGGCTGCGGGTGGCTTCGAAGTCGGTCGGGGGCTGGCCGTACAGGTGTTTGTAGAGGACCTTGCGGGCGATCTGGCCGCCGCTGCCGATGAAGGGTTCGCCGTACTTCACCTCGTCCCGCCCCGGATCGCGACCGAAGAAGCCCAGGGGTGCATCGGGATCGCCCAGACCGATGATGGGGTCCAGCGGGTCCTTGGCGAATTGTTCATAGACCGGAAGATCGACACCTGGAAGATCGGCAGCGAGCTGGCGAAAGGCTTCGCGCTCTGCGGAAGACAGCGGCATGCAACAGGTCTCCATCGAGGAATTAATCCCTCTTGTAGAGCGCTGCGTTGCGGGTGACGTTCCGTAACGACTGGCGGAGCGGCAGCCCTGGGACGATAGGGTAAACTGCCCGGCTCGAACGACCTCTCAAGGTGAATCCCGTTGATCAATCTGCTACGCAACGGCCTCGGCCAGGTGATCGTCGGCCTGGACCTGGTGACCCGGCCGCGCAAGCTCCAGCGCCCTGAGCAGGCCCAGGCGGCCATCGAGGCGGAGCTGGCGAATCTGTCGCTCTATCAGTTCCAGGCCTGTCCCTTCTGCGTGAAGACGCGGCGGGCGCTGCATCGGCTGAACCTGCCGATCCGCCTCAAGGACATCAAGAAGGACCCGCAACTGCGCGCCGAGCTGGAACAGGGCGGTGGTCGGGTGAAGGTGCCTTGCCTGCGGATCGACGAAGGCAGCCAGAGCGTATGGATGTACGAGTCGGACGACATCATCGCCTATCTGGAGCAGCGCTACGGCGAGCGGCAGCCGGCCTAGAGTCTAGCGGGTGAAGGAGTGTGGACAGGGCTGCGCCGTTGTCCACGCTACGGGGCTCAAGCTGGCGCCTTGGTGTGTTGGGCTTCGCTGCGCTCAACCCAACCTACGCCCTCAGAACTCGATCTGCACATCCCCCTGCGGAATGCTGCAGCAGGACAGGATGTAGCCTTCGGCTTCGTCTTCCTCGGTGATGCCGCCGTTGTGGTCCATGACCACCTCGCCGCTCTTCTTGAGCACCTTGCAGGTGCCGCAGATGCCCATGCCGCAGGCCTTGGGAATGTGCAGGCCGAGCTTGGCCGCGGCGCCGTGGATGGTTTCGCCCGGGCCGATGCTGACGCTCTTGTCGCTCTCGGTGAAGGAGATCAGGCACTGGGCTTCCAGGGGAATCGGCGGCAGGTCGGCCGCGGCTTCGGCCTGTTCGGCGGCCTCGACCTTGGCTTCCGGCGGCGTCGCGCCAAAGGATTCCTCGTGGTAGCGGGTCATGTCGAAGTCCAGCTCGCGGAGCATGGCCTTGACGGCATTCATGTAGGGCGTAGGGCCGCAGCAGAAGATCTCGCGTTCACGGAAGTCCGGTGCCATCAGCTCCAGCATGCGGCGGTCGAAGTAGCCGCGGAAACCGGCCCAGGACTCACCGTGCTCGGTGCGCTCGCACACCAGGTTCAGGGCGAAGTTGTCGATCCGCGCGGCCATGTGCTCCAGCTCACCCTGGTAGATGATGTCGCGCGGGGTGCGGGCGCTGTGTACGAAGACCATGTCGACGCTGGCATTGGTGTCGTAGAACCAGCGCGCCATGGACATCACCGGGGTGATGCCGACGCCGCCGGAGAGGTAGAGCACCTTGTCGGCGGGATAGTCGATGGCGTTGAACAGCCCGACCGGACCGTGCACCGCAAGGTTGTCGCCGACCTTGAGGTTGTCATGCAGCCAGTTGGACACCTGGCCACCCGGCACGCGCTTGACGGTGATGGAGAAGCTGTAGGGCACCGAGGGCGAGCTCGAGATGGTGTAGGAGCGCATCACCTGGCGGCCGTCGATCTCCAGTTCCAGGGTCACGAACTGGCCCGGCTTGAAAAAATACATCAGCGGGATTTCGGCGGTGAAGCAGAAGGTGCGTACGTCCCAGGTTTCCTGGATGACCTTGACGCAGCGCACGGGGTGGCGGCCATTGGTCCAGGTCTGGGTGGTTACGGGATTGAGGAAGGTATTCATGACGCACCTCGACTGCCACTGGGGCTATTGGCGGCGATTCTGGGAGGGCCCCACGACCGCCACTTTCCCAATCGCGACATCCACATGTCGATGGCGACCGGCCCAGCAGTGGCAAGGGCTGGGGCGTCGTGAACAGCGTCGGCCATGTCGCCCATGAGCAAGGCCCTCTCCCGGCTCCGGCCCCACACTCCGCCCCAAGCCGAACCTGAATAGCGCGCGACGGGCGAAACCTAGGGTCATTCGGCGGCCCTGCCCCGTCGGCCAATAGCCTTGCAGTACCGTGACCAACCACTTTCGCCACCCGCCGCGGTGGCCACGAGGATGTACGATGGACGTCAGCACCTTGAGTTTGGGCGACCCTCTCGATCCGGCCCGCAAGGCCACGGCCGAGATGCTGCGCACCCGCGAGCGCACCTACTCCCTGCCCCAGCCGTTCTACAACGACGAGCGCCTGTTCCAGATCGACATGCAGGAGATCTTCGGCAAGGAATGGCTGATCGCCGGCATGACCTGCGAGATCCCCACCAAGGGCAACTTCATCACCCTGCAGCTGGGTGACAATCCCATCCTGGTGGTCCGCGGGGCCGAGGGCAAGGTGCATGCCTTCCACAACGTCTGCCGCCACCGGGGTTCGCGCCTCTGCGTCAGCGACAAGGGCAAGGTCGCCAAGCTGGTCTGCCCCTATCACCAGTGGACCTACGAGCTGGACGGCCGCCTGCTGTTCGCCGGCAGCGAGATGGGCGCCGACTTCAACATGGCCGACTTCAACCTCAAGCCGATCCACGTCAAGACCGCCGGCGGCTACATCTTCATCTCCCTGGCCGATGAGCCACCGGCCATAGACGACTTCCTGCGTACGCTCGAGCACTACATGGAGCCGTACGACATGGAGAATGCCAAGGTCGCGGTGCGCACCGACCTGGTCGAGCAGGCCAACTGGAAGCTGGTGCTGGAAAACAACCGCGAGTGCTACCACTGCAGCGGCTCCCATCCCGAGTTGCTGAATACCCTGCTGGAGTGGGACGACGTCACCGATCCGCGCGCCTCCCAGGCGTTCAAGGATCAGGTCGCCGCCTGCACCAGTCGCTGGGACGCCGACAACATCCCCTACGCCCATGCCAGCTTCGGCCTGCGCAACCGCATCGTGCGCATGCCGCTGCTCGCCGGCACCGTGTCCATGACCATGGACGGCAAGCCCGGCTGCAAGAAACTCATGGGGCGCATCAAGGACCCGGACCTGGGCTCCATGCGCATCCTGCACCTGCCGCACTCCTGGAACCACTGCATGGGCGATCACATGATCGTCTTCACCGTCTGGCCGCTGGGTCCGACCGAGACCGTGGTGACCACCAAGTGGCTGGTGCACAAGGATGCCGTGGAGGGCGTCGACTACGATCCGGTCAACCTGCGCAAGGTCTGGGATGCCACCAACGACCAGGATCGCCGGCTGGCCGAGGAGAACCAGCGCGGCATCAATTCCAAGGCCTATCAGCCGGGTCCCTATTCAAAGACTTACGAATTCGGCGTGATCAACTTCATCGACTGGTACAGCGAGCGGCTGCTCAACAACCTCGGAGAAGAAGCACCGGCGGCGCACCTGCGTCAGGTCAGCGGCGACTGACGAGTCGCTGAGAAGATCCTTCCGTGGAGCCGCAAGGGCTCCACGGAAGTCTGCAAATGTCCGACCTTTCCTGTAGTGCGAGCTTTTGCCGCACCCGTCCTAGAGCCTTTTCGCCAAATCATCACCTAAAGTTGTGACCCTGTTCGCATTCCGAACCCTCCTCCCAGCAGGCCGTCATGACTCTTCGATCCTTGTCCATCGCTACCCGCAACCTGCTGTGCTTTGGCATCCTGGCGGTCCTCGTCGCGGCGCTCGGACTCTTCGGCTGGTATCAGCTGTCCGAGATCCGTCAATTGGGTCATCAGGTGGAGCAGCGCTACATCCCGACCCTGATCGCGGCCGACAATCTGAGTCTGCTGGTGGCCCGTACGCGCATCGAGACCCTGCGTCTGCTGGCCATGCCCGATGCCCAGACCCTGGCCAGCACCCGCCAGAAGCTGGACGGCCTGAGCACCGAGGTCCAGGCCATCTTCGGCCGCTATCAGCACGAACTGCTGTCGACGAAGAGCCGCTCCGCGCTGGACGAATTGCGCCAGGTGCAGCAGAGCTACATGCAGGGCGTGCAGCAAATCGCCGATCTGGCCGGTGCGGGTCAGCTCGACCAGGCGCGCCAGGTGGTGCGGCAGAGCATGGGTCCGCTGGGTACGCGGATGAACGCCTGCATAGAGACGCTCCGTCAGGCCGTCGAGCAGGACATTCACGCCGCCAGCGCGGATGCCGATGAAGCCTATGCGCGCTCCAACAACGTGACCTGGCTGGCCATCCTGGTGACCCTCACCCTCACCGGCCTGCTGGCCTGGCGCCTGACGCGCAGCGTGGCCAACCCCATTGCCCAGGCGGTAGCGGCGGCCCGCACCATCGCGACGGGAGATCTGACCCAGGCGCTGGACAGCCGTGGCCACGACGAGGCGGCTCAGCTGCTGCAGGCCATGCAGCAGATGCAGGGCCAGTTGCGCGAGACCCTGGGGCATATCGGCGACTCGGCCAGCCAGCTGGCTTCCGCCGCCGAGGAGATGACCTCGGTCATGCAGGAAAGCGCCACCGGCCTGCAACAGCAGAACAACGAGATCGAATCGGCGGCGACGGCCGTCACCGAAATGAGCCAGGCGATCGAGGAGGTCGCCGGCAACGCCTCCTCCACCTCCAATGATTCGCGCCAGGCTGCCGATACCGCCGTTCAGGGGCAGCGTCAGCTGGGCGATACCCTCACCGCCATCGAGGCCCTCACCGAGCAGGTCCTCGGTGCCAGCGCCCGGGCTCGCGAGCTGGAAACCCAGACGCGTGACATCAGCCAAGTGCTGGACGTGATCCGCTCGGTCGCCGAACAGACCAACCTGCTGGCACTGAACGCCGCCATCGAAGCGGCGCGCGCGGGCGAGGCCGGTCGCGGCTTCGCCGTGGTGGCCGACGAGGTGCGCGCCCTGGCCCATCGCACCGGTGAGTCCACCCGCGAGATCGAGGGCATGATCGGCAACATCCAGCAGGGTACCGGCCAGACCGTCGATGCCTTGCTGACCAGCGCCGACCAGGCGCGCCAGACACGCGAGCAGGCGCAATCCGCCAATGCCGCCCTCGCCGTCATCGCCCAGTCGGTCGCGGGCATCGACGAGCGCAATCTGGTGATCGCCAGCGCTGCCGAAGAACAGGCCCAGGTGGCGCGCGAAGTCGACCGCAACCTGGTACGCATCCGCGACGTGTCGGTGCAGACCGCGGCGGGTGCCGAGCAGACCCGCGCCTCCAGCCAGCAACTGGCGGCGCTGGCCGCGACCCTCAGCGGCCAGGTGCGGCGCTTCCAGTTCTAGCCGTGATCGAGGACGGCGACTGGCCAGCCCTGCTCGCCCGTCGCCGTCCTCTGCGCGAAGATCAGATTTAAGACGAATGACCATCAAGTCACGGCGGCCCTAGCCGTTAAAGGGAGCCTCATTCTTCACCGGGGCTGCCGCCGTGACCTTTCGTTCCTTCTCCCTCGCCATTCGCAGTGTGTTGTGTTTCGGCCTGCTGGCCATCCTCGTCGCCAGTCTGGGCCTGTTCGGCCTGCTGCAACTGTCGCAGATCCGGGCCCAGGGTCAGGTGATCGAGACCAACAACGTGCCTAGCATCGTCGAAGCCGACAACCTTGCCCTGCAACTGGCCCGCACCCGGGTCGAGGTGCTGCGCCTGCTGGCCATTCCGGACGCCGCCACCGTCGCCAACACGCGCAAGAAGATCGACAGCATCAATGCCGACATCGGCGCGGGTTTCAGTCGCTATGAAAAACTCGTCAGCAGCGATCGCGAGCGCCAGGCCTTCGATGCCCTGCGCCAGATCCATGGCGACTATGTCCGCTACACCGCGCAACTGGCCGACCTCATCGGCGCCGGCAAGCTCGACGAGGCCCGCAGCCTGATCCAGACCAGCATGGCCCAGCTCGGCGTGCAGATGAACGAGCGCACCGAAGCCCTGCGCAAGATCAACCAGGAAGACATCAAGGCGGCCTCCCAGCACTCCGGCGACACCTATGCCCAGGCCACCTCCATTACCTGGATGGTCATCGCCCTGGCCCTGGGTCTGACCGTGCTGCTGGCCTGGCGCCTGACCCTGAGCATGACCCGACCCATCGCCGAGGCCGTGGCCGCCGCCCGGACCATCGCCAGCGGCGACTTGACCCAGACCCTGGACACCCGCGGTCACGACGAAGCCGCCCAGCTGCTGCAGGCCATGCAGCAGATGCAGACCAATCTGCGCGACACCCTGGGGCACCTGGGCCATTCCGCTACCCAGCTGGCCTCCGCCGCCGAGGAAATGACCGCGGTCATGCAGGAGAGCGCCCACGGCCTGCAACAGCAGAACAGCGAGATCGAGATGGCGGCCACCGCCGTCACCGAGATGAGTCAGGCGGTGGATGAAGTGGCCGGCAACGCCACCTCCACCTCGTCCGAATCGCGCCAGGCCGCCGATACCGCGCGCCAGGGCCAGCGGCAGCTGGGCGATACCCTGGGCGCCATCGAGGTGCTGACCGAGAACGTGCTGGGTGCCAGCGAGCAGGCCCGCCAGCTGGCCGAGCAGACCCGCAACATCAGCCAGGTGCTGGACGTGATCCGCTCGGTCGCCGAACAGACCAACCTGCTGGCGCTCAATGCCGCCATCGAAGCGGCGCGTGCCGGTGATGCCGGTCGCGGCTTCGCCGTGGTCGCCGACGAGGTCCGCGCCCTGGCCCATCGCACCGGCGAATCCACCCGCGAGATCGAAGGCATGATCGGCAGCATCCAGCAGGGTACCGGGCAGACCGTCGATGCCTTGCTGACCAGCGCCGACCAGGCGCGCCAGACCCGCGAGCAGGCGCAGTCGGCCAACGCCGCCCTGGCCGCCATCGCCCAGTCGGTGTCGGGCATCGACGAGCGCAACCTGGTGATCGCCAGCGCCGCCGAAGAGCAGGCCCAGGTGGCCCGCGAGGTGGATCGCAACCTGGTGCGCATCCGCGATCTGTCGGTGCAGACCGCCGCCGGTGCCGAACAGACCCGCGCCGCCAGCCAGCAGCTCTCCGAGCTGGCAGTGGAGCTCAACGGCCAGATCCGCCGCTTCCGCGTGTGACCTGTCCGGCAGGGACACCCCTGCCGGATCCCGTCGCGGTGGCAAAACCGGGAGGCGACCGCTACGCTGGCGCCTTCGCCCACCGCGCCTCTCTCGCATGAGCTATCGCTACGTCATCTTCGACTTCGACGGTACCCTGGCGGACAGCCTGCCCTTTCTGCTGAGCTGCCTGGGCGAGCTGGCGCGAACCCATGGCTTTCGCCAGCCAACCGCCGACGAGTGGCCCCGGCTGCGCACCGCCTCCCTGACCGGTCTGCTCGACAGCCTGGGCATTCCCCTCTGGCAGGTGCCACGTATCGCCCGGCACTATCGCCGGCTGCTGGCCCAGCGGGGCGATCAGGTCCTGCCCTTCGCCGAGATTCCCGCCACCCTCGACCGCTTGCAGGCCAGCGGCCTGCAGCTGGGCCTGGCGACCTCCAATTCCGCCGCGGCCGTCCACCAGGTACTGCCCCAGGCCGGACGTCTGTTCCCCGCTGGCGAATTCGACATCCCCCTGCTGGGCAAGGCCCGACGCCTGACCCGCCTGCTGCGCCGCCAGGGTGTCGCGCCGGCCGATGCGCTCTATGTGGGCGACGAGCTACGCGACCTCCAGGCCGCGCGCCGCGCCGGTCTGGGCTGCGCGGCCGTGGCCTGGGGCTATGGCTGCCCGGCGACACTGCGCGCGCAGCGCCCCGATCTCTTCTTCGAACAGCCGGCCGAGCTGCTGCGGCTGACGCCCTCTCCCTGCTGAAGGAATGCCCATGAAGTCTCTGTTGCTGGTCGCTGGTCTCTGTCTGAGCGGTCTCTTGCACGCCGCCGAACTGCAGGTGCGGGTCGAGACGGTCGACGCCTCGGGGGGCCAGCTGCTGCTGGCGGTGTTCGACAGCGAAGCGGCCTGGAAGGAGCACAAGACACCGGTGGCCCAGGCCCATCTCGCCGCGCAGGCGGGTGCCCAGGAACAGCGCTTCGACCTGCCGCCCGGGCGTTATGCCGTATCGGTCATCCACGACAGCAACGGTAACAGCCAGCTGGACACCAATTTCATCGGCATGCCCACCGAACAATACGGCTACAGCAACAATCCGCCGCTGCGCATGCGCATGGCCACCTTCGAGGAATGCGCCTTCACGCTGCCCGCCGCAGGCCTGCGCCAGCAGGTGACGCTGCGCTAGGCCACAGTGGTCATGCACAGGCTTCCAAACAGAAAATCAACAGAGTTATCCACAAGGCCTTTAGCGACGATTGCTGAGTCCGGCGCTGAACAGACGTGGATAACTCCTTGGGATGGCAGCAGAAATCCCTTGACTTGGGAATATCCCGAAAAACTGGTCATTATTTGATCGATTCTCTGTAAGCCGCGCCAGCTCTGGCCTCTGGCACTAGACGAACAACCTATCCACAGCCCTATGCAGCTCTATTGTGGGTTGTGGAAAACAGCCGAAAGTGGATTGATCATTTTTTGTACGATCCTCTGCAGGCCTTGCCAGGCATGGCGTACAGGTCAGGTCTCACATCTTTTCCACAGGCACGCACACAGCAGATGTGGGAAAACCCGGAGGCCCGGTCCGCTTTCGGCCGTTCGAGTGACCTAGATCGAATTGGCTATTTATTGAGCAATTTTTCCCGAGCAATCGCCTGATCGGTTGCTGACAACTTGCCCAGGGCTTATCCACAGCCTTTACCTGTCAGGCAATGACGGCAAAGCGATCCGGTGTTCGCAGCCTAACTCGGCGGATCAAGCCGTAACGGATTCGATCAACAGGCCGAGTACCCGTCCAGCCCTTCTGGCACGCGGCTCTTCGTTGAAAGCGAACAGACTGCCCACAGGGTTATGCACAGCTTGCAGGTTGTCCAGGCATAAAAAAAGACCGCCTGAAGCGGTCTTTTGGAGAGCTGGCGAAGGCCTAGCGCGCGGTGCGTACGCTGTCCGACAGCTGCTTGCAGAGGCCAAGCACGCCGTCGATGGCAGCGCCCGAGGACGCAGCCTTGGCGATCTGGTCGACGAACGCCGAGCCCACCACCACACCATCGGCGATGCGGGCGATCACCCGCGCCTGCTCGGGGGTACGGATGCCGAAGCCGACGGCCAGGGGCAGGTCGGTGAAACGGCGCAGGCGCGCCACGGCGGCCTCGACGTGCTCGGTGGTGGCCGAGCCGGCACCGGTCACGCCAGCGACGGACACGTAGTAGACGAAGCCTGAGCTGGTGTTGAGTACGCGCGGCAGGCGGGCGTCATCAGTGGTCGGAGTGGTCAGGCGGATGAAGTCGATGCCGGCGGCCTGGGCCGGCAGCGCCAGCTCGGCGTCGTGCTCGGGCGGCAGGTCGACCACGATCAGGCCATCCACGCCCGCTTCGGCGGCTTCCGCCAGGAAGCGCTCCACGCCATAACGATGGATGGGATTGTAGTAGCCCATCAGCACCAGCGGCGTCTCGCCTTCCCCGCGGCGGAAGTCGCGCACCATCTCCAGGGTCTTGGCCAGATTCTGGCCCGCCTGCAGGGCCCGCAGGGCAGCGGCCTGGATGGCCGGGCCGTCAGCCATGGGATCGGTGAAGGGCATGCCCAGCTCGATGACGTCGGCACCGGCCGCCGGCAGCCCCTTGAGGATGGCCAGGGCGGTGTCGTAGTCCGGATCGCCGGCGGTGGTGTAGGTGACCAGGGCCGCGCGGCCCTCGGCCTTCAGCGCGGCGAAGCGGGTTTCCAGGCGGCTCATAGCTTGTCTCCCAGGTGACTCATCACGGTCTGCATGTCCTTGTCGCCGCGGCCCGAGAGGCAGATCACCATCAGGTGGTCCTTGGGCAGGTGTGGCGCGCGCTTGTAGGCCTCGGCCAGGGCGTGAGCCGTTTCCAGCGCCGGGATGATGCCTTCCAGACGGCAGGTCTGGTGGAAGGCCTTGAGCGCCTCGTCGTCGTTGATCGGTACGTATTCCACGCGCTTCACGTCATGCAGGTGGGCGTGCTCCGGGCCGATGCCGGGATAGTCCAGGCCGGCGGAAATGGAGTGGGCGTCGATGATCTGGCCATCGTCGTCCTGCAGCAGGAAGGTACGGTTACCGTGCAGCACCCCGGGTACCCCGCCGTTGAGGCTGGAGGCATGCTTGTCGGTGTCGACGCCGTGGCCGCCGGCCTCGACGCCGATGATGGCGACGTCCTGGTCATCGAGAAATTCGTGGAACAGGCCCATGGCATTGGAGCCACCGCCGACGCAGGCGATCAGGCTGTCGGGCAGGCGTCCTTCCTTCTCCAGGATCTGCGCGCGGGTCTCGCGACCGATCACTGCCTGGAAATCGCGGACCATGGCCGGATAGGGGTGCGGACCGGCCACTGTGCCGATCAGGTAGAAGGTGTCGGCGACGTTGGTCACCCAGTCGCGCAGGGCCTCGTTCATGGCGTCCTTGAGGGTGCCGGTACCGGACGTGACTGGAATCACCTCGGCGCCCAGCAGCTTCATGCGGAAGACGTTGGCCTGCTGGCGATCGATGTCGGTGCTGCCCATGTAGATGACGCAGGGCAGGCCGAAGCGCGCGGCGACGGTAGCGGTGGCCACGCCGTGCATGCCGGCACCGGTCTCGGCGATGATGCGGGTCTTGCCCATGCGCTTGGCCAGCAGGATCTGGCCAATGCAGTTGTTGATCTTGTGCGCGCCGGTGTGGTTCAGCTCTTCGCGCTTGAGATAGATCTTGGCGCCGCCGAAGTGCTCGGTCAGGCGCTCGGCGAAGTACAGCGGATTGGGCCGACCGACGTAGTCGCGCTGGAAGTAGGCCAGCTGCTCGAGAAACGCCGGATCCTCCATGGCGGTCTCGTATTCGCGCTGCAGATCGAGGATCAGCGGCATCAGGGTTTCGGCGACATAGCGACCACCGAACTGGCCGAACATGCCTTGAGCGTCGGGGCCCTGGCGATAAGCAAACTGGGTCATGGGATTCTCCTGCAAAGATGGATCTACCTTACCTGCTTGAGTGCCGCTGATAAATCGATAAGATCGCGATGACCCGTCAGGAAATCTCACAGATGAGCGATCCCCGCGACCTGCCCCCGCTGAATGCCCTGCGCGCCTTCGAGGCCACCGCCCGTCTGGGTGGCATGAGCCGCGCCGGCGACGAACTGCACGTGACCCATGGCGCCGTGAGTCGCCAGATCCGTGCCCTGGAGGAACAGCTGGGAGTGGCGCTGTTTCGCCGCGAAGGCCGGGGGCTGGCGCTGACCGAGGCGGGGCTGCGCTTGCGTGAGGTGAGTAGCGAGGTCTTCGAGCGCTTGCGTGAGGTGAGCGCCGAACTCAAGGCCGGCAATCGCCGGGGGCCGTTCGTGCTGGGCTGCCCAGGCAGCCTGGTGGCGCGCTGGTTCATTCCACGGCTGGATCGCCTCAATCGCGACCTGCCGGAGCTACACCTGCACCTCTCGACCCGTACCGACGACACCCCGCTGGCCGCCGCCGGCCTGGACGCCAGCCTGCTGTTCACCGAGACGGCGCCGCCACAGGACGTCCTGCCCTATCACCTCGCGCCCGAGCGCATCGGGCCGGTGCTGAGTCCCTACTGCCCGGCCTATCTGCGGCTCAGGGAAGGCGACCTGCAGGCCTTGCTGGCCGAACGTCTGCTGCACACCCTGTCACGGCCCCAGGCCTGGCCACAGTGGTTTGCCACCCAGGGCCTGGAGGCGCCGGTGCTGGATTACGGGCAGGGCTTCGAGCACCTCTATTACCTGCTGGAGGCGGCGCTGTCGGGATTGGGCGTGGCGATCGCGCCGGAGCCACTGGTGGCGGCGGATCTGAAGGCGGGCAGGCTGGTTGCGCCCTGGGGCTTCGCCGCGACCGGTGCGGAGTTGGCGCTATGGGCGCCGGGTCGGCTGGCGGATGAGCGGGTGGAGCGGTTGGCGGCCTGGCTCAGAACCGAGCTGGCCGAGCGCTAGCGCCCAAGGCATCCCTTGGGATGCCTCGGACTGCCACGATCAGTTGTCGCCGCGCAGCAGTGCCCAGCCGACCAGGACGGTCACACCAGCGGCAATGCCGACGGTGGCCCAGGGATGTTCGCGAGCCACGCCACTGGCGGCGCGACCGTACTGACGGGTCAGACGACGCACGTCGTCATAGACTTCTTCCAGCGAATCGCCCGAATGATGCAGGGCTTCGCGAGCGGTACTCTTGAAGGAATTCAGGCTGCTGCGGGATTCGCGTGCAGCGTTCTTCTTCACCGATGCCAGCGAGTCGAGCAGGCTGTTGATTTCGTTCTCGATGCTGGCGATTGACGCCTGGTAATCGGTGTTACGGGCCATGACAACCTCCTGGGATGGACGGATTCAGGAAATGTGACTACCGAGGCGTTGGAAAGTGCTGCAAAGCGGTGGGCGAGAGCCTGGGCAGTGAACTTATCGGGGCCTTTCGCGGCCTCAAATGTCAGAAGCACCCTTCCCGGCGAGTCGACCGCGACACCGGTCAACGCGTTGCCGGTTATCCGCTGCAGCGCCCGTCATTGCTGACCCAGGAGATTTTCATGTCCGATCATCACACCTACAAGAAGCTGGAAATCGTTGGCTCTTCCACCACCAGTGTCGAGGACGCCATTAATAATGCCCTCGCCGAGACGTCCAAGTCGGTGAAGAACCTGGAATGGTTCGAAGTGGGTGAAATCCGCGGTCACATCCAGGACGCAAAGGTGGCGCACTATCAGGTCACCCTGAAGATCGGCTTCCGTATCGAAGCCAGCTGAGTAGATACTCAAGACCTCCCTCCCTCGCAAAAGGACAGGCAAGATGCGTAGAGTCGTGATTACCCTCGGTTTGTTGGCCCTGAGCAGCGGTGCTTTCGCCGCTGGCACCTCGTGCGACACGGTCAAGGCCGATATCGATGCCAAGCTGCAAGCCAAGCAGGTAGCGCACTACAGTCTCGAGGTGGTGGACAAGGGCAGCGCCAGCGCCTCCGCCAAGGTGGTGGGCAGCTGCGAAGGTGGTAGCAAGGAAATCGTCTACCAGCGTCGCTAGGTCGCTGACGGCAAGGCGCCGCTCAGAGACGGCACCCTGGCTCTCGAAGAAACGCCCACGGTCGCCAGACCGTGGGCGTTTCTGCTTTCAGAGATCCGTGGCGGGACCAAAGAACTCGTGACGGATCTGCTGCTCCGGCACCCCCAGCTCCAGCAGATCACGCCGCACCTGGGCCATGAAGGGCTGCGGGCCGAGGACGTAGGCGTCCAGGTCGCGATCCTTGGGCAACCAGCGCTGCAGGCGCGCCCGGTCCAGCCGCGAAGCGTAGGCCTCTTCCGCCACCGGCTCGCTGTAGCAGAAGTACAGCTGCAATTGCGGATGGTGGGCGGCCTGCTCTTCCAACCAGTGGCCGAAGGCCTGCACCCCGACGTGGCGGGTGCAGTGGATCAGCTGGATCGGTCGCCCGCTGGGCAGCGCCGCCGACACCATGGGCAGCAACGGCGTGATGCCGACCCCGCCGGCGATCAGCAGCAGCGGCCGGGTGGAATCCTGCAGGACGAATTCACCGGCCGGTGCGAAGACCTGCAGTACGCTGCCTTCATGGGCATCGATGTGCAGGAAGCGCGAGACCACCCCACCCGGCTGATGCTTGACGCTGATCCGGTAGCCACGGCCATCGCTGGCCGCCGAGATCGAATAGTTGCGCCGGTATTCCACCCCATCGAGGATCACACTCAGCCCCAGGTACTGGCCGGGCTGGGCGATGCTGGTGGGCAGGCCGTCCACCGGCTCCAGGTAGAAGGAGCTGATCTCTTCGCTTTCCGGCTCGATCCGGGCGATGCGGAACGGCCGCCCGCCACGCCAGCCACCGGGCGCCTCGGCCTGGGCTGCATAGCGGTGTTCCTCGGCGCCGATCAGCAGATTGGCCAGTTGGCCATAGGCGGCGGCCCAGGCGTCGATCACGGCATCGGTGGCCACCTCGGCCCCCAGAACTTCGCGGATGCTCTGCAGTAGGGCGATGCCCACCAGGGGATAGTGATCCGGCTGCACCTGCAGCGAGACGTGCTTGTTGACGATCTGCTCCACCAGCGGTCCCAGGGTGTCCAGCCGGTCGATGTAGCGGGCATACATGAGTACCGCCCGGGCCAGCGCCCGCGCCTGGGCGCCACTGGCCTGGTGGGCGCCGTTGAACAGCGGGCGGATCTCGGGGTTGTCGCCCAGCAATTTGGCGTAGAAATGCCGGGTCAGGGCTTCACCGCCGGTTTCCAGCAGCGGGACGGTAGCCGTGATGATGGCTTTTTGGTCGGATGACAGCATGGCAGGGATCTCCAAACAGGACTGCCCTGGTCGTATCACGAGTCGTGCCAACCAAAAAACTGCGCTAGATCAGTCTTTTATCCGGGGACCTGGTCATAATGACCAGGTCCCTATGACTCGCCGAGGTCAAATTGACCCGTACCACCCTGCTCGAAGCCATGGTGCCACTGGTGGCGGATCTGGCCCGCGACCTGCCCGATCAGCAGCGCTATGCCAACCTGCTCGACGCCCTGCGCCAGGTCCTGCCCTTTGATGCGGTGGCCCTGCTGCGCCTGGATGGCGAGGTGCTGGTGCCCCTGGCGGTGCGCGGGCTCGCGGCCGATACCCTGGGCCGCCGCTTCAAGGTCGGCGAGCACCCGCGCCTGGCGCTGCTGCTGGCGAGTCGCGCGCCCACCCGCTTCGCCCTCGATTGCGACCTGCCCGATCCCTACGATGGGCTGGTGGAAGGCGTGCAGGGGCATCTGGAGGTCCACGACTGCCTGGGCTGTCCACTCTATGTGCAGGACCAGCTCTGGGGCCTGCTGACCCTGGATTCGCTGCAGGCGCAGAACGCCCAGCCCGGGGATCTCACCACCCTGGCGGCCTTTGCCGGGCTGGCCGCCGCCACCGTGGCCGCCGCCGAGCGCATCGGCCAGCTCTCCGCGCGCATCGTCAGCGAGCACGAGCTGACCGTGGCCTATCAGCAATCGGTGGGGCACCAGCGGCCTCGCGAACTCATCGGCCAGAGTCCGGCCAGCCTGCGCCTGCGCCAGGAGATCGAGACCGTGGCGGCCAGCGATCTGACCGTGCTCATCACCGGCGAGACCGGGGTCGGCAAGGAGCTGGTGGCCGAAGCCGTGCACGCGCGCTCGCTGCGCCAGCAGCGGCCGCTGATCAGCCTCAACTGTGCGGCCCTGCCCGAGGCGCTGGTGGAAAGCGAACTCTTCGGCCATGTGCGCGGTGCCTTTTCCGGGGCCATCAGCGAACGCCGCGGGCGCTTCGAACTGGCCGATGGCGGCACCCTGTTTCTCGACGAAGTCGGCGAATTGCCACTGACGGTGCAGGCCAAGCTGCTGCGGGTGCTGCAGAGCGGCCAGTTGCAGCGGCTGGGCTCGGATCGCGATCTCAAGGTGGACGTGCGCATCATCGCCGCCACCAATCGCGACCTGGCCGACTGCGTGCGTGCCGGGCGCTTTCGTGCCGATCTCTACCATCGCCTGAGCGTCTATCCGCTGGCCGTGCCGGCCATGCGCGAGCGTGGCCGCGACGTCCTGCTCCTGGCCGGTTTCTACCTGGAGCAGAATCGCGCCCGCCTGGGCCTGCGCGGCCTCCGGCTGACCCCCGCGGCGCAACGGACCCTGCTGGCCTACGACTGGCCGGGCAACGTGCGCGAACTCTCTCACCTCATCAGCCGGGCGGCGCTCAAGGCCCATGCCGGCAGCGAGGAACGCGGCGGCATCCTGACCCTGGACAGCGATCAGCTCGGCCTGCCACTGGGCAGCACGGCCCTGCCCGACGAGGATCCCGCCCTGCCCGCCGCCTCCCTGCGCGAAGCCACGGAGGCCTTCCAGCGGCAGACCATTACCCTGGCCCTGGAACAGCATGGGCAGAACTGGACCCTGGCCGCCGCCGCCCTGGGGCTGGACCGCGCCAACCTCGCCCGCCTGGCGCGGCGACTCGGGCTCAAGTAGCGCTTGGAGAATTAGCGGTCAGAGCGCTTTCTGTACCGCCGGCAGGCCGGGCTGGCCGTCGCGGGTGGTGACCCCCTGCAACCAGGGCTCCAGCACCTGGGGATGGGCCTTGAGCCAGGCCCTGGCGGCGGTGTCGTAGCTGCCGCCCTTGTCCCGCGCGGCGCTCATGACGGCGTTTTCCATGTCCAGGGTGAACTTCATGTTGGTCAGCAGCCGGGCCGGATTGGGGCACTGTTCGGCGTAGCCCTTGCGCGTCAGGGTGTTCACCGTGCCGGCGGTACCGAAATACTTGTCGCCCCCGGTCAGGTACTTGATCGGGTAGTCGACGTTCATGGGATGCGGCGTCCAGCCAAGGAAGACCACCCACTTGTCGCGCTTCACCGCCCGCCCGACCTGGGACAGCATGGCCTGCTCGCTGGACTCCACCAGTTGCCAGCCGCCCAGGCCGAATTCGTTGTCCTGGATGATCTTCTGCAGCGACTGGTTGGCCGGCGCGCCGGCGCCGATGCCGTAGATCTTCTTGCCGAACTGGTCGGCGTGCTTGGCCAGGTCGTCGAAGCTCTTCACCCCGCCTTCCCAGACATAGGTGGGCACCGCCAGGGTGAATTCGGTCCCGACCAGATTCTGCGCCAGCTCGGTGACCTGCCCGGTCTTCACGAACTGGTCATAGTGCGCCTGCTGCGCCGGCATCCAGTTGCCGAGGAAGGCATCCACCTGCCCGTTGCGCATGCCGCCGTAGATGATCGGCACCGCCAGGGTCTCGACCTTGCCGGTATAGCCCAGCGCACTCAGGATCGCGCCGGTGAGGGCGTTGGTGGCGGCGATGTCGCTCCAGCCCGGATCGGCCAGGCGAACCGTTGCGCAGGCCTGGTCCTCGGCCTGGGCCGACAGGCTGACCAGGGCCAGCGTGAAGGTAGCGATGATTCCGTGTTTCATGGCCGTGCTCCAGTTAGCGGTTCAGGGTTGAGGGTAGCGGGCGCGACGCTCCAGGTCGTCGAGGTCGATGTGATTGCGCATGTATTGCTGGCTGGCATCGACGAAGGGCTGGTGATCCCAGCTGGTCCGCTCGCCCTGCTCCAGGGCCGACGCGACGAAGCGCCGCCGCCGCTGGCTGGCCAGCACCTCGCCGTGCAGGCGCGCCAGATCCCAGCGCTGGCGGACCTCGGCCTGGAAGCTGGCGAGCAGCTCGGCATAGTCGGGGCTGGCGGCCAGGTTTTCGCGCTCCAGCGGATCGTTGTGCAGATCGAACAGCAGCGGCGGATCCAGTTCGCAATGGATGTACTTGTAGGCGCCGCGACGAATCATCAGCAGCGGGCTGACGGTGCCCTCGGCCAGGTATTCGCCGATGACCTCATCGTGCCCTGCCCGGCCTTCCAGGTGCGGCAGCAGCGAGCGACCGTCCAGCGGCAGCTCCTCCGGCAGCTGGCCGCCGGCCAGCTCGACGAAGGTCGGCAGCAGGTCCATGGTCGATACCGAGGCCTGCACCCGCGCCGGGGCGAAACGGCCGGGCGCGTGGATCAGCAGCGGTACCCGCGCGGCCATCTCGAACCAGTGCATCTTGTACCAGAGTCCGCGCTCGCCGAGCATGTCGCCATGGTCGCCGGAAAAGACGATCACGGTATCGTCGGCCAGACCGCACTCTTCCAGGGTCTTGAGCAGATGGCCGACCTGGGCGTCGACATAGCTGCAGGCACCGTAGTAGGCCTGGCGGGCGTCGCGGATCTTGGCCTCGGGCAGCGGTTTGTCCCACAGATCGATCACCTTGAGCAGGCGCTGGCTGTGGGGGTCCTGCTCGGCCTGGGGAATGGCGCCTTCCGGCAGCGGGATGTCGACCTCGTTGTACAGGTCCCAGAATTCGCGGGGAATGGTGTAGGGATCGTGCGGGTGGGTCAGGGACACGGTCAGGCAGAACGGCTGGTCATCGCCGCGACGCACGTGATCGTAGAGGTACTGACGCGCCTTGAAGACCACCTCTTCGTCGAAATCCAGCTGGTTGGTGCGCACGCAGGGTCCGGCCTGCAGCACCGAGGACATGTTGTGGTACCAGCTCGGGCGCACGTCCGCCGCGTCCCAGTTCACCGCCCAGCCGTAGTCGGCGGGATAGATGTCGCTGGTCAGCCGCTCTTCGTAGCCGTGCAACTGGTCCGGTCCGCAGAAGTGCATCTTGCCCGACAGCGCCGTGCGATAGCCCAGGCGCCGCAGGTGGTGGGCATAGGTAGGGATGTCGGCGGCGAAATCGGCGGCGTTGTCGTAGCCGCCTATCTTCGACGGCAGCTGGCCGCTCACCAGGGTGAAGCGCGAGGGTGCGCACAGCGGGCTGTTGCAATAGGCGGAATCGAACACCACGGCGCGCTCGGCCAGGCGTTGCAGATTCGGCAGCTTGATCGGCGAGGCGGGGTCGTACAGCGGCAGGATGGGCGCCGCCATCTGGTCGGCCATGAGAAAGAGGATGTTCATCGGCTTGGACAAGAGCGCCTCCGCTAGGATCAGGGTTGCTTATGGGTAGTCCATCATCCGATGCCGAAAAATCTGCGTGAAGGCCATCTGGAGTGATGTTTCGGATAAGCTGGACTTATGTCTGATCGCCACGGGAAAGCCCTTTTGGACGCCACCCTCCCAGCCGACCGCCCTGCCCTGGCGCTGGACAGCCTGCGCACCTTCGAGGTGGTGGCGCGCCGCCTGAGCTTTACCGCGGCGGCCAGCGAACTGGGCACCACCCAGCCGGCCATCAGTCAGCAGATCAAGCGCCTGGAGGCCCAGCTGCAGGTCCGCCTGTTCGACCGGGTCCATCGCGGCATCCTGCTCACCGAGGCCGGACGGCTGCTGCAGGAATACGTCGAGGCCGGTCTCGCCACCCTGGACGAGGGGGTGCGGCTGGTTACCGCCCGGCCTGCCCATGAAGTCCTGCAGGTGGCTACCGACTTCGCCTTCGCCGCCTATTGGCTGCTGCCGCGCCTGCCGCGCTTCCATGCCCGCCACCCGGAGCTGGACGTCAGCCTGGTCACCAGCGACCGGGTGCCGCTGCCCGGTCCGGAGATCGACATCACCCTGGGCTTCGGCGACGGCCGCTTCAAGCATGGCGAAGCCTGGCCGCTGTTTCGCGAAGAGGTCTTTCCGGTGTGCAGTCCGCGCCTGCTCCAGGGTCGGCAGCCGCCGTTGCCCGCCATGGAGCTGGGGCGCTGGCCGCTGCTGCATCTCAAGGCGGCGCCCAACAGCCGCTGGTACGACTGGAAGACCCTGCTGCCGGCGCTGGACCTGGCGCCCCTGCCCGCGGCGCCGTCCGGCGCGGTGCTGAGCTTCGACAACTACACCCTGGTGATCCAGGCGGCCATCGCCGGCCAGGGGCTGGCGATCGGCTGGCGTCACCTGGTGGACGATCTGCTGCGGCAGGAACTGCTCTGTCGCCCCTTCGCCGGACTGGCCACCTCGCGCTATGGCTATTACGCCATCCTGCCCGAGCGCAAGCGGCGCCAGCGGCTGGTGCAGCGCTTTCTCGACTGGCTGCTGGAAGAGCTGGAGATGCCGCGCGAGTCCCTGGCCGGCGCACGGCTGGCGACCTGAGCCGAACTCAGCGCTCGTAGACTTCCAGTGGCAGATCGTCCGGATCGGCGAAAAAGGTGAATCTCCTGCCGGTCAGCTCGTCGGTACGGATCGGCTCGGTGACCACGCCATGGCCCTGCAGGTGGGCGACGGTGGCGTCCAGGTCGGCCACGGCGAAAGCCAGGTGGCGCAGGCCCTGGGCCTCCGGGCGCGACGGCCTGGGCGGGGCATCGGGAAAGGAGAACAGCTCCAGCTGGGCATGCGTGCCCACTGCCAGATCCAGCTTCCAGGAGCGCCGGGCCTCGCGATAGGTCTCGGCGATCACCGGCAACCCGAGGATCTCGGTATAGAAGTGCCGGGAGCGTTCGTAGTCGGCGCAGATCAGCGCCACATGGTGCAGACGGTCGAAGTGGGTCATCAGGGTACCGCGACGAATTTGAGGTCGGACGGAGCACCGACGTCCAGGCTCTGCAGTTCATCGCCGAGCTTGCCGCTGTCGGGATCCCGGGCGAAGACCTTGAGCTGGTTGGATTTCTGGTTGGCCACCAGCAGGTACCGCCCGGACGGATCGATGGCGAATTCCCGCGGCGACAGGCCATTGACCGGATGGCGCTCGACAAAGGTCAGGGTGCCGTCGGGATTCACCGCGAACACGGCAAGCTGGTTGTCCGTGCCACGGCTGGCGACATAGAGGAAACGTCCGTCGCCGGACAGGTGCAGGGCCCCGGCATCCCGCTCGCCGGTGAATTCCTGGGGTGTCAGGCTGTAGCTCTGCAACTGCCGTAGCATGCCGTCCTGATGGGCGAAGGCCATCACCTGGCCGGCCAGCTCCAGGGTCAGGTAGGCGTAGCGGCCATCGGCGCTGAACACCAGGTGGCGCGGCCCGCTACCTTCCGGCACCGGCACGAAGGGCGTCTCGGCGGCCACCAGCGGTCGCTCCGGCTGCTGCGGCAGATAGCGATAGACGAATACCTTGTCGGCGCCCAGATCCGGGGCGAAGACGAAGCGGCCGTCCGGGGTCGTCACCGCCGCGTGCACATGGCTGGACTGCTGGCGCGGGTGCTGTTCGCTGGGCTGGTGGAATTCGATCTGCGCCACCGGACTGAGCACGCCGCCGTCCTGGATCGGCAGCACCGCCAGCGAGCCCTCCGGCAGGCTGGAGTAGTTGGCCACGAACAGGAACTTGCCGTCGGTGCTGAGGCTGGAATGGGTCGGCTCGTCGCCCAGGCTCTTGACCTGGCTGATCTGCTGCAGGCGGCCATTGCCGGGTTCGAAACGATAGGAAGTGACCCGCCCGATGCTGTCGCCGCTCGAACCCCGGCCATTCTCGTTGACGGCGAACAGGGTCCGGCCATCCCGCGACAGGGTCAGAAACGAGGGGTTGGACGCCTTGACGATGCGCAGCGGGCCATCGATCTGACCATTGCGGCTGTTGAAGCGATAGACATACAGCCCCTGGCTGCTGCCCGCGGTGTAGCTGCCGACCAGCAGATTGAACAGACCGGGTTCGGCGCGGGCCGGGGCGTTGTGCCCCACGAGCAGGGCGAACAGGGCCAGCGGCAGCAGACGGGGCAGAGCTCTCATGGGAAATCCTTGGCGAGCGGTGGGCGTTGAGACCGATGCGGAGCGGCCCGGTTTCCCTACCGTCTGGAGGCGGAAGGCGGCCGCGCGCGGCGGCTATTCTACTGAAATCCGGGCTGGCACTGTGCCAGAGGCCTTTCGCCATTTATCGCCTGCGCCGGCGCGCTGGCGGTCTATGTCGGGTCAACCGGCGCGAGGAGGCCGCGCCAGAGCCTGCGGTGAACTCGGCACTGTCCGGGGGCTGCCGGTAAAAGAATTGGTCAGGCTAGTCCAGCACGCCCTGCAGAATGGCGTAGACGAGCCCGGTGCCCACGGCGACCAGCACCATGTCGGTCCCCAGGCGGCGCCATTCGTAGCCCGGATAATCCGGCAGCTGGCGGGCGATACCCGGCGGCAGCGGTCGGCCATACCCGGGAGGCAAAGGGTGCCCGCGTTCCAGACGCAGTCCTGGCGGCAGGTCGCCACCGCGGCCGATCTGGCCGCGCAGTGCCTGGATGCGCTCCCGCGCCGGTCCCAGATCCGGCGGTCCACCGGCGGCCGGTCCGGCACCCGGGCGACCCGGGCCGCGCGACCCGGGCCCCGGTCCCTGGCCATGGGGGCCACCCTGTTCCTGCCAGCCCGGTCCGTGCGGACCTTTGGGCCCGCCGGGTCCGTGATCCGGAGGCGCGGCCAGGGCCAGATTGCCGATCAGACAGAGGGCTGCAGTGGAAAGAAGGGTACGCATCGGCGGCTTCCTCGTAGAAGACGATGGCAGCGGTTATCCACTTGGAGTCTGGTTACTGAAAAAGACTCCCGGGTCATTCCCGGACTTATAGCCTGTGGATAAATCGGGGATAAAAGCGGTATAACTCCGTGATAAATCCCCAAACGTTGTTAGGGACCAAATAAAAATCCTTTATTATCAATACCTTAAAAAGATGATCGGCTGGCTATCGAATCCGCTTTTTGTGGATAAAGCCTGGGACCCCCCTATGCTGACGTCCATTTTCGCCTGCACTCAAGCCCTGCGCGGAGCGATTTTCCCCAGCCTGGGAACGGAAAAGCCGCGCCTGGATGACCGGGCGCGGCTTTTCCGGAGGTCGCCTTTCCCTATTCCGGCTTCTTCAGCTTGGGATTGGGAAAGAACTGCACGGCCTGCACCTTGGGATCGGGCTTCTTGGGCTTGAGCGCACTGATGTTGACCCGCGTCGGCAATTCCTTGGGGACCGAATTGCCGCGCTCGTCCAGGGTGTCGCTGTAGCCGCAGGAGACGCACTCGCGGTTGGGCGTGCCGTCCTGGGTCCACATCTTCAGGGTGTCCTGCGCCTGGCACGCCGGGCAGACCGCCCCGGCGATGAACCTCTTGCGGATCGGCTCGCTCACGCCGCCTCCTCGCTCAGCCCGGAATGGCGGAGCAGGGCATCGATGCTGGGTTCGCGGCCGCGGAAGTCGACGAACAGCACCATGGGTGCCTGGGAGCCGCCGCGGGCCAGGATGGCTTCACGGAAGGCCCGACCGGTTTGCGGATTGAAGACGCCTTCTTCCTCGAACTTGGCGAAGGCATCGGCGGACAGCACCTCGGCCCACTTGTAGCTGTAGTAACCCGCGGCATAACCGCCGGCGAAGATGTGCGCGAAGCTGTTGGGAAAGCGGTTGTAGGCCGGCGGCCGTACCACGGAGATCTCGTCGCGGATGCCTTCCAGCACCTCGCGCACGCTGCGGCCGTCGCCGTGGCTGGCATGCAATTCGAAGTCGAACAGCGAGAATTCCAGCTGGC
This sequence comes from Pseudomonas sp. LA5, assembly GCF_028640825.1. Taxonomy (NCBI): domain Bacteria; kingdom Pseudomonadati; phylum Pseudomonadota; class Gammaproteobacteria; order Pseudomonadales; family Pseudomonadaceae; genus Pseudomonas; species Pseudomonas sp. LA5. The sequence continues at coordinate 43,677 of NZ_JAQYZY010000018.1, forward strand.
GCAGCATCATCAGGCCGGACTGGAAGTTCTTCGCCGCCAGCATCTTGTCCAGCAGCGCCTGGGGCAGCGGCTCGCCGGTCTCGTAGTGACCGGAGATCAGCGCCAGGCCCTCGGGCTCCCAGCACCAGTTCTCCATGAACTGGCTGGGCAGCTCCACCGCATCCCAGGCCACGCCGTTGATGCCGGAGACGCTGGCGTGCTCGACGCGGGTCAGCAGGTGATGCAGGCCGTGGCCGAATTCATGGAAGAGGGTGGTCACCTCGTCATGGGTGAGCAGCGCCGGCTGGCCGGGGCTGGCCGGGGTGAAGTTGCAGACCAGGTAGGCCACCGGATCGATCAGCCGGCCCTGGGCATCGCGACGCTTGTCGCGGGCACCGTCCATCCAGGCGCCACCGCGCTTGTTGGCGCGGGCATAGAGATCGAAGTAGAAGCGGCCGATGGAGGTACCGTTTTCCTTGATCTCGAACAGGCGCACGTCCGGATGCCACTTCTCGAAATCGCGCAATTCGGCGATTTCGATGCCATAGAGCTTCTGCACCGTGGCGAACAGGCCGGAGAGCACCTTGTCCACCGGGAACCAGGCGCGGACCTCTTCCTGGGACAGCGAATAGCGCTGCTGGCGCAGCTTTTCGGCGAAATAGCCGGTGTCCCAGCTCTGCAGATCCTGCACGCCCTGTTCGGCGGCGAAGGCACGCAGTTCTTCCAGGTCGCGCTGGGCGAAGGGCTTGGAGCGCACGGCGAGGTCGCGCAGGAAACCCAGCACCTGATCACTGCTCTCGGCCATCTTGGTGGCCAGCGACAGCTCGGCATAGTTGGCGTAGCCCAGCAGGCGGGCCAGTTCCTGGCGCAGGTCGAGCAGTTCTTCCATCACCGGGCCGTTGTCGAACTGGCCGGCGTTGGGGCCCTGCTCGGAGGCGCGGGTGGCGTAGGCGGCATAGACCTCTTCACGCAGGGCGCGGTCATCGGCGTAGGTCATCACCGCGTAGTAGCTGGGGAATTCCAGGGTCACCAGCCAACCGTCCAGCTCCTTGGCCTGGGCAGCGGCCTGCAGCTGGGCCTTGGCCGACTCGGGCAGGCCGGCGAGGGCGGCTTCATCGGTGAGGTGCTTGGTCCAGGCCTGCGTCGCGTCGAGCAACTGGTTGGAAAACTTGCTGCCCAGCTCGGACTTGCGCGCCTGGATGGCGGCATAGCGCTGCTGCTCGGCCGGCGGCAGGTCGATGCCGGACAGGCGGAAGTCGCGCAGGGCGTGTTCCAGGGTGGTCTTCTGGCCGGCGTCGAAGCCCTTGGCTTCTTCGCTCTCGGCCAGGCGGCTGTAGGCCTGGAAGAGGTCCTTGTTCTGGCCGATCTCGGTGGAGTAGGCCGACAGCTTGGGCAGGCAGGCCTCATAGGCGGCGCGCAGCTCGGCGCTGTTGCACACGGCGTTGAGGTGGCCGATGGGGCTCCAGGCCTGGCCCAGCCGATCGTTCAGCTCGTCCATCGCCAGCACCAGGCCGGCCCAGGTGGGGTGTTCCTTCTGCGTCTCCAGCAACTTGGCCAGGGCGGCACGGTTCTCGGCCAGGACGGTATCGATGGCCGGCTCGACGTGCTCGGGCTTGATGGCGGAAAAGGGCGGCAGGTCGTAGGACTGAAGCAGCGGATTGCTGGCGCTCACGGCGTTCCCCTCGGGGCGATGGCTTTGACAGTTATATATGGAGCCCATCCTAATAGGTCTCAAGACCCTTCCGACGAGAAAAGGTATCTATCGTGACCATAAGGACCTTCCAGGGTAAGACCCCGCACCTGGGCGAACGCGCCTTCGTCGATGCCACCGCGGTGGTAATCGGTGATGTCGAGCTCGGCGCAGACAGCTCGATATGGCCGCTGACAGTGATCCGCGGCGACATGCATCGCATCCGCATCGGCGCCCGCACCAGCATCCAGGACGGCAGCGTGCTGCATATCACCCACGCCGGCCCCTTCAATCCGGACGGCTATCCCTTGCTGATCGGCAACGACGTCACCGTCGGCCACCAGGTGACCCTGCACGGCTGCACGATTGGCGACCGGGTGCTGGTGGGCATGGGCAGCATCGTCATGGACGGCGCGGTGGTGGAGGACGACGTGGTGATCGGCGCCGGCAGTCTGGTCCCGCCAGGCAAGCGGCTGGAAGGCGGCCACCTCTACGTCGGCCGCCCGGTCAAGCGGATCCGCCCGCTGGAGGAGAAGGAACGCGCCTTCTTCACCTACAGCGCCGGCAACTACGTGAAGCTCAAGGACCAGCATCTGGCCGAAGGCTATGGGGAGGAGGGTGCCTAGGCGTCCGCATTCGTTGGCTTCGGAGACAAAGCCGCCTCAGCCGCAGAGCGAGCGCCGTAGCGTGGAAAACGGCGCAGCCTTTTCCACAGGTGACTTCATGGCGCGGGGCACGCCCTCACCCCAGAGAGGGCGCTATCCGAGTAGCCTGCAGAGCCGTAGCGTGGAAAACGGCGCAGCCTTTTCCACAGGTGACTTCGTGGCGCGAGGCTCGCCCTCACCCCAACCCTCTCCCAAAGGAAGACGGGGCTATCCGAGCGGGGGGTCATCTTCCACATCTCCGACCCGATCGCGATCAGCTGTTATGACCCAGCCCCTAGGAGCGGTCGCGTCGGCCGCGATCTGCCAACCCCGCAGCGGACAGGCTTCACCCAGCCGCGAATACAGCACCCCACGCAACGCCTGCAATTCGTCGATGCGCGCCTCGATGACCCTGAGCTTGTCGCGCAGCAGTTCCTGCAAATAGGCGTCGGGATCGGCAGCGCGCTCGACGTCCTCCAGGTTGGCGGCGATTTCCTGCAGGCTGAAACCCAGTCGCTGGGCGGTACGGATGTAGCCCAGCCATTCCACGGCTTCAGGCGGATAGTCACGATAGCCGTTGGCCCGCCGCCGCGCCTTGAGCAGCCCCTGGCGCTCGTAGAATCTCAGGGTGTCGCGACTCAGGCCGGTGGCCTGGGCGAGGGTGCCGATACGCATCCATTCTCCTTGACCCTGGACCTAGCTCCAGGGTCGACACTGGACTTCCTCTCGTTCAAGGAAGTCCGCCCATGTGGAAGCTTGCGCCCTATCTGCGGCTGGTCCGTGCCAGCGCCCTCTATGATCTGCTGGTTACCGCGCCCTTCGCCACCCCCTGGAGTCTCGCCTGGCTGCTGCGGCAGCTCGACGATCTCGGCCAGGCACTGGGCCTGGCGCCCCTGGCGGAGTTCCCGCCGGAAGCCCTGCTGCTGGGCAATCTGCTGGGCTCCCTGGTGTGCGTCTGGTCTGTGCTGCGCCTGGTCAGGCCTTCTCTGCTGCTGGGACGCTACGACGCCGTGGCCAGGGGCCTGTTCGCCTTCTGGCAGGCCTGGGCGCTGTACCAGGGCGCCAGTCCCTTGCTGGCAATGTTCCTGGTAGTCGAAATCGGCTTCGGCGTCGCCCAGGCGTGGCCGGTATCTCTGGCCTCATGCCCCTGCTCGTTGGGCTTCGGCGATAGAACCGCCTCAGCCCAACCTACGACGACGACGCTCCAGTAGGTTGGCGCTGAGCGCAGCGAAGCCCAACACCGCCCAGGCCCGACCTCAGCCCAGCTGCCGCCTCAGCTCCGCCAGCACTGGAGCACCATCGGGACGCACGCCGCGCCAGAGTTCGAAGGCCTCGGCGGCCTGTTCCACCAGCATGCCCAGGCCGTCCAGGGTGTGGAAGGCACCCTCGTCCTGCGCCCAGCGGTTGAAGGGGGTGAGATCCTTGCCGTACATCATGTCGTAGGTCACCGTCTGCGGGCCGATAACCGCCTCCGACAGGGGCGGGCGACCGCCACCGAGACTGGCCGAGGTGCCGTTGATGATGACGTCGAAGGGCTCTCTCAGGGTGGAGAAGGCGGCCACCTCGATGGTCCCCAGCTCGGCGAACTCCCGCGCCAGTTGCACCGCCTTGAGTTCGGTGCGATTGGCCAGCACCAGTTGTCCGGGGTTGCAGGCCAGCAGCGGCTCCAGCACGCCGCGTACGGCGCCGCCGGCGCCCAGCACCAGGACGCGCTGGCCGGCCAGCTGCAGACCGGCGTTGACCGTGAGATCCCGGACCAGACCGGCGCCGTCGGTGTTGTCGCCGAGCAGGCGACCATTGGCCTGGCGCTTGAGGGTGTTGACCGCTCCGGCCCGCCGCGCGCGCAGGGTGAGTTCATCGCACAGCTGATAGGCCTCTTCCTTGAAGGGCACCGTGACATTGGCGCCCAGGCCGCTCTGGAAAAAGCTGCGGGCGCTTTCGCTGAAGCCGTCCAGCGGCGCCAGCAGCGTCCCGTAGTGCAGGCGCTGCCCGGTCTGGTCGGCGAACAGGCTGTGGATCAGCGGCGACTTGCTGTGGGCGATGGGATTGCCGAAGACGGCGTAGCGATCCATGGGCTCTATCCTGCGGGCGTCGGGGCGAGCGCGAGCCAGTCGCGGTCGGTGAGAAAGAAATCGGTCAGCCGCGCTTCCGGCGAGCCGGGCACGGGTTTCCAGTCATAGCCCCAGCGCACCTCGGGCGGCAGCGACATGAGGATGGACTCGGTGCGCCCGCCGGACTGCAGGCCGAACAGGGTGCCACGGTCATAGACCAAGTTGAATTCCACGTAGCGGCCGCGGCGATAGGCCTGGAATTCCCGCTCGGCCTGACCGTAGGGCTGGTCGCGGCGGCGCTGGACGATGGGCAGGTAGGCGTCGACGAAGGCATCGCCGATGGCGCGCTGGAAGGCGAAGCAGGTGTCGAAGTCCCAATCGTTCAGGTCGTCGAAGAACAGACCGCCGATGCCGCGCGGCTCGCCCCGGTGCTTAAGATGGAAATAGCGGTCGCACCAGGCCTTGTAGCGCGGATAGACGTCGGCGCCGAAGGGCGCGCAGGCGTCATGGCAGACCTGGTGCCAGTGCACGCAGTCGGCCTCGTTGCCGTAGTAGGGGGTGAGGTCGAGACCGCCGCCGAACCACCAGACCGGCGCCTCGCCGGGCTTCTCGGCGAGAAAGAAGCGCACATTGGCGTGAGCCGTGGGGATATGGGGATTGCGCGGGTGCATGACCAGGGAGACACCCATGGCCTCGAAGCTGCGCCCGGCCAGTTCCGGACGATGGGCGCTGGCCGAGGGCGGCAGGCTGTCGCCATGCACATGGGAGAAGTTCACGCCGCCCTTTTCCAGCAGGGCGCCGTCGGCAATCACCCGGGTGCGGCCACCACCGCCGGTCGGCCGGGTCCAGGCGTCTTCGGCGAAAGCTGCGCTGCCATCCTCGGCTTCCAGTGCGGCGCAGATGCGCTCCTGCAGATCGAGCAGATAGGCCTTGACGGCCTCCAGGGAGGGATTCATCGCAAGGATTTCCACAACAGGCGGGGAGGGCGCAGAGCATAACACCCGTATCCGACCGGTTGACGTGGCCCGCGGTTGCGGCTTGGATGAAGGCTCACCCCAAGAGAGCCCGGCCAAGGGCTCCAACCAGGAGACACGCAAGCATGGCCCAGCGCATCCAGTTCAGCCGCACCGGTGGTCCCGAAGTACTCGAACTTGTGGATTTCGAACCCGCCGCGCCCGGCCCCGACGAGGTGCAGGTGCGCAACCACGCCATCGGCCTCAACTTCATCGAGACCTATTACCGCAGCGGCCTCTATCCGCCGCCGGCGCTGCCCTCGGGCCTGGGCACCGAGGGTGCCGGGGTGGTGGAAGCGGTCGGCAGCGCCGTCACCCGCTTCAAGGCCGGCGATCGCGTGGCCTATGCCACCGGGCCGCTGGGCGCCTATGCCGAGGTCCATGTGCTGCCCGAGCGGCATCTGGTGCACCTGCCGGAGGCGATCTCCTTCGAACAGGGCGCCGCGGTCATGCTCAAGGGGCTGACCGTGCAATACCTGCTGCGCCAGACCTATCCGCTGCAGGCCGGCGACACCGTGCTGTTCCATGCCGCGGCCGGGGGCGTCGGCTCCCTGGCCTGCCAGTGGGCCAAGGCCCTGGGCGTGCGTCTGATCGGCACCGCCGGCTCCCCGGAAAAGCTGGAAAAGGCCAAGGCGCTGGGTGCCTGGGCGGTGATCGACTACCGCCAGGAAGACGTCCCGGCGCGGGTCCGTGAATTGACCGAGGGCGCCAAGGTGCCGGTGGTCTACGACGGCGTCGGCAAGGACACCTGGGAGATGTCGCTGGACTGCCTGGCCCCACGCGGTCTCATGGTCAGCTTCGGCAACGCCTCCGGCGCGGTCACCGGGGTCAATCTGGGCATTCTCTCGCAGAAGGGCTCGCTCTATGTGACCCGGCCGACCCTGGCCACCTACGCCGCCTCCCCCGAAGCCCTGCAGGACATGGCCGATCAGCTGTTCGAGCTGATCAGCGATGGCCGCATCCAGGTGGACATCGGCCGACGCTATCCACTGGCCGAAGTGCAGGAGGCGCACCGGGCGCTGTCGGGTCGCGAGACCAGCGGCTCGACCATCCTGCTGCCCTGAGGCGAAGCACCCGGATGCCTGGCCGGGTAAATCGTGACGGCCATTAAGTTTCCCGCACCCAGGCGGCACGACGGGGGTAAACGCCGGTCTATCTCGGACAGTCAGGTCGCCTCGGCCTCGACGTTCTTTCCAGAATCGGCCGGATCGCTGCCCTCGTCATGCCTATCTCCAGCCCCCTCGCCAGCCTGCTCGACACCGCCACGGACACGGCGCTCATCACCCTGACCGCCGAAGGGCGGATCGGGCAGTGGTGTCCGAACGTCGCCCGGCTGCTGGGCTGGACGGCGCAGGACTGGCTCGGTGAATCCATCGTCGGCCTGCTGCTCCCGGAGCCGCCGGCCGACGGCTGGCTGACCGCCCTCGAACGCTGCCAGACCCAGGGCCTGCGCCACCGCGACGGTCACCTGGTACGCCTCGACCTGCATCTGGTGCCGCTGCGCCGGGCCGATGTCGCCGTGGGCTGGTTGCTGCATGTCTGGCAGGCCCCGGCGAGCCGTGCGCGTTTCGCCGCTCGGCGCAGCGCCGAGCGGGAGCTGCCGCAACGCCTGCAGGCGCTCGGCGAATGGTCACGGCGCCTCGGCGGCACCACGGATCTGGCCGCCTTGCGACTGTGCGCCACCCAGGCCCTGCGGGACCTGGCTGACGATCCCCAGGCGCGGCTGCTGTCCGTGGCCGAGGCGGGCAGTCCGCCGGTGGGTGAGTTGCTCATCCCCTTCGGTCCTGCCACTCAGCCCTTGGGCTATCTGCAACTGGGCGGCGCCGTCGAGGCGGATACCCGGCTGGTGCTGGATCAATTGGCCCTGCTGCTGGGCGCCCTGCTCATGCGGCAGCAGACCCAGGACCAGGTCCGCCACCTCGAACGGCGGTTGTCGCTGGAACAAGGGCTGCTGGCCAGCGTGCTGCAGCAGGCGCCCCTGGGTATCTCCATCACCGAGGCCGGCAGCGAAGAAGCGGTGATGCTCAACGACCGCGTCGATACCCTGCTGGGCAGACGTCCGGCCGGCGAGACGCTGGACGAACGCTATGGCGCCATCGGCGCCCTGCACGCCAATGGCCAGCCCTATGCGGTGGACGACTATCCCACGGTACGGGTGCTGCGCAGCGGCCAGGCGGTGGCGCCCGAGTTGATGCGCTATCGGCGACCCGACGGCAGCATCCGGCTGCTGGAGGTCTCCAGCGCCCCGGTCCGCTCCGCCACCGGCGAGGTGATCGCCTCGGTCACCCTGTTCGACGACGTCCAGCAGCGCGTCGATGCCGAAACCGCCCTGCGCGAACACAGCGCGCGCCTGGCCAGCCTGATCAACCAGGCGGCGGTCGGCATCTGCCAGACCGACGCCCGCGGGCGCATCCTGCTCGCCAATCGTCGCTATTGCGAAATGCTCGATCGCAACGAGGTCGGGGTGCTGGAGCAGACCCTGCAGGCCCAGACCCATCCCGAGGATCGGGCCATCCTGGAGCGCCACCTCGACACCCTGCGCGAGCGGGGCGACAGCTTCAAGCTGGACCAGCGCTTCCTGCGCCCCGACGGCACGGTGGTCTGGGTCAGCCTGCACGGCTCACCGCTGCAGTCGGAAGTCGGCCAGGCGCTGTCGGTGAGTCTGGTGGTGGTGGATCTCACCCAGCGCAAGCAGGCTGAAGCCGCGCTGCACCTGTCCAACCAGCGCTTCCGCAATGCCGTGGAGGCAGTGCAGGGAGTGGTCTGGACCAGCAACGCCCAGGGCCATCTGCTCGGCGAACAACTCGCCTGGAGCACCCTGACCGGGCAGAGTTATGCGCAGTATCAGCAGGACGGCTGGGCCGATGCCCTGCATCCCGAGGATGCCCCCCGCACCCTGCGTCGCTGGCGCCTGGCGGTGCAGCAGCAGGTGGATTTCCACGACGAGCACCGCTTGCGCTGTCGCGATGGTCAATGGCGCACCTTCAGCGTGCGCGCCCTGCCGGTGCGGGAGAATGGCGTGGTCTGCGAATGGGTGGGCGTGCACACCGACGTCAGCGAGATCCGCATGGCCGAGCACCGCCTGCGGCGCCTGGCCGAATTGCTGGAACAGCGCGTCCACGAACGCACCGTCGAGCGTGACCGCATGTGGCGGGTCGCCGACGACCTGCTCGGCGTCATCCAGGGGCAACGCTGGCTCAGCCGCAATCCCGCCTGGGGCCGGACCCTGGGCTGGGACGACGAGGAATTGCGTCATCAGCCGCCGACCTCGCTGGAGCATCCGGACGATCCGCCGGTATTTCCGCGCCTGGCCGCCCTGCGCCACGGCGAGGTGCTCAGCGATCTGCCCGGGCGCCTGCGCACCCGCGACGGTCACTGGCGCCACATGATGTGGAAGGCCACCGCCGATCACGACGGACGCATCTATGTCTTCGGTCGCGACGTCACCGTCGAGCACGACGCCGCCCTGGCCCTGCAGAACGCCGAGGCCGCGCTGCGCCAGGCGCAGAAGATGGAAGCCATCGGCCATCTCACCGGCGGCATCGCCCATGACTTCAACAACCTGCTCACCGGCATCAGCGGCTCCCTGGAATTGCTGCGCCGCCGCCTGGATCAGGGGCGCCACGACAACCTGCAGCGCTACCTGGACACCGCCGAGCAATCCGCCACCCGCGCCGCTGCCCTGACCCATCGCCTGCTGGCCTTCGCCCGCCGGCAGACGCTGGATCCACGGCCGGTAAACGTCAATGACCTGATCCTGTCCCTGGAAGAACTCTTCCAGCGCACTCTGGGCGAACGCATCAGCCTGCGCAGCAGCCTCGCGCTGCAGTTGCCACCGGCGCGCACCGACACCAACCAGCTGGAGAACGCCCTGCTGAATCTGGTGATCAATGCTCGCGATGCCATGCCCGAGGGCGGCCAGCTGACCCTGGAAACCGCCGTCGATCACCTCACCGACCTGGCCGCCGAGCATGACCTGCCACCAGGTGATTACGTACGCCTGACCATCGCCGACACCGGTAGCGGCATGCCGGCCGAGGTGGTGGATCGCGCCTTCGATCCCTTCTTCACTACCAAGCCGATTGGCCAGGGCACCGGCCTGGGTCTGTCGATGCTCTATGGCTTCATCAAGCAGTCGGGTGGCCATGTGACCCTGGAGAGCGAAATGGGCAGTGGCACCCGCGTCAGCCTCTGGCTGCCTTGCGCCCCACCCGAGCGGCCGGCGGCGAGCGACACGCCCCAGGCGGCCATCGCCCAGAGTCGGGGCGAACGCCTGCTGCTGGTGGAAGACGATGTTTCGGTGCGACTGCTGCTACGCGAGATGCTCACCGAGCTGGGCTATCGCGTGCGCACCGCCGCCAGTGCCTCGGCGGCGCTCACCCTGGTCGACGGCGATCTGCCCTGTGACCTGCTGATCACCGATCTCGGCCTGCCGGATCTCGACGGTGCCGAGCTGGCAGGGCGTCTGCGCGAGCGCTGGCCGGAGCTGCCGGTGCTGTTCGTCAGTGGTCACGCCGAGCGGCCGACCCCGAATGGCGAGCTCTCGCTGGCCAAGCCGTTCCAGATCGATGCACTGGCGCGGTTGCTGCGCCAACTGCTCGATTGACCTAGGGCCTAGGGCCGGAAGACCTTGCCGGTCACCAGGTCGCGAATCACGCTGGGATTCTTGCGCCCGCCCAGTTCGCCCATGAGGATGCCGTCCAGGTTATCGGGAAAGTACTGCTGGACCCGCAGCCGGGTGCGCGCGGACGGGCGGCCGGCGGGATTGGCCGAGGTGGAGATCAGCGGCCCGGTCAGGGCGCAGAGTTCGCCTACCAGGGGATGCTCGGAGACCCGCAACGCCACGGTGGCGTGGGCGCCGGTCACCCAGCCGGGCAGGCGATTGTGGTGCGGCACCAGCCAGGTGTTGGGTCCTGGCCAGGTGCTGGCCAGCTTGGCCAGTGAGGCCTCGGGCAGATCGTGGAGCAGGAAGTCGAACTGGCGGATGTTGTCGGCCACCAGGATCAGACCCTTTTCCATCGGCCGCCGCTTGAGCATCAGCAGGCGATAGACCGCGGCCTGATCCCAGGGATCGCAGCCCAGGCCCCAGACGGCCTCGGTAGGGTAGGCCAGGACGCCCCCCTCGCGCACGATTCGCGCCGCCTGCCGCACTCGCCAGCTGTTATGCATCGCCTAGCCTCCGCCAAATCCCTGAAGTCTACCCGAGCGCGCTGCCGATGCCAGTCATCCGCCGCTAGCCGAGCCGACTCCAGCTGCCCTGCTGCGCCACTACCCGGCCTTCCAGCTCCAGCTCGGTCAGCTGGACCAGGACCTCCGGCAGCGACAGGCCGCAGAGCCGCGCCAGCTCTTCGCTGTTGAGCGGTCCGGCGGTCAGGTGGCGCAGCAGGGGATGATCCTCCACTGCCACGGCCGCGGCGAGCGGGGCCAGGCTGCGCCAGCCCTGCAGGGCGTCGAGGATGTGTTCCACGCTTTCCACCAGTTGCGCGCCCTCGCGGATCAGCTGATGACAGCCGCGGGCGCCGGGATGATGGATGGAGCCGGGCAGGGCGAACACTTCGCGGCCCTGCTCGGCAGCCAGCCGCGCGGTGATCAGCGAGCCGCTGGAGGGGCTGGCCTCCACCACCAGGGTACCCAGGCTGAGACCGCTGATGATCCGATTGCGCCGCGGGAAGTTGGCCGCCTGGGGCGTGCAGTCCAGCGGCAACTCCGAAACCAGCGCGCCACCCTCGGCCAGCAGGCGCCGGGCAAGACCCAGGTGCCGGCGCGGATAGAGCTGCCGCAAGCCGGTGCCCAGCACGGCGACCGTGCCGCCGCCGGCTTCCAGGGCGCCCTGATGCGCCGCGCCATCGATGCCCAGCGCCAGGCCACTGGTGATGCAGAAGCCGGCCGCGGCCAGGCTGTGGGCGAAACGCCGGGCATTGTCCAGCCCCTGGGCACTGGCCTGGCGACTGCCGACCAGGGCCAGTTGCGGCCGTTCGAGCAACGCGACCTGTCCTTCGACGAACAGCAGCGGGGGTGGATCGGCGATCTCGGCCAGCAACGCCGGATAGCGCTCGTCACCCAGGCAGAGCAGGTGGCGTTCGGAGCGGTCCAGCCAGGCCAGCGCCTGATCGACCCGTTCGCGGGTCGCCGGGCTGCGACGGGCATCCGCGGCCACCGCCGGCAGGCGCAGGGCGCGCCAGGCCGAGGCGGGGGCATTGAGGGCGGCAGCGGCGCTGCCAAAGGCATCCAGCAGCAGGCGCTGGCGCACCGCGCCGAGTTCCGGCAGGGCATGCAGGCGAAGCCGGGCGTCCAGCTCGGCAGGGGAGAAGCTGGCCATGGTGTCGTCCTTGAGGGGTGGCCGGTCGCCGTCCTGGCGACCCGGGAGGGGTTAGGGGTTGCGCACCTTGTCCATGATTTCCAGCTGGCGGGTGGCGGTCAAGATCAGGCCGTAGCTGATCTTGTCGTAGGTGCGAAACACCATCAGCAGGCCGGCGCGCTCGTCGGGGATCTTCACCAGCTCGCCGGTGATGCGATCGCGCACCGTCTCGCCGGTCTTGTTGACCGCCAGCACATTGCCTTCGGTCAGGCCATCGCGGGTGCCCTTGTTCAGGGTCACCACATCGAACTGGCCGACCTGGGTGACGCCACGGGGCACGTCGAGGATCAGGCCGCTGATGTCACGCGCCGGCGCGCTGGGCATGAAGGTGGAATTCACCAGCCGCTCCTCGGTGGGGAACAGCCGGTCGCCCAGGCGGACCTCCTGGGTGGTCCGGGTCAGCCGCAGGGTGGCGATGTCCCCTTCCTGGGTAACCAGATCGGCGCTGCCGATGAAGTCGCCGTTGATGCCGAGGAAGGCACCGGTCTTGGGATCGACATAGGTCTTGCCCTGGCGATAGATGCCATAGGCCGAGACGCCCGGTTGCAGCTTGCCGCGCACATAGATGCGATCGCCAGCGCCGCTCACCACGCGCTCGGCGTTGCCGGCCACCACATAGGGCGCCGCCTGGAATTGTTCGGCCGAATCGATGGCGCGATTCTGCAGCAGGAAACTGTTGACCGCTTCCAGCGGAATGGCCGGGATGGCTTCGGCGATGGGCGTGCTGCGCACCGTGGGTGACAGCTTGACCGTGCCGCGCGAGGCGCCGCGGTTGAGCTGCAGGCGCGGCTGGCCGTCGACATAGCTCAGCACCAGGGTATCGCCGGGATAGATGAGGTGGGGATTCTTGATCTGCGGATTGGCCTGCCAGATCTCCGGCCATTCCCAGGGTTTGCTGAGGAATCTGGCGGAGATGTCCCAGAGGGTATCGCCGCGGACCACGGTATAGCTTTCCGGGTGATCCTGACGCAGGGTGACCGCTGCGTACGCCGACTGCAGGGCGCCCCCTGCAACCAGCAGCAGGGCGAACAAAGATTTCCTCATGCGTCGAATCCCTTTACACTTAGCTTTGAAGAACCGTCTTCACGCAAACGTCGGGGAATCGCCCCAGTCGTGCCCTGATCGCCACCTCTGTCGGCACCGGGCGGCGCAGGCGCTCATCCCCGTCGACCGACGTCATCCACCGTTCGGGACCAGCCCGAGCCGGGTGGAAACAACGCTGCGGCATCTTAGCAGCGCCCCTTGACTGTATTCCACAAGTGCCCTCAACGCCATGGCGATCCTAGACATCCTCGAATTCCCCGATCCCCGCCTGCGCACCGTCGCCAAGCCCATCGACACGGTGGACGACGCCCTGCGCCAGACCATCGAAGACATGTTCGAGACCATGTACGAAGCGCCCGGCATCGGTCTGGCAGCCACCCAGGTCAACGTCCATCGTCGCCTGGTGGTGATCGACGTCAGCGAAGACAAGAGCGAACCCTTGGTCTTCATCAATCCCGAGGCCGAGCCGCTCACCCAGGAATTGGGCGAGTACCAGGAAGGCTGCCTGTCGATCCCCGGTTTCTACGAAAAGGTCTGCCGCCCCGAGCGCGTCCGGGTCAAGGCCCTGGACCGCGACGGCAAGGCGTTCGAGCTGGAATGCGACGGCCTGCTGGCGGTGTGCATCCAGCACGAGATCGATCACCTCGACGGCAAGCTGTTCGTCGACTATCTGTCGCCGCTCAAGCGCGATCGCATCAAGAAGAAGCTCGAAAAGCAGCAGCGCCACAAGGCCTGATCGCCCTGGCGGACGGCGTCATCGGCGTCCGCCGCTCGCCCTTTCCGCCAGGTCCGCCATGTCCAGATCCCTTCGCCTCGTCTTCGCCGGAACCCCGGAATTCGCCGCCGTGCACCTGCAGGCGCTGATCGACGCCGGTTATCCCATCGCCGCCGTCTACACCCAGCCGGATCGCCCCGCCGGGCGTGGCCAGAAACTGGCCATGAGTCCGGTCAAGCAGCTGGCGCTGAGCCACGGCATCCCCGTGCAGCAGCCGCCGACCCTGCGCGATCCCGCCGCCCAGGCCACCCTGGCGGCGCTGGAACCCGATCTGCTGGTGGTGGTGGCCTACGGCCTGATCCTGCCCCAGGCGGTGCTCGACATCCCCCGTCTGGGCTGCATCAACAGCCATGCCTCGCTGCTGCCGCGCTGGCGCGGCGCCGCGCCCATCCAACGCGCCCTGGAGGCCGGCGATGCCGAGTCCGGGGTCACCGTGATGCGCATGGAAGCCGGTCTGGATACCGGCCCCATGCTGAGCAAGGTGACCACGCCGCTGACCGCCACGGACACCGGAGGCAGCCTGCACGATCGCCTGGCCGCCCTGGGCGCCGCTGCCGTGGTCCAGGCCCTGCCGGGTCTGGCCGACGGGAGTCTGCCGGGTGAGGCGCAGGACGACAACCTGGCCACCTACGCCCACAAGCTCAACAAGGACGAGGCCCGGCTGGACTGGGGTCGTCCGGCGGCGGAACTGGAGCGCCGTATCCGCGCCTTCGATCCCTGGCCGCTGTGCCACACCGCCCTGGCCGGCGAGCCACTCAAGGTCTGGGCCGCGGAACTGGCCGAAGGGCAGGGCGTGGCGGGCATGGTGCTGGATGCCGATCGCTCCGGCCTGCTGGTCGCCTGTGGCGAGGGTGCCCTGCGCCTGACCCGCCTGCAGCTGCCCGGTGGCAAGCCACTGGGCTTCGCCGATCTCTATAACGCCCGTCGCGAGCGCTTCGCCCCCGGTCAGGTGCTGGGTCTATGAATCCGCGACTGGCGGCTACCCGCGCCCTGGCGGCGGTCCTTGCCGGACGTGCCTCCCTGGGCAGCAGCCTGCCCGAGCAACTGGCCAAGGTCGATCCGCGTGACCGCGCCCTGGCCCAGGATCTGGCCTTCGGCACCGCCCGCTGGCAGCCGCGCCTGTCGCTGCTGGCGGAAAAGCTCATGGAAAAACCCTTCAAGGCCGGCGACCGCGATCTCGAAGCCCTGCTGCTGATCGGGCTCTACCAGCTGTTCCATACCCGCATCCCGGCCCATGCCGCCATCGGCGAGACGGTAGGCTGCGTCGACAAACTGAAGAAATCCTCGGCCAAGGGTCTGCTCAACGCCGTGCTGCGCCGCGCCCAGCGTGAATACGACAGCCTGCTGCCAGGCCTGGAGCATGATCCGGCCGCGCGCCTGGCCCATCCACGCTGGCTGCAGAAGACGCTCAAGGCACGCTGGCCGGAGCAGTGGGAAGCCGTCGCCACGGCCAACAACCTGCATCCGCCACTGATTCTCAGGGTCAATCGTCGTCAGGGCGATCGCGACAGCTATCTGGCCGAGCTGGCCGCCGCCGGCATCGAGGCCGTGCCCTGCGCCTTCAGCGCCGACGGCATCCGCCTGCTGCAGCCCCAGGACGTCACCGCCCTGCCGGGCTTTGCCACGGGGCGTCTCAGCGTGCAGGACGAAGCCGCCCAGCTGGCCGCCGAACTTCTGGAACTGGCGCCTGGCCAGCGGGTGCTGGACGCCTGTGCCGCGCCCGGTGGCAAGACCTGCCACCTGCTGGAACGCGAACCGGGGCTGGCCGAGGTGGTGGCGCTGGACGCCGATGCCGGCCGTCTGCAGCGGGTCGAGCAGAATCTGGCCCGTTTGGGCCTTACCGCCCGCACCCTGGCCGCCGACGGCCGCGCCGTGGCCGACTGGTGGGACGGCACGCCCTTCCAGCGCATCCTGCTGGACGCCCCCTGCAGCGCCACCGGGGTGATCCGCCGCCATCCGGACATCAAGCTGACCCGCCAGGCCAGCGACATCGCGCCCCTAGTGCAGCTGCAGGGCGAACTGCTGGACGCCCTCTGGCCGACGCTGGAGGAGGGCGGCATCCTGGTCTATGCCACCTGTTCGGTGCTACCGGAAGAAAACAGCGACAACCTCGCCGCCTTTCTCGTCCGCACCCCGGGCGCCCGCGAACTGGATATCCCCGCCCCCTGGGGCCTCGCCCAGCCCCATGGCCGCCAGCTCCTGCCGCAGCCCGACGGCCACGACGGCTTCTATTACTGCAAACTGATCAAGATTGCTCGCTAGTCGCCGAAGGTAAGGCGGTGGTGATGGGCTGGGGCAATTCCAGCACCGGCGTGGCCTCGTCGAGACGGCGCAGGGTACCCTCCACCACCGCACCGTTCTCCATGCTCAGTTGGCGATAGGTGATGTTGCCGCGCACCCGGGCATTGGAGTGCAGTTCCAGCAGATGCTCGACCCGCAGATCGCCAACGATGGTGCCGTCGATCAAGGCGTCGTAGCTGCTTACGTCACCTTCCACCACACCATTGACGCTGAGCGCCAGGAGACTGGTGGTGCCCGGCTTGAAGCTGACGCTGCCCTGCACCCGCCCGTCGATCTTCAGGCCTTCGCTGAATTCCAGGTCGCCCTGGACCGCCAGGTTGTCGGCGATGAGACTGGAAAAGCCATTCACCGCGGGGCGGGGGGCCGCCTTCTTTCTATTGAACATCCGTGCTGCTCTCCAGCTAGGGTTTCTGATTCTGGCGACGGAAAAAGGCCAGCTCCGTGGTCAGGCGCTCGATCTGCGCCAGCAGAGCAGCGTTGCGCTCGGTCAGCTGGCGCTCGGCAGCCGTGCCCACTTGCCGATCCAGCGCCTGCTGCGCCAGACGATCGCGCAGGTGCTGATTCTCGGCTTGCAGGTGATTCAGTTCCGCCTGGTATCCCTGGTGGATCCGCTGCCCGACCACCAGCAACGCGAGCGGTATCAACAGCAGCAGGCCCAAGCCAACCCAGCCGGCCAGTCGCCGTCGCGGGACCGGCTGCAGGCGAAATTCGCCGCGCAGCAGCTCGCGACTCGACGCTCGACTAGTCGCGCGCCTGGCCATCGCGCTCGGGCTCCAGTCGGCCCAAGGCAAGAAAGCGCTGGGGGTCGAGGAATTGGCCGTCACGCAAGACCTCGAAATGCAGATGAGGCCCGGTCGAGCGTCCGGTGGAGCCCACCGCACCCAGGAGTTGCCCGGGGGTGACCACCTGGCCTTCCTTGACGAAGATGCGGCTCAGGTGGGCATAGCGGGTGACCAGGCCATTGCCGTGAGCGACCTCCACCCGATTGCCATAGCCACCCAGGGCGCCCGTGACCTGGACACGCCCCCCGGCCGCGGCGTGTACCTGGGTGCCAGTGGGCGCGGCGAAGTCGACACCGGAATGAAACGCCAGGTGACCGGTAAAGGGATCGACCCGATTGCCGAACAGCGATCCCAGACGGGCCTGTTCCACTGGGCGTAGCGAGGGAATCGCCATCAGGGCGGCATTGCGACTGGCCACCCGGTTCAGCAGCAGATCCAATTGTTGACGCAGGCAGAGCGCTACCTGTTCGCTGGCACCCAGCATGCGCAGAGGCAAGCCCTGGCTGGCGGTACCGGCGTTACAGGATCGCGCCGGCAGCCAGGCACCGCCCTGGGCACCTCGCGCGGAAGGCTCGACCAGCAGACTGGGGTCGACAGCGCTCACCTGGTCGCGCAATTGCCTGTTCTGCTCCAGCATCCGCTGCAGCGCCTGGGTATCGGCCTCCAGCGATTGCAGCCGGCCGACCAGCACGCCCATTCGCTCCAGGGCCACCGGTGTGCTGGCGCTGCCCGGAGTGTCAGCGACAGGGGCGGCCGGAGCTGCGGCAGGCGAAACCCGACCCCCCAGCCAGCAGCCCAGAGCGAATGTCAGCAGCGATGTCAGCGTCAGGATCAGCAGCCAGGGGCTCTTTGCCTGACGCGGGTCGACGATGTGGGCACCGTCCCGCACAAGCTTGCGACTGAGGGAAGAAAACAGCTTCATCAGATCCTGCGGCCGTCCTAGGCGCCGATAGATCAGTCAGCTTAAAGTGAAACACGTCACAAAATGATGGCAAAAGGCCTGTTCCAGACCAACCTGCCTGTCCACCTGACATATGGCATTTTCAGTGCCGGATCGCCAGGCTGCCGGTAGTCGGGGCAGAATGTTCGGCTCAGGGTCGTGAATCGGCCCGTCCCTCCCGCTGCTACCGGAGTCCGCCATGCTCGAATCCCTGGAGAAAATGCTCGCTCGCGGCCAGGACAACGCCCTGCTCAGGTTCGGACTGGGCAAGGGCTATCTGGATGCCGGGGAGCCCGCGCGGGCGATCGAGCACCTGGCGCGCTGCGTCGAATTCGATCCGGCCTATTCGGCGGCCTGGAAGCTGCTGGGCAAGGCCCATGAGGGGAGCGGCGATCTGGCCAGCGCCGAGGCAGCCTGGACCCAGGGCCTGCAGGCGGCGCAGGCCAGGGGCGACAAGCAGGCGGAAAAGGAGATGACGGTGTTTCTCAAGCGCCTGGCGCGCCACGCTCAGTCCTGATCGCGCAGGAACCTGAGGCCCGCGCCGTCGGCGTCGGTGCGCATGACTTCCATGGTCACCTTGGGCGCCTCGATCGGCAGATCGAGTACCTGGCCGACCACGCGGGTGCCCTGCGGTAGCCGGGTCAGCTCGGGATGCACCACATAGACGCCACCATCGGACAGGTCGCGGGTCTCACCGACGATCTCGCCATCCGGATAGGCGATCCACAGCCGACACTTGAGTGGGGTACGGGTATGTTGGCGCTGATCGCGCGAATTCATCGCCTGACTCCCTGGCTTGGGCGTTCCCTAGAGGTTCGGGCAGCTTCCGGCAAAGCCCAGCGGCTGTCAGCCGCGCGCCGACCGAACGGTCCTGGCGAAGCGCCGAGCGATAGGTCATAGGATCACCGCCTGTCCCTCAGCGCCCGGGCAGGACCCGGGTGAAAGACCTCAGTACCACTTCTCCTCGCCATCCGGGCGATTCTTGAACCTCTTCATGCTCCACATGTACTGGGTCGGATAACGCCGTACGTAGCCGGCCAGCACCTCGCTCATGGCGGCCACCGAGACTTCCGGATCCGGGTCGTACATGGCCGACGGCGCGGCCTCCAGGATCACCTTGTAGCCGCTGCCGTCTGCCAGGCGCACGGCATGGAAGAACACCCCGCGGGCCTTGCCGCGCGCCAGCAGCGAGGGCACGAACTTGCTGGTCAGGGCGGTGGTGCCGAGGAAGGGCACGAAGAGGCCGGCGCTGCGACTCGGCTCGGGATCGGCCGGAATCCCCACGGCGCCGCCGCGTCGGACTTCCTTGATCACGCTGATGATGCCTTCCGGCGTGGAGGGCGCCACGCGGTTGCCCAGCTGGACCCGCTGGCGCTTGAGCAGGTCGTCCACCGCCTTCAGCTTGGGCGGCCGATAGAAGATGATCGGCTTGGCATGGGAGCAATAGAAGTGGTTGAGCAACTCCCAGTTGCCCAGGTGGCTGGTGATGCCCACCACGCCATCGCCGGAGGCCAGGGCTTCCTGCAGGACGTCCATGCCTTCCACCTCGCGCACCAGGCGCAGGGAACGCTGGGGCGACCAGATCCAGGCGCAGGCGCTCTCGGTCAGGGTCTTGCCGATGCCACGCAGGCACTCGCGCGACAGCCGCTCCAGGCCGGCGGCGTCGAGTTCGGGGAAACAGTGGGCGAGGTTGATGCGGGTAACCTTGCTGGCGCGGGTCGGCAGCTTCCACATGCACCAGCCGATGAATCCACCCAAGCGCTGGACCAATGGCCAGGGCAGCAGGGCGAAAAGGCGCAGGAAGGCGATCATCAGCGCGCCTTTGAATCTTTCCAAAAGAGGGACTCCTGTCTGAATGCGCCGACAGTTTAGCGTCTACAAGTCCCGGAAACGTTAAGAAAGCGTAAGGTTCGCGCCAACTGACGCCTATACATTCGACTTTTCCTGCAGTTCTGCCGACGAAGACGCCAATTCGGCATGGCGGTCGCAATCGAGGGTATGGTCCATCACCAGACCCATGGCCTGCATGAAGGCGTAGCAGATGGTCGGACCGACAAAGGTGAAACCGGCCCGCTTGAGCGCCTTGCTCATGGCCTCCGCTTCCGGGGTGATCGCCGGCACCTCCTGGCGATCGCGAAAGTGATTGATCCTGGGCGCGCCACCGACAAAGGACCACAGCCAGCCGGAAGGGTCTTCGAGTCTCAGCCAGGCCTGGGCATTCTGACGAGCGGCGCGCAGCTTGGCGCCGTTGCGGATGATGCCCGGGTCCTGCATCAGCACGGCGATCTCGGCATCGCTCAGCTGCGCCAGGCGCGCGGGATCGAAGCCATGCAGCACCTGGCGATAGCGCTCGCGCTTCTTCAGCACGGTGATCCATGACAGTCCGGCCTGGAAGCCTTCCAGCAGGAGAAATTCGAAGAGCACCGCCGGATCGCGCTGGGGCACGCCCCATTCATGGTCGTGATACTCGATGTACAGCGGATCGGCGGTGCACCAGAAACAACGCGGCATGGCGAAGGCTCGGACGGCGAGGGGAGACGTCACCTTAGCGCAGTTGAGCGCCAGCGGAGGCGAGTCATAACAGCCTCTGGAATGGGTAGCACGGCGAACGCGCTGAATGCACGTTTCTAACAGACTGCAGGCGCTGCTACCGTAGCAGCAGCTACCTATATCGCGGCCATGGGCCGCTCCTACAGGCCAACCCGTACCTGTAGGAGCGGCCCATGGCCGCGATAAAGCGCGCAGCCGGTCATCTCTGCCCAATACCGCCAGGCAGCCCTAATCCGCCAATGCGGCCACCCCCGGCTTTCAGCTATACTCCCCGGCTTTTCGTCGCAGCCGAACGGGTATCTTTCGTGAGCCAGTCCAAGCCCACCGTGCGCACCTTCCAAGACTTGATCCTGGCCTTGCAGCAATACTGGGCCGAGCAGGGCTGCGTGGTACTCCAGCCCTATGACATGGAAGTCGGCGCCGGTACCTTCCACACCGCCACCTTCCTGCGCGCCATCGGTCCCGAGACCTGGAACGCCGCCTATGTGCAGCCCAGCCGCCGTCCCACCGATGGCCGCTATGGCGAGAACCCCAATCGCCTGCAGCACTACTACCAGTTCCAGGTGGTCCTCAAGCCCAATCCGGACAACTTCCAGGAGCTCTACCTCGGCTCCCTGGCCGCCATCGGCCTGGATCCGCTGGTGCACGACGTGCGCTTCGTCGAGGACAATTGGGAATCGCCCACCCTGGGCGCCTGGGGTCTGGGCTGGGAAGTCTGGCTCAACGGCATGGAAGTCACCCAATTCACCTACTTCCAGCAGGCGGGCGGTATCGAGTGCTATCCGGTGACCGGCGAGATCACCTATGGCCTGGAACGCCTGGCCATGTACCTGCAGGGCGTGGACTCGGTCTACGACCTGATCTGGGCCGACGGCCCCTTCGGCACCGTGACCTACGGCGACGTCTTCCACCAGAACGAAGTGGAGCAGAGCACCTACAACTTCGAGCACGCCAATGTGCCCAAGCTGTTCGAACTGTTCGACTTCTACGAGTCCGAGGCCAATCGCCTAATCGCCCTGGACCTGCCGCTGCCCACCTACGAGATGGTGCTCAAGGCCTCCCACACCTTCAACCTGCTGGACGCCCGCCGCGCCATCTCGGTGACCGAGCGCCAGCGTTACATCCTGCGCGTGCGCACCCTGGCGCGCAGCGTCGCCCAGGGCTACTTCAAGGCCCGTGCCCGGCTGGGCTTCCCGCTGGCCAGCCCCGCGCTGCGTGACGAGGTCCTGGGTCGCGACGATGTCCAGGCGCTGCTCAAGGAGGGCGAATGATGAGCACCACTCTGGATTTCCTGGTCGAACTGGGTACCGAAGAACTGCCACCCAAGGCGCTCAAGACCCTGGGCGACAGCTTTCTCGCCGGCATCGAGAAGGGCCTCAAGCAGGCCGGTCTCGGCTATGCCAGCGCCCGCGCCTATGCCGCGCCGCGCCGCCTGGCCGTGCTGGTCGAAGCCCTGCAGACCCAGCAGCCCGAGCGGAGCGTCAACCTGGACGGCCCGCCGCTCCAGGCCGCCTTTGGCGCCGATGGCCAGCCCACCCAGGCGGCCCTGGGCTTCGCCCGCAAGTGTGGCGTCGACATCAGCGCCATCGATCGCAGCGGCCCCAAGCTGAGATTCTCCCAGAGCATTCCTGGTCAGCCGGCGGCCAGCCTGCTGCCCGGCATCGTCGAAGCCTCCCTGGCCGAGCTGCCGATTCCCAAGCGCATGCGCTGGGCCGCCCGCCGCGAGGAGTTTGTCCGGCCGACCCAGTGGCTGGTGATGCTGCTGGGTGACGAGGTCATCGACTGCGAGATCCTCACCCGCCGTGCCGGCCGTGAGTCCCGCGGCCATCGCTTCCACCATCCCGACGCCGTGCGCATCAGCGCCCCGGCCCACTACGCCGCCGACCTGCGCGCCGCCCATGTGCTGGCCGACTTCGCCGAGCGCCGCCAACTCATCGAATCCCGCGTAGCCGAGCTGGCCGCGGCGGAGCAGGGCAGCGCCGTGGTGCCACCCGCGCTACTGGACGAGGTGACCGCCCTGGTGGAATGGCCGGTGCCGCTGGTCTGCGCCTTCGAGGAACGTTTCCTCGAGGTGCCCCAGGAAGCCCTGATCACCACCATGCAGGACAACCAGAAGTACTTCTGCCTGCTGGACGCCCAGGGCAAGCTGCTGCCGCGCTTCATCACCGTGGCCAACCTGGAAAGCAAGGATCCGGCGCAGATCGTCAGCGGCAACGAGAAGGTGGTCCGCCCCCGTCTCACCGACGCCGAGTTCTTCTTCAAGCAGGACCAGAAGCAGCCGCTGGAAAGCTTCAACGAGCGCCTCAAGAACGTGGTCTTCCAGGCCCAGCTCGGCACCGTCTACGACAAGGCCCAGCGCGTCGCCGCCCTGGCCGCCTTTATCGCCGAGCGTATCGGCGGTGATGCCGAGCGCGCCCACCGTGCCGGCGTGCTCGCCAAGTGCGACCTGGCTACCGAGATGGTCGGCGAATTCCCCGAGATGCAGGGCATCGCCGGCTACTACTACGCCAGGAAAGGCGGCGAGGCCGAAGACGTGGCCCTGGCGCTCAACGAGCAGTACATGCCGCGCGGTGCTGGCGCCGAACTGCCGCAGACCCTGACCGGCGCCGCCGTGGCCCTGGCCGACAAGCTCGACACCCTGGTCGGCATCTTCGGCATCGGCATGCTGCCCACCGGCAGCAAGGATCCCTTCGCCCTGCGCCGTCAGGCCCTGGGCGTGCTGCGCATCCTCATCGAGAAGGGCCTGGAGCTGGATCTGCCAGCCGCCGTCGCCTTCGCCATCGCCGGCTATGGCGAGCGGGTCAAGGCTGCCGGCCTGCAGGAGCAGGTGCTGGACTTCGTCTTCGACCGTTTGCGCGCCCGCTACGAGGACGAAGGCGTCGACACCGCGGCCTACCTGGCGGTACGCGCCCTGCGTCCGGCCTCGGCGCTGGACTTCGACCAGCGCGTCCAGGCCGTGCAGGCCTTCCGTCGTCTGCCCGAGGCCGAGGCCCTGGCCGCCGCCAACAAGCGCGTCTCCAACCTGCTGGGCAAGTTCGAAGGCCAGGTCGCGGCCCAGGCCGATGCCGCCCTGTTCGAGACCGACGCCGAACGCACCCTGGCCGCCGCCATCGCCGAGGCCGAGCGGGATGCCGCGCCCCTGGCCGAAGCCCGTCGCTATGGCGCAGCCCTGGAGCGCCTGGCCAGTCTGCGCGCGCCGGTTGATGCCTTCTTCGACGAGGTGCTGGTCAACGCCGAGGACGAGCGTGTCCGCGCCAATCGCTATGCGCTGCTCGCTCACCTGCGTGGCCTGTTCCTCGGCATCGCCGACATCTCGGTGCTGGGCTAGGGCATGAAACTGATCGTGCTGGACCGCGACGGCGTCATCAATGTCGATTCCGATGACTACGTACGCAGCGCCGCGCAGTGGCAACCGCTGCCCGGTAGCCTGGCTGCCATCGCCCGGCTGAACCGGGCCGGTTGGCAGGTGGCCGTGGCCACTAACCAGTCCGGCCTGGCGCGCGGTTACTTCACGGAAGACGACCTCGCGGCCATGCACGAGAAACTGCAGCGGCTGCTGGCGGAGGAGGGCGGTCGGGTCGACCTGATCCTCCACTGCCCCCATGGCCCGGAAGCCGGCTGCGACTGCCGCAAGCCGCTGCCCGGCCTATTTCGCGCCATCGCCCACCACTATGGGCGTGTCGACCTGGGCGGCGTCCCGGTGGTGGGCGACAGCCTGCGCGATCTGGAAGCCGGCGCGGCCCTTGGCTGCAC
Source organism: Pseudomonas sp. LA5 (assembly GCF_028640825.1). NCBI lineage: Bacteria > Pseudomonadati > Pseudomonadota > Gammaproteobacteria > Pseudomonadales > Pseudomonadaceae > Pseudomonas > Pseudomonas sp. LA5. Next base: position 67,557 of record NZ_JAQYZY010000018.1, read on the forward strand.
GCCCTACCTGGTGCGTACCGGCAAGGGCGAGCGCACCCTGGCCAAGCCTTTGCCACCCGGTATCCGGGTCTTCGCCGACCTGGCGGCGGTGGCTGATCATCTGCTCGAGGAAGCGCCCTGATGCGGCTCTTGCGTACCCTGTTGTTCTATGTGCTGCTGGGGACCAGCGGCATCCTCTGGTCCTGCGTCAGCCTGCTGATCGCGCCCTTCCTGGCCTATCGCGCCCGCTATCGGCTGGTGGTCAAGGCCTGGACCGGTTTCGCCGTCTGGCTGGCCAAGGTCATCTGCGGCATCCGCTACGAGATCGACGGCCTGGAAAACGTCCCGGCGCAGCCCTGCGTGATCGTGGCCAACCACCAGAGCACCTGGGAAACCTTCTTCCTGTCCGCCCAGTTCGAGCCCACCTCCCAGGTGATCAAGCGCGAATTGCTCAGGATTCCCTTCTTTGGCTGGGCCTTCTCGCTGCTCAAGCCCATCGCCATCGACCGTGACAACGGCAAACTGGCCCTGCAGCAACTGACCGAGCAGGGCGGCCGTTATCTTGCCCAGGGCTGCTGGGTACTGATCTTTCCCCAGGGCACCCGCATCGATTACGGTCAGATGGGCAAGTTCTCCCGCGGTGGCGCCGCCCTGGCCTGCAGCCTCAACGTGCCCATCCTGCCCATCGCCCACGATGCCGGCGCCTACTGGCCCAATCGCTCCTGGATCAAGTCGCCGGGGACCATCAAGGTCAGCATCGGCCCGCTGCTCCATCCCCAGGGCCAGGATCCCCGCGCCATCGTCGATCTCAATAATCGCTGCTTTGCCTTCATCGAGCAGGCCCTGGCGCCCAAGCCCGATGCCGACCCGGCCGAGCGCTGCGTAGCCTGAGCGCCAGGCCGCAAGGCCTGGCTCTTTCCACCTCTTTTCCTCCCTTTTCCCACAGACTTATCCACAGGCTGTGCCAAGCTTTTCGCGCATCCGAATTTTGGGCTGCTAGCGCGGATTGACCGTCATCCACAAGTACCGACAAGCTTATTCCCAGGCTTATCCACAGGAACGTCCTTTATATCCTGTGTCTCTATGCCGCATGGCACGGCCCCTTTACGGATATTTTCGGCGTTGATCAAAAGCGGCTGAGGAAAACTATCCACAAAACCTTCGGCTATAAGATGAACGGCGTTCGTTGTCGTGGAACGAAACGGCGCGACTCTCTAGCCAGAATGTTTTCCACAAAAAAGCCCCGCATGGCGGGGCTTGTGCATAACCGCAGTCGATCAGACGTCGAGGTTCGATACCGCCAGGGCGTTGCTCTCGATGAAGTCGCGACGCGGCTCCACGTGATCGCCCATCAGGGTATTGAAGATCTGATCGGCCGCTACGGCATCCTCGATGGTTACCTGCAGCATGCGGCGCACGTTCGGGTCCATGGTGGTTTCCCACAGCTGATCCGGATTCATCTCACCCAGGCCCTTGTAGCGCTGGATGTTGAATCTCTTGCTGGTCTCGTTCATCAGCCATTCCCAGGCTTCCTTGAAGGTGCTGACCGGGCGACGGCGTTCACCGCGCTTGGCATAGGCGCCTTCTTCCAGCAGGTTGTCCAGCTGGGCGGCCAGCTCGGTCACCAGGCGGTAATCGTTGCTACCGAAGAAATCCCGGTTGAAGGTGACGTAGCTGGACAGGCCATGGGCGCGGGTTTCCACCTCTGGTAGCCATAGGCCTCGCTCGCGGTCCTCGCGCAAGCTGACGCGGTAGGTAGTGCCAGAGCGTTCGGAGGTCTGCAGGCGCGCGCTAAGGCCTTCCAGCCACTGACGCATCGCCGCTTCATCAGCCAGCTGATCGACACCGACCCGCGGCAGGTACAGCAGGTGTTCGCTGACGGCGGCCGGATACAGCCGCGACAGGCGCTTGAAGGTCTTCATCACCTGGCGATAGCTGTTCACCAGCTTTTCGAGTTCCACGCCGGACAGGCCCGGGGCGTTCTCGTTGACGTGCAGGCTGGCCTCTTCCAGGGCGGTCTGGGTCAGGTATTCCTCCATCGCCTCGTCGTCCTTGATGTACTGCTCCTGCTTGCCACGCTTCACCTTGTACAGCGGCGGCTGGGCGATGTAGATGTAGCCCCGCTCGATCAGCAGCGGCATCTGGCGGAAGAAGAAGGTCAGCAGCAGGGTACGGATGTGCGAACCGTCCACATCGGCATCGGTCATGATGATGATGTTGTGGTAGCGCAGCTTGTCGATGTTGAATTCTTCGCGGCCGATGCCGCAGCCCAGCGCGGTGATCAGGGTGCCCACCTCCTGGGAGGAGAGCATCTTGTCGAAGCGCGCCTTCTCCACGTTGAGGATCTTGCCCTTGAGCGGCAGGATCGCCTGGGTGCGCCGGTTGCGGCCCTGCTTGGCCGAACCACCGGCGGAGTCACCCTCCACGATGTAGAGTTCGGACAGCGCCGGATCCTTCTCCTGGCAGTCCGCCAGCTTGCCCGGCAGGCCGGCGATGTCCAGGGCGCCCTTGCGGCGGGTCATCTCGCGCGCCTTGCGCGCCGCTTCCCGGGCCCGGGCCGCGTCGATCATCTTGCCGACCACCGCCTTGGCTTCGTTGGGGTTCTCCAGCAGGAAGTCGGAGAAGTGCTTGCCCATCTCCTGTTCCACCGCGGTCTTCACCTCGGAGGAGACCAGCTTGTCCTTGGTCTGGGAGGAGAACTTGGGATCCGGCACCTTGACCGAGATGATGGCGGTCAGGCCTTCACGGGCGTCGTCACCGGTGGTGGCCACCTTGAACTTCTTGGCCAGGCCCTCGGCCTCGATGTAGCTGTTCAGGTTGCGTGTCAGCGCCGAGCGAAAGCCCGCCAGGTGGGTGCCGCCATCGCGCTGGGGAATGTTGTTGGTGAAGCAGAGGATGTTCTCGTTGAAGCTGTCGTTCCACTGCAGTGCCACTTCCACGCCGACGCCATCGTCTTCGCGCTGCACCTGGAAGTGGAATACCTCGTTCACCGCGGTCTTGTTGGTGTTCAGGTAGTCGACGAAGGCGCGCAGGCCGCCCTCGTACTTGAACAGCTCTTCCTTGCCGCTGCGCTCGTCACGCAGGACGATGCCGACGCCGGAGTTGAGGAAGGACAGTTCGCGAATCCGCTTGGCCAGGATGTCCCAGCTGAACTGGATGTTGTTGAAGGTCTCGGCGGACGGCTTGAAATGCACCTGGGTACCGGTGGTGTCGGTCTCGCCGATCACTGCCAGCGGCGCCTGGGGTACGCCGTGCACATAGACCTGCTCCCACAGCTGACCGGCGCGGCGGATGGTCAGGCGCAGCTCCTCGGAGAGGGCGTTCACCACCGAGACGCCCACGCCGTGCAGGCCGCCGGACACCTTGTAGGTGTTGTCGTCGAACTTACCGCCGGCGTGCAGCACGGTCATGATGACTTCGGCCGCCGAGACGCCTTCTTCCTTGTGGATGTCCACCGGGATGCCGCGGCCGTTGTCGCGCACGGTGATGGATTCATCCATGTGGATGGTGATGCTGATCTCGCTGCAGAAGCCGGCCAGGGCCTCGTCGATGGAGTTGTCCACCACCTCGAAGACCATGTGGTGCAGGCCGGTGCCGTCATCGGTGTCGCCGATGTACATGCCGGGGCGCTTGCGCACGGCATCCAGTCCCTTCAGCACCTTGATGCTGGAAGAGTCGTAGGTATTGGTCTCGCTCATGCTTGGCTCCCGCTAGTGTGGGTCTGCTTGATATGGCCGTGTTCCACGTGAAACACGCTGACCTCTGTCTCCGGCCGCCAGGCGGCCTGTAGCGTCTCGCGCTCGACACAGGTGATGAAGACTTGGCACTCCAGTGCCTCCAGCAGCCGGCACAAGGCCAGCCGGTGTCCCTCGTCCAGTTCCGAGGGCAGGTCGTCGATGAGATAGACGCACTGGCCCCGCTTGACCTGGTTGACCAACCGCCCCTGGGCGATGCGCAACGCGCACACCACCAGCTTCTGCTGGCCGCGCGACAGGATGTCCGCCGCGTTGTGGTTGCCGATGCGAATGCGCAGGTCGGCGCGCTGGGGCCCGGCCTGGGTATGTCCCAGCTGCAGATCCCGCGGCAGACTGTCCGCCAGCACCTCGCGCAGATCGCGCTCGCGGTCCCAGCCGCGGTAGTAGCTCAGGGTCAGGCCGTCGAGCTGGATCAGCTCGGCCAGTACCGCGGTGAATTCCGGCTTCAGACGCTGGATATAGGCCTGGCGAAAGCCATCGATCTCGGCGCTGGCCAGGGCCAGTTCCTGATCCCAGGCGGCCTGCGCCGCAGGGTCGATTTTACCACGTCTGAGCCAGTGATTTCGCTGCCTGAGCGCCTTTTGCAGGCGTTGCCATAGCGGTAGAAATCGCTGTTCCTCGTGGAACACGCCCCAGTCGAGAAACTGCCGCCTGATCTTGGGGCTGCCTTCGAGCAGCCGGAAGCCGTCGGGATTGATCAGCTGCAGCGGCAGCACCTCGGCCAGTTGCGCCGCGCTACGGGCATTCTCGCCATTGATGCGGATCTGGTAGTCACCGCCGCGCTCGCGTTGGATACCCAGGTTGCAATCCTGGCCACCGGGCAGCCGCACCTGGCCGAACACCGTGCAACTGGCCTGCTCGTGCTGGATGACCGGCGCCAGCTTGGTGCTGCGAAAGGAGCGGGCCAGGCCCAGCAGGTGGATGGCTTCCAGCAGGCTGGTCTTGCCGCTGCCGTTGGCGCCATGCAGGAGGTTGACCCGGGGCGAGGGCTGAAGCGCGACCGCCTGCAGATTGCGCAGGCGGTCGGCGTTGAAACGGATCAGCGTCATCGAGCGGCGATCAGAGGCGCATCGGCATCACGACATAGGAGGAGTCGTCGTTGCCCGCCTCCTGCAACAGCGCACTGCTGCTGGAATCGGACAGGGTGATGCGCACCTGATCGGTGGTCATCACGCCGAGCACGTCGAGCAGGTAGCTGACGTTGAAACCGATCTCCAGGCTGCCGCCGTCGTAGTCGACCTGCAGTTCTTCCTCGGCCTCTTCCTGCTCCGGGTTGTTGGCCTGGATCTTCATGAAGCCGTTTTCCAGCTGCAGGCGGATACCACGGTACTTCTCGTTGGAGAGAATGGCGGTGCGGCTGAAGGCTTCGCGCAGATGCTGGCGCTCGCCCAGTACCAGCTTGTCGCCATGCCGCGGCAGCACGCGCTCGTAGTCGGGGAACTTGCCGTCCACCAGCTTGGAGGTAAAGGTGAAGTCGCCGGTGGTGGCGCGGATATGGTGCTGGCCCAGGACCACGTTGACCGGCTCTTCCGGTTCGGTGAGCAGGCGCGACAACTCCAGGATGCCCTTGCGCGGCACGATGACCTGGTGCTTCTCGGCCTGGTCGACGTCGGCTTCCAGCATGCACATGGCCAGGCGGTGACCATCGGTGGCCACGGCGCGCAGCCGGCCGGTGCTGGCTTCCAGCAGCATGCCGTTAAGGTAGTAGCGCACGTCCTGCTGGGCCATGGCGAAGCCAGTGCGCTCGATCAGACGGCGCAGGCGGCCCTGGGGAATGCTGAACTTCAGCGAACCCGGACCTTCCTCCACGGTGGGGAAGTCGTTGGCCGGCAGGGTGGACAGGGTGAAGCGACTGCGTCCGGCACGAATCAGCAGCTTCTGCTCCTCGGTACGGATGTCGATCAGCGCATCGGGCTGCAGGCTCTTGCAGATGTCCATCAGCTTGCGCGCCGGCACGGTGATCTCGCCGGCTTCGGCGGCTTCTTCCAGATCGACCCTTCCAACCAGCTCGACTTCCAGGTCGGTACCGGTCAGCGAGAGGCGCTGGCCTTCCACGACCAGGAGTACGTTGGACAGCACCGGCAGCGTTTGCCGACGTTCCACGACACCGGCCACCAGCTGCAGCGGTTTCAACAGGGCTTCGCGTTGAATGGTGAAATGCATGGTCAGGTCCTTGCCAGGGCCGCGTCCGTCAGGTGGTCAGGGTACGCAGCAGGTTCTTGTAATCCTCGCGGATATCCGCGTCGGATTCCCGAAGTTCGGCGATCTTGCGACAGGCATGCAACACCGTCGTGTGATCGCGTCCGCCAAAGGCGTCGCCGATTTCCGGCAGGCTGTGGTTGGTCAGTTCCTTGGACAGCGCCATGGCGACCTGCCGCGGCCGGGCGACCGAGCGCGAGCGGCGTTTTGACAGCAGATCGGCGATCTTGATCTTGTAGTACTCGGCCGCGGTGCGCTGAATGTTGTCGATGCTGACCAGCTTGTCCTGCAGCGCCAGCAGATCCTTGAGCGACTCGCGGATCAGCTCGATGGTGATGTCGCGGCCCATGAAGTGGGCATGGGCGATCACCCGCTTGAGCGCGCCTTCCAGTTCCCGCACGTTGGAACGGATGCGCTGGGCAATGAAGAAGGCGGCGTCGTGGGGCAGGTCGACCTTGGCCTGGTCGGCCTTCTTCATCAGGATCGCGACCCGCGTCTCCAGCTCCGGCGGCTCCACGGCTACGGTGAGCCCCCAGCCGAAGCGCGACTTGAGCCGCTCTTCCAGGCCATCGATCTCCTTGGGATAGCGGTCGCTGGTGAGGATCACCTGTTGTCCACCTTCGAGCAGGGCATTGAAGGTGTGGAAAAACTCTTCCTGCGAACGCTCCTTGCGGGCGAAGAACTGGATGTCATCGATCAGCAGCGCATCCACCGAGCGGTAGAAACGCTTGAATTCGTTGATGGCGTTGAGCTGCAGCGCCTTGACCATGTCGGCGACGAAGCGCTCCGAATGCAGATAGACGATCTTGGCGTTCGGATTGCGCTTGAGCAGGTGGTTGCCCACCGCGTGCATCAGGTGGGTCTTGCCCAGACCCACGCCGCCATAGAGGAAGAGCGGGTTGTACCCGTGCTTGGGATTGTCCGCCACCTGCCAGGCCGCCGCGCGCGCCAGCTGGTTGGACTTGCCCTCGACGAAGTTCTCGAAGGTGAAGGTACGGTTCAGATAGCTGGTGTGCTTGAGCGCACCCTCCACCTGCACGGTACGTTCGGTCTTGACGACCGGCTCGTCGGCCAATTCCGCCGTCACGTCTTCCAGGGCAACGCCCGCGGTGACGATGTCCGACTGGATCGGTTGCGGGGCCTGCACCGGTGGTGGCAACGGAGTGCTCTGGCTGCTCGGCGTCTGGACAGCGCGCGGCTTGTTGCTGCGCTTGCTGCCGATCAGCAAGGACAGCACCGGGGCGATACCGTCGTCGGCATGCTCCTCGAGCAATTCGAGCAGGCGACCCAGGTATTTCTCGTTGACCCAGTCGAGCACGAAGCGGTTGGGCGCGAACACCCGCAGCTCATCCCCTTCCGCTTCCACCTGCAGTGGCCGGATCCAGGTATTGAATTGTTGCGAAGGCAGCTCGTCGCGCAGCACATCCACGCAACGTTGCCAGAGTTCGACCGACACAGCGTCTCCCAAGAACTGGAGCGGCCCGGACGGGCCATGAGCAAACGCCCATTGTATCCCTCCCCACCTGGGTTATCCACATGACTGCGCAGTTTCCCGGCAGATAGCCGCCTCAACCGTCAGGACCGGGCATATGACCGTCAGCACTGTGGATAAGGCCGTCTGACCTCTCTGGACATCCCGGGGTTTTTCTCTGTGGATAATCCGGCTGTGCGTAACAGCTCTGCTTATCCACAGCTCCTGGACAGCCTGACCACCTTCGGCACACCTGTTGAAAACAGACTTTCCGCTGCCGCTCCGACCAGGCTGGACCCGGGCTGCCACGTTCTATCCACAGAAAACCGCTGCACCATACATATTCACTTCAACAGTCTTTTAAAACCTTCTGACCTGTTGATTTTATTTACGCGCTCGTCTGCCAGCCGGTGCTGGTTGGAAATTGACCTGTACCGAGGCTTTCTCTAGAATCGCCGGTCTCTTTGCGCGGGGCACTCATGCCTTGCCGCTTTCACCTAGGTAAAAGTCCATGAAACGCACCTTCCAACCCAGCACCCTGAAGCGCGCCCGTGTCCACGGTTTCCGTGCTCGTATGGCAACCAAGAACGGCCGTCAGGTTCTCGCCCGTCGCCGTGCCAAAGGCCGCAAGCGTCTGGCGATCTGATTGCCCGGTCAGGTGGTGAGTCAGGGTTTCGGTCGGGACAGGCGCTTACTGAGCTCCCAACAGTTCCAGGCGGTCTTTGACTCTCCCACCCACAAGGCATCCGGCAAGCACCTGCTGCTGCTCGCCCATGCCAATGGGCTCGACCATTCCCGCCTGGGGCTGGTCATCGGCAAGAAAAGCGTCAAGCTTTCTGTCGAGCGCAATCGCATCAAGCGGGTCATCCGGGATTCCTTCCGGCTGAATCAGGACCGCCTCGGCAGCTTCGATCTGGTCTTCGTCGCCCGCAAGGGACTCGGCGAGGTCGACAATCCCGAATTGCACGATCAGCTGCTGCAACTGTGGAAACGTCTCAATCGCCAGGCGAGCAAGACGATTGCCCACCCCATTGACAGTCCCGACGGTGCTCATGCGTAAACCGGCCCTGCTGCTGATTCGCTTCTACCGTTATGCCATCAGCCCCTTGATGGCCAGTCACTGTCGTTTCTATCCGACCTGTTCCGGTTACGCCCTCGAAGCCATCGAGTGCCACGGGCTGCTGCGTGGTGGCTGGCTGACCACACGGCGACTGTGCCGGTGCCATCCCTGGCACTCAGGCGGATACGATCCCGTTCCTCCCGCAAAGAACCCAGCCCCGACCTCTTCGATGGCCGAGTAAACATGGATATCAAGCGCCCGCTACTCATTGCCGCCTTGGCGATCGTGTCCTACACCCTGGTTTTCCAGTGGAACAAGGACTACGGCCAAGGCGATCTGCCCACGGCCAAGACGCAGACCAGCGTCCTGCCGGGCGATACCCCCAACGTGCCCACCGACGTCCCGGCCGATGCCAAGGCAGCTGCCCCGGTGGACAACGCGGCTGCCCAACCGAGCACCGCGCTCATCAAGGTGCGTACCGACGTCCTGGATCTGGCCATCGACCCCCGCGGCGGCGACATCGTCCAGCTCGGCCTGGTGCAGTACCCGAGCCGCCAGGACCATCCCAACGATCCCTTCATGCTGTTCGACAACGGCGCCCAGCGTCTCTACCTGGCGCAGAGCGGCCTGACCGGTGCCAACGGTCCCGATGGCAACAGCGCCGGTCGTCCGCTGTACACCTCGGCGCAGTCCAGCTACGTGCTCGCCGATGGCCAGCAGCAGCTGGTGGTGGATCTCAAGTACCAGGCCAATGGCGTCGACTACATCAAGAGATTCACCTTCCACCGGGGCCTGAAGGTCGACTGCTCGGACGCCGAGAAGGCGCAGAAGAAGATCGCCTGCATCAACCCGGACGCCTACCAGATCCAGGTCAGCTACCTGATCGACAACCAGAGCGCCAGCGCCTGGAACGGCGTGCTCTATGCCCAGCTCAAGCGTGACAAGAGCGGCGATCCCTCGGCCACCACCGCCACCGGCGTGTCCACCTACCTGGGCGCCGCGGTCGGTACCCCGGCCGAGCCCTACCGCAAGGTGTCCATGAGCGACATGGACAAGAATCGCCTGCAGGAAGCGGTGCAGGGCGGCTGGGTCGGTTGGCTGCAGCACTACTTCGTCACCGCCTGGGTGCCGAACAAGGATGAGCAGCACCAGATCACCACCCGCAAGGATGCCCAGGGCAACTACATCGTCGGCTTCACCGGTCCGCAGTTCAGCGTGCCGGCGGGTGGCAAGGGCGAGACCTCGCTGACCCTCTATGCCGGTCCGAAGATCCAGGAGCACCTCAAGACCCTGTCCCACGGTCTGGAACTGACCGTCGACTACGGCTTCCTGTGGTTCATCGCCCAGCCGATCTTCTGGCTGCTGCAGCATATCCACAGCATCCTGGGTAACTGGGGCTGGTCGATCATCGTCCTGACCATCATCATCAAGATGCTGTTCTTCCCGCTGTCCGCCGCCAGCTACCGCTCCATGGCCCGCATGCGTGCCGTCGGCCCGCGACTGCAGGCGCTGAAGGAACAGCATGGCGACGATCGCCAGAAGATGTCCCAGGCGATGATGGAGCTCTACCGCAAGGAGAAGATCAATCCCCTGGGTGGCTGTCTGCCCATCGTGGTGCAGATGCCGGTGTTCCTGGCACTGTACTGGGTGCTGCTGGAAAGCGTCGAGATGCGCCAGTCGCCCTGGATGTTCTGGATCACCGACCTGTCGGCCAAGGATCCCTTCTTCATCCTGCCGATCATCATGGGCGGCACCATGCTGGTGCAGCAGATGCTCAACCCGGCACCGCCGGATCCCATGCAGGCCAAGGTCATGAAGATGATGCCGATCATCTTCACCTTCTTCTTCCTGTGGTTCCCGGCCGGTCTGGTGCTGTACTGGATCGTCAACAACTGCCTGTCGATCCTGCAGCAGTGGTACATTACCCGGAAGATCGAGGCGGCCAGCAAGAAGGCCTGACCCCGCTCACCCTGTCCACACGACGCCCCTTGATTGGGGCGTCGTGCTTTCTGGAGGATCGTCATGTCCCTGCCTTCCGACAGCATCGCCGCCATCGCCACCGCTACCGGGCGCGGCGGAGTCGGTATCGTCCGCGTCTCCGGGCCCCTCGCCGCCCCCCTGGCGCGGGCGATCTGCGGCCGTGAGCTGCCCCCGCGACATGCCCACTATGGCAACTTCCTCGCCGCCGACGGCAGCGTGCTGGACGCCGGCATCGCGCTGTTCTTTCCCGGTCCCAACTCCTTTACCGGCGAAGACGTGCTGGAACTCCAGGGCCATGGCGGCCCGGTAATCCTCGACCTGCTCCTGCGCCGTACCCTGAAAGAGGGCGCGCGCCTGGCCCGCCCGGGCGAGTTCAGCGAACGCGCCTTTCTCAACGACAAGCTCGACCTGGCCCAGGCCGAGGCCATCGCCGACCTCATCGAGGCCAGCACCGAACAGGCGGCGCGCAATGCCCTGCGCTCGCTGCAGGGCGAATTCTCCCGTCGCGTGGAAAGCCTGGTCGAGCAACTCATCCAGCTGCGTATCTACGTCGAGGCTGCCATCGACTTTCCCGAGGAAGAGATCGACTTCCTCGCCGACGGTCGGGTCCAGGGCCTGCTGGAGGGGGTCCAGGCCGAATTGCAGGAGGTCCGTCGCGAAGCCAATCGCGGTGCCCTGCTGCGTGACGGCATGACCGTGGTGATCGCCGGCCGTCCCAATGCCGGCAAGTCCAGCCTGCTCAATGCCCTGGCCGGCCGCGAAGCCGCCATCGTCACCGACATCGCCGGCACCACCCGCGATGTCCTGCGTGAACATATCCACCTGGATGGCATGCCGCTGCACGTGGTCGATACGGCCGGTCTGCGCGACACCGATGACCGGGTGGAACAGATCGGCGTCCAGCGGGCCCTGGACGCCATCGCCGGAGCCGATCGAGTGCTGCTGGTGGTGGACGCCAGCGCACCGGAAGCCCGCGATCCCCAGGCGCTCTGGCCGGAACTGCTGAGCGCCAGGCCGCCGCTGGACAAGCTGACGGTGATCCGCAACAAGGCCGACCTCACCGGTGAGCCCACCGGGTTGCTGGGGTCGACCGCACCGGTGGAGATCGCCCTCAGCGCCACCGATGGCGGCGGAGTCGAGGCCCTGCGCGAGCATCTCAAGGCCTGCATGGGCTTCGAGCAGACCACCGAGGGCGGCTTCAGCGCCCGCCGCCGCCATCTGGATGCCCTGCAGCGGGCGGCCAGCGCCCTGGACCACGGCTATCGCCAGCTCACCCTGGCTGGTTCCGGCGAGCTCTTGGCCGAGGATCTGCGCCAGGCTCAGCAGGTACTCGGCGAGATCACCGGTGCCTTCAGCTCCGACGATCTGCTCGGCCGCATCTTCTCCAGCTTCTGCATCGGCAAGTAACTCCCGCTCCGCTGTAGCAGGCCTGTGCAATGCAGGCCTTGTCTGTCCTCACTTCCCCCTTCCAGAGCCCTGTTGATAACCCCGCCTGAGGTCTGCCCATAAATCGGTGCACGACCTGTCCATGATTGCCACTGTGGATAAGCGGGCAAAGGGTCCACAGGATGCTGATAGCTTGTGTTCATCCACAGCACAAGACGTACACCGGGTTCAGTTTTTCCCCAGCCCAGACCTGCCAAGGGCTGGATAAGCTTATCCACAGCGAAGGGCCTGCATATACATAAGCTCTATATCAGTCCTTTTAAAACTTTCTTCTCTATTGTTTATATTGAGCGTCTACCACGGCGTCTGGTCATTTTTTGGCCAGGGCCCCTTCTGCAAGACTGGCCTAGGCCTTATACTTGCCGGCTTTCCTTCGAATTCCTGCCAACAGGCACGAGGTGCGTGGTGGACTTTCCTTCCCGTTTCGACGTCATCGTGATCGGTGGCGGCCATGCCGGTACCGAAGCGGCCCTGGCGGCCGCTCGCATGGGTGTGCGCACCCTGCTGCTCACGCATAATGTGGAAACTCTCGGCCAGATGAGCTGCAATCCCGCCATTGGCGGCATCGGCAAGAGCCATCTGGTCAAGGAGATCGATGCCCTGGGCGGCGCCATGGCCGCGGCGACGGATCTCGCCGGCATCCAGTTCCGCATTCTTAACAGCCGCAAGGGACCTGCCGTCCGCGCCACTCGCGCCCAGGCCGATCGCGTGCTGTACAAGGCGGCTATCCGCTACACCCTGGAAAACCAGCCCAACCTGTGGATATTCCAGCAGGCCTGTGACGACCTCATCGTCGAAGGCGATCGGGTGGCCGGCGTGATCACCCAGATGGGCCTGAAATTCCATGGCGACAACGTGGTGCTGACCGCTGGAACCTTCCTCGGCGGTCTTATCCACATCGGCATGCAGAATCACAGCGGTGGACGAGCGGGAGACCCGCCCGCCATCGCCCTGGCCCAGCGCCTGCGGGAACTGCCGCTGCGGGTCTCCCGCCTGAAGACCGGCACGCCGCCACGTATCGACGGCCGCTCGGTGGACTTCTCGGTGATGACCGAGCAGCCAGGGGATAACCCGCTGCCGGTGATGTCCTTTCTCGGCAATCGCGAGCAGCATCCGGCGCAGGTCAGCTGCTGGATCACCCACACCAACGCCCGCACCCACGACATCATCCGCGCCAACCTGGATCGTTCGCCCATGTACTCGGGCGTGATCGAAGGGGTAGGGCCGCGCTACTGTCCGTCCATCGAAGACAAGATCCATCGCTTCGCCGACAAGGACAGCCATCAGGTCTTTCTCGAACCCGAGGGTCTGACCACCCACGAGCTCTATCCCAACGGCATCTCCACCTCGCTGCCCTTCGATGTGCAGCTCGAGGTGGTGCGCTCCATGCGCGGCCTGGAGAACGCCCACATCCTGCGACCCGGCTACGCCATCGAATACGATTTCTTCGATCCGCGGGATCTCAAGTACAGCCTGGAAACCAAGGTCATCGCCGGCCTGTTCTTCGCCGGCCAGATCAATGGCACCACCGGTTACGAAGAAGCCGGCGCCCAGGGTCTGCTCGCCGGTGCCAACGCCGCGCTGCGCGCCCAGGGCCGTGAAGCCTGGTGTCCGCGCCGCGACGAGGCCTACCTCGGCGTGCTGGTCGACGATCTCATCACTCTGGGCACCCAGGAGCCCTACCGGATGTTCACCTCCCGCGCCGAGTACCGGCTGATCCTGCGCGAAGACAACGCCGACCTGCGCCTGACCGAAAAGGGGCGCGAGCTGGGTCTGGTGGACGACCAGCGCTGGGCGCTGTTCGAAGCCAAGCGCGAGGGCATCGCCCTGGAAGAGCAGCGTCTCAAGGCGATCTGGATTCGCCCGGGCACGCCCGAGGGCACGGCGGTGGCCGAGCGCTTCGGCACGCCGCTCAATCACGAATACAACCTGCAGAACCTGCTGACTCGTCCGGAGATCGACTATGCCGGTCTGCTGGCCGCGGTAGGTCAGACACCGGCCGAGGCCCAGGTCGCCGAGCAGATCGAGATCAAGACCAAGTACGCCGGCTACATCGATCGCCAGCAGGACGAGATCCAGCGCCTGCGCGCCAGCGACGCCGTGGCGCTGCCGGCGGAGCTCGACTACGCCACCATCTCCGGACTGTCCAAGGAGATCCAGCACAAGCTGGCCCAGGCCCGTCCCGAGACCCTGGGGCAGGCCTCGCGCATTCCGGGCGTCACGCCAGCGGCGGTCTCGCTGCTGCTGATCCACCTCAAGAAGCGCAGCGCCGGTCGCAGCCTGGAGCACAGCGCCTGATGGCCAGCGCGATCCAAGCCAACGAACTGCGCCAGGGCGCCGAGACCCTCGGCGTGGCCCTGAGCGCCGCCGTGGAAGAGCGGTTGCTGGGCTACCTGGACCTGCTGGTCAAGTGGAACAAGGCCTACAACCTCACCGCGGTGCGCGATCCCAACGAGATGGTCTCGCGGCACCTGCTGGACAGCCTCAGCATCGTCCCCCACGTGGGCGCCGGGCAGTGGCTGGACGTGGGCAGTGGCGGCGGCATGCCGGGCATTCCCCTGGCGATCCTCTTTCCCGAGTCGCGCTTCACCCTGCTCGACAGCAACGGCAAGAAGACCCGCTTCCTGACCCAGGCCAAGATCGAGCTGGGCCTGGCCAATCTCGAGGTGGTCCACGCCCGCGTCGAGGCCTTCCAGCCTGCCGCGCCCTTCACCGGCATCGTCTCGCGGGCGTTCAGCGCCATTGACGACTTCGCCACCTGGACGCGCCACCTGGGCGACAACCAAACACAGTGGCTGGCGATGAAGGGACTGCACCCCGACGACGAGCTGGCCAAGCTACCAGCGGATTTCCGGGTTGCGGCGGCGCACGTCCTCGCGGTTCCCGGTTGCCAAGGCCAGCGGCACTTGCTGATACTGCGCCGCACGAACGGAGAGGGGTAAGGCGGTACATGGCCAAGGTTTACGCGATAGCCAACCAGAAGGGCGGGGTGGGCAAGACCACGACGTGCATCAATCTCGCCGCTTCTCTGGCCGCCACCAACCGGCGCAAGGTGCTGCTGATCGATCTCGATCCCCAGGGTAACGCCACCATGGGCAGCGGGGTGGACAAGCACGCCCTCGAGCATTCGGTGCTGGACGTCCTCACCGGGGCCTGCGGCCTGCTCGACGCCATGCACTTCTCCGAGCACGGCGGCTACCAGCTGCTGCCCTCGAACCGCGACGTCACCGCCGCGGAAGTCGAGCTGCTGGAGATGACCGGGCGCGAGAGCCGGCTACGTGATGCCCTCGCCCCCGTGCGGGACAACTACGACTACGTCCTCATCGACTGCCCGCCGTCGCTGTCCATGCTGACCATCAACGGCCTGGTGGCCGCCGATGGCGTGATCATTCCCATGCAGTGCGAGTACTTCGCCCTGGAAGGCCTGACCGATCTGGTCGGCAGCATCCAGCACATCGCCCAGCGGCTGAATCCGCAGCTGAAGATCGAGGGCCTGCTGCGCACCATGTTCGATCCGCGCATCGGCCTGGCCAACGACGTCGCCGCCCAGCTCAAGCAGCACTTCGGCGACGAGCTCTACGAAACCATCATTCCGCGCAACGTCCGCCTGGCCGAAGCGCCCAGCTACGGCATGCCCGCCCTGGTCTACGACAAGAGTTCCAAGGGGGCCGCGGCCTACCTGGAGCTGGCCAGCGAGCTGGTCAAACGTCAGCGCAAGGCGGCTCGCGTCGCCAAGACTGCCTAAGGAATCCCCATGGCTGTGAAGAAACGAGGTCTGGGCCGCGGTCTCGACGCCCTGCTCGGCGGTGCCAGCGTCAAGGTCCTGCAGGAGCAGGCTGCCGCCACCCCGGTCAGCGAACTGCAATCGCTGCCGCTGAACATCATCCAGCGCGGCAAGTACCAGCCGCGCCGGCACATGGATCCGACCGCTCTGGAAGAGCTGGCCAACTCCATTCGCGTCCAGGGGCTGATGCAGCCCATCGTGGTGCGTGCCATCGGTGAAGGCCGTTACGAGATCATCGCCGGCGAACGCCGCTGGCGGGCCAGCCAGCAGGCCGGTCTGGAGCGGATCCCGGCGCTGGTGCGCGACGTGCCCGATCAGGTGGCCATCGCCCTGGCGCTGATCGAAAATATCCAGCGGCAGAATCTCAATCCGCTGGAAGAGGCCATGGCCTTGCAGCGGCTGCAGGACGAATTCGAGCTGACCCAGGCCCAGGTGGCCGAAGCCGTCGGCAAGTCGCGCTCGGGCGTGACCAACCTGCTGCGCCTGCTGGCGCTGGCCGAAGACGCCAAGGAAATGCTGGCCAGGGGCGAGCTGGAGATGGGCCATGCCCGGGCACTGCTCGGTCTGCCCAAGGCGCGCCAGGCCGAAGGGGCGCGGCACGTTGTCGCACGGGGCCTCACCGTCCGCCAGACCGAAGCCCTGGTGCGCCAGTGGCTCAGCGGCGCGGAGCCGGAGGCGAAGGCCGCGGTGGTCGATCCCGACATCAGTCGGCTGGAGCAGCGTCTGGCCGAACGTTTGGGCGCCAACGTGCAGATCCGCCATGGCGAGAAAGGCAAGGGTCAACTGGTGATCCGCTACACCTCTTTGGACGAACTTCAAGGCGTACTGGCGCACATTCGCTGACACAAATGCCTGCGAGCCTGGACGGCAATCTGTCCGGGGTGGCTTGAACCACTCTGGACGCGCCCCTATACTTTGCCCGCTTTTTGTCGGCACAAAGCATGCCAGTGAAAACAACTATTAAGCCGACACCAGAGGACTTCGAGCCGATGGACCGCCGCACGCCCAAACGCCTGCCTTTCCATCACCAGCCTGCCTTTCGCCTGCTGCTCGTCCAACTGGCTGTCGCGTCGTGTGCCGCCGTTGTCTTGTATTGCTTCGTCGGTAAGGTCGCCGGTTATTCCGGATTGTTGGGCGGGCTGATTGCCTGGCTGCCCAATCTGTATTTTTCGTTCAAGGCGTTCCGCTATCGTGGCGCCCATGCCGCCCAAGACATCGTCCGTTCTTTCTACTCGGGCGAGGCGGGCAAACTGATTCTCACGGCAGTGCTCTTTGCACTGACGTTTGCTGGGGTAAAACCGCTTTCGGCTCCTGCACTGTTCGGCGTCTACCTGTTGACGCTGATGGTCAATGCCGGCGCGCCCCTGCTACTGAAAAAACCGACTAGACCTTAAGGCATTCGAGGCACACATGGCAGCAGACTCCGCTTCGGGCTACATCCAGCACCACCTGCAGAACCTGACCTATGGTATGCACCCGGTGAACGGCTGGAGCTTCGCCCACACCCCCGCTGAAGCTAAGGAAATGGGCTTCTGGGCCTTCCACGTGGACACCCTCGGCTGGTCGGTCGCCCTCGGCCTGATCTTCCTGGTGCTGTTCCGCAGCGTCGCCAAGAAGGCCACCAGTGGTCAGCCCGGCGGCCTGCAGAACTTCGTCGAGGTGCTGGTCGAATTCGTCGACGGCAGCGTCCGCGACACCTTCCACGGCAAGAATCCGCTGATCGCGCCCCTGGCCCTGACCATCTTCGTCTGGATCTTCCTGATGAACCTGATGGACCTGGTGCCGGTGGACTGGCTGCCGTCCGTGGCCGGCATGCTGTTCGGCGAGCACACCTACTTCCGCGTGGTGCCCACCACCGACCCGAACGCCACCCTGGGCATGGCCCTGTCGGTGTTCGCCCTGCTGATCTTCTACAGCATCAAGATGAAGGGCCTGGGCGGCTTCTTCGGCGAGCTGACCCTGCATCCCTTCAGCAGCAAGAACATGCTGCTGCAGATCATCCTGGTCCCGATCAACTTCCTGCTCGAATTCGTCACCCTGATCGCCAAGCCGATCTCGCTGGCACTGCGACTGTTCGGCAACATGTATGCTGGCGAGCTGATCTTCATCCTCATCGCCATCATGTTCGCCAACGGTCTGGCGCTGGGTGGCCTGGGTATCGTGCTGCAGTGGGCGTGGGCAGTGTTCCACATCCTCATCATCACCCTGCAGGCCTTCATCTTCATGATGCTGACCATCGTCTACCTGTCGATGGCGCACGAAGAAAGTCACTAAGGAATGGCCCCCGGACGCTGCTGACGGCGTCCGGAGGCGGTTCTGCCGTGAGTCCCGGAGGACGTTGTCCGCCGGGTAACTTGGGAAAACTTTTTCGCTTCAACCTTAACCAAGACGACTAAAAAAGTCGGGAGGAAAGATGGAAACTGTAGTTGGTTTGACCGCGATCGCCGTTGCTCTGCTGATTGGCCTGGGCGCTCTGGGTACCGCCATTGGCTTCGGTCTGCTGGGTGGCAAGTTCCTCGAAGGCGCCGCTCGTCAGCCGGAAATGGTTCCGATGCTGCAAGTCAAGATGTTCATCGTCGCCGGTCTGCTCGACGCCGTGACCATGATCGGTGTTGGTATCGCCCTGTTCTTCACCTTCGCTAACCCCTTCGTTGGTCAGATCGCCGGCTGATCACCCTCACGGGTGTAGGCAGGACTGATGGACAACGAACGAGCGAGGTGTTGGCGTGAACATTAATGCAACCCTGATAGGCCAGTCCGTTGCCTTCTTCATCTTCGTGCTCTTCTGCATGAAGTACGTGTGGCCGCCGATCATCTCGGCGCTGCGTGAGCGTGAGAAGAAGATTGCCGATGGCCTTGACGCTGCCAACCGCGCGGCTCGTGATCTGGAAGTGGCACAGCAGCAAGCCAACCAGAAAGTGAACGAAGCCAAGGGTCAAGCAGCCGAGATCATCGAGCAAGCCAACAAGCGTGCCGCTCAGATCGTCGAGGACGCACAGGCCAAGGCCCGTGCCGAAGGCGACCGGATCAAGGCGCAGGCTCAGGCGGAAATCGAGCAGGAAATCAACACCGCGAAGGACGCTCTGCGTGCTCGCGTCGGCGTGCTGGCCGTGGCCGGCGCCGAGAAGATCCTCGGATCGACCGTTGATGCCAATGCTCATGCCCAGTTGGTCGACCGACTGGCAGCGGAAATCTAAGCGAGGCCACCAATGGCAGAACTGAACACGCTGGCCCGGCCCTATGCCAAGGCGGCTTTCGAGTTCGCACAGTCCCAGCAGCAGCTGACCCAGTGGTCGGCCGCGCTAGGGCTGCTCGCCGCGGTATCCCAAGATGGGACCGTGCGCCAGCTGCTTCAGCAGCCGCAGTTGACTGCGGACGCCAAGGCCGGATTGCTCATCGATGTATGTGGCGATCAGCTGGATGCACAGTCCCAGAACTTCGTTCGGACCGTGGCAGAAAACAACCGGATCGACCTGTTCCCGGCCATCGCCGAGATCTACGAGGCGTACAAGGCCGAGCAGGAAAAATCCATCGAGGCGGAAGTCACCAGTGCTTTCGCCCTGAGCGACGAACAGCAAGACAAACTCGCCAAGGCTCTCAGCGCAAGGCTAGGTCGACAAGTGCGACTAAATGCATCCGAGGATGCGAGCCTGATCGGTGGTGTGGTTATCCGCGCCGGCGACTTGGTAATCGATGGCTCCGTTCGCGGCAAGCTCGCGCAACTGGCCGAAGCGTTGAAACCTTGAGTTTGAAGGGGCAGTAGCATGCAGCAACTCAATCCTTCCGAAATTAGTGAAATCATCAAGGGTCGCATCGACAAGCTCGACGTGACCTCGCAAGCCCGCAACGAAGGCACCATCGTCAGCGTGTCTGACGGTATCGTGCGGATCTTCGGTCTGGCCGACGTCATGTACGGCGAAATGATCGAATTCCCCGGCGGCATCTACGGCATGGCGCTGAACCTGGAGCAGGACTCCGTCGGCGCCGTGGTCCTGGGTAGCTACCTGGGTCTGGCCGAAGGCATGAGCGCCAAGTGCACCGGCCGCATCCTGGAAGTCCCGGTTGGTCCGGAACTGCTGGGCCGCGTCGTCGACGCCCTGGGCAACCCCATCGATGGCAAGGGTCCGCTGAACGCCAGCGCCACCGACGCCGTCGAGAAGGTCGCACCGGGCGTGATCTGGCGTCAGTCGGTCGACCAGCCGGTGCAGACCGGCTACAAAGCCGTCGATGCCATGATCCCGGTAGGCCGCGGTCAGCGTGAGCTGATCATCGGTGACCGTCAGATCGGCAAGACCGCCATGGCGATCGATGCCATCATCAACCAGAAGAACAGCGGCATCCGCTGCGTCTACGTCGCCATTGGTCAGAAGCAGTCGACCATCGCCAACGTGGTGCGCAAGCTGGAAGAGAACGGCGCTCTGCACAACACCATCGTGGTGGCGGCCAGTGCGTCCGAATCGGCTGCCCTGCAGTTCCTCGCGCCCTACTCGGGTTGCACCATGGGTGAATACTTCCGCGACCGCGGTGAAGACGCCCTGATCGTCTATGACGATCTGTCCAAGCAGGCCGTGGCCTATCGCCAGATCTCCCTGCTGCTGCGTCGTCCGCCGGGCCGTGAAGCCTATCCCGGCGACGTGTTCTATCTCCACAGCCGTCTGCTCGAGCGCGCTTCCCGCGTCTCCGCCGACTACGTCGAGAAGTTCACCAACGGCGCCGTGACCGGCAAGACCGGCTCGCTGACCGCACTGCCGATCATCGAGACCCAGGCCGGCGACGTGTCCGCCTTCGTTCCGACCAACGTGATCTCCATCACCGACGGCCAGATCTTCCTGGAAGCCAGCCTGTTCAACTCGGGCATCCGCCCGGCGGTCAACGCCGGTGTCTCGGTATCCCGTGTGGGTGGTGCGGCCCAGACCAAGATCATCAAGAAGCTGTCCGGCGGTATCCGTACCGCGCTGGCCCAGTACCGTGAACTGGCGGCCTTCGCCCAGTTCGCCTCGGACCTGGACGAAGCCACCCGCAAGCAGCTCGAGCATGGTCAGCGCGTCACCGAGCTGATGAAGCAGAAGCAGTACGCGCCCATGTCCATCGCCGAGATGTCCCTGAGCCTGTACGCCGCCGAGCGTGGTTTCCTGAGCGATGTGTCCCTGGACAAGATCGGTAGCTTCGAGCAGGCCCTGATCGCCTACTTCAACCGCGATCACGCCGACCTGATGGCCAAGATCAACGTGAAGGGCGACTTCAACGACGAGATCGACGCCGGCATCAAGGCGGGAATCGAGAAGTTCAAGGCCACGCAAACCTGGTAAGCCGCGACGGGGGCGCCAGCCCCCGTTTGCCAACCCGATAGGTGTCACATGGCAGGCGCAAAAGAGATTCGCGGCAAGATCGCGAGCATCAAAAGCACACAGAAGATCACCAGCGCCATGGAAAAGGTTGCGGTCAGCAAGATGCGTAAGGCTCAGGCCCGCATGGCTGCCAGCAAGCCTTATGCCGAGCGCATCCGCGCTGTGATCGGCCACCTGGCCAACGCCAACCCCGAGTATCGCCATGCCTTCATGGTGGAACGCGAGGTCAAGCGCGTCGGCTACATCGTGGTCAGCTCCGATCGGGGTCTGGCCGGTGGTCTGAACACCAACCTGTTCAAGGCTCTGGTTCGCGACATGAGCGACCAGCGCGGCAAGGGTGTGGAAATCGATCTGGCGGTGATCGGGGCCAAGGGTGCCTCCTTCTTCCGCAGCTTCGGCGGGAACGTGGTCGCGGCCATCAGCCACCTTGGCGAAGCCCCGGCGATCGGCGATCTGATCGGCAGCATCAAGGTGATGCTGGATGCCTACCTGGACGGCCGTATCGACCGTCTGTACGTGGTGTCCAACGTCTTCGTCAACACCATGACCCAGAAGCCGACCATCCAGCAGCTGGTGCCGCTGGTGCCGGGCGAGGGCGGTGAGCTGCAGGGCAAGCACTGGGACTACCTCTACGAGCCCGACGCCAAGACCCTGCTCGACGGTCTGCTGGTGCGCTACGTGGAATCCCAGGTGTACCAGGCCGTGGTCGAGAACGCTGCCAGTGAACAGGCCGCGCGGATGATCGCGATGAAGAACGCCACCGACAACGCCGGCGATCTCATCAAGGACCTGCAGCTGGTCTACAACAAGGCTCGCCAGGCTGCGATCACCCAAGAAATTTCGGAAATCGTCGGCGGCGCCGCCGCGGTCTGACGGACAGCTTAAACATTCGAGGAACGCGAAATGAGTAGCGGACGTATCGTACAAATCATCGGCGCCGTGATCGACGTGGAATTCCCGCGCGACGCGGTACCGCGCGTCTTTGACGCCCTCAAGGTGCAGGGTGCCGAAACCACCCTGGAAGTCCAGCAGCAGCTGGGCGACGGCGTGGTCCGTACCATCGCCATGGGTAGCACCGAAGGCCTCAAGCGCGGCCTGAACGTGGGCAACACCGGCGAGGCCATCAAGGTCCCGGTCGGCGTCAAGACCCTCGGCCGCATCATGGACGTGCTGGGCAACCCCATCGACGAAGCCGGCCCCATCGGCGAGGAAGAGCGCTGGGAAATCCACCGCAAGGCCCCGTCCTACGCGGAGCAGGCCGGTGGTAACGATCTGCTGGAAACCGGCATCAAGGTCATCGACCTGGTCTGCCCCTTCGCCAAGGGCGGCAAGGTCGGCCTGTTCGGCGGCGCCGGCGTGGGCAAGACCGTCAACATGATGGAACTCATCCGTAACATCGCCATCGAGCACAGCGGTTATTCCGTGTTCGCCGGCGTGGGCGAGCGTACCCGTGAAGGGAACGACTTCTACCACGAGATGAAGGACTCCAACGTTCTGGACAAGGTCGCCCTGGTCTATGGCCAGATGAACGAGCCGCCGGGCAACCGTCTGCGCGTGGCCCTGACCGGTCTGACCATGGCCGAGAAATTCCGTGACGAAGGCCGTGACGTCCTGCTGTTCGTCGACAACATCTACCGCTACACCCTGGCCGGCACCGAAGTGTCCGCGCTGCTGGGTCGTATGCCGTCCGCGGTGGGCTACCAGCCGACCCTGGCCGAGGAGATGGGTGTCCTGCAGGAGCGCATTACCTCCACCAAGCTGGGTTCGATCACCTCCGTCCAGGCCGTTTACGTCCCTGCCGATGACTTGACCGACCCGTCCCCGGCGACCACCTTCGCCCACCTGGACGCCACCGTGGTTCTGTCCCGTGACATCGCCTCCCTGGGTATCTACCCGGCGGTCGATCCCCTGGACTCCACCTCGCGCCAGCTGGACCCGAACGTGATCGGCCAGGAGCACTACGACACCGCTCGCGGTGTTCAGTACGTGCTGCAGCGCTACAAGGAGCTGAAGGACATCATCGCGATCCTGGGCATGGACGAACTGTCCGAGTCCGACAAGCAGCTGGTATCCCGTGCTCGTAAGATCCAGCGCTTCCTGTCCCAGCCGTTCTTCGTGGCCGAGGTCTTCACCGGTTCGCCCGGCAAGTACGTGTCCCTCAAGGACACCATCGCCGGCTTCTCCGGGATCCTGCGTGGCGACTACGATCACCTGCCCGAGCAGGCGTTCTACATGGTCGGCGGCATCGACGAAGCCATCGAGAAAGCCAAGAAACTGTAACTGCCGCGCCCGGCGACGGGCGCTCTTAGAGGCACGCTATGGCCAAGACAGTCCAATGCGACATCGTCAGCGCGGAAGGGGAAATCTTCTCCGGCGCGGTGGAGATGATCATCGCCCACGGCCACCTGGGTGATCTGGGTATCGCCCCGGGCCATGCGCCGCTGCTCACCGATCTGAAACCGGGCCCCATCCGCCTGGTCAAGGCCGGGGGTGTCGAGGAGGTGTTCTACATCTCCGGTGGTTTCCTGGAAGTGCAGCCGAATGTCGTCGAGGTGCTGGCCGATACCGCCAGCCGCGCCGGTGACATCGACGAAGCTGCCGCTCTGGAAGCCAAGCAGCGCGCCGAGGCAGCCCTGAGCGACAAGGGCACGGAGTTCGACTACACCGCTGCCGCCACTCAGCTCGCCGAAGCCGCCGCCCAGCTGCGTACCATCCAGCAGCTCAAGCGGCAGGCCAAGCGCTAAGCGCAAGGTCAGGCTGTAACGACAAGGGTAGCTTCGGCTACCCTTTTCTTTTGTCGCCCGAAAAGTGGGCGAGAAATTTCGCGTGGTCGGACTCGAAAGGCGCCTGTCGCCTTCGGTCGCCGGCCCGATCCTTCCTCCTGTCTCCGAGGTTCCGATGTCCCTGGAAATCGTCATCCTGGCTGCTGGCCAGGGCACCCGCATGAGATCCGCTCTACCCAAGGTGCTGCATCCCGTGGCCGGTTGCAGCATGCTGGGGCATGTCCTCGACCGCGCCCGTGAATTGCAGCCAGCCGGCATTCACGTCGTCATCGGGCATGGCGCCGACCAGGTCCGTAGCCAGCTGGCCGCCGACGACGTGAGCTTCGTGGTCCAGGCCGAGCAGCTCGGCACCGGCCATGCCGTGGCCCAGGCGGCGCCGGCGCTGACGGCGGAGCGGGTGCTGATCCTCTATGGCGATGTTCCCCTGATCCAGACCGAGACCCTGCAGCGCCTGCTGCAGCAGGTGGATGACGGTCACCTGGCGCTGCTAACCGTGGAGCTGGACGATCCCACCGGCTATGGCCGCATCCTGCGCGATGACCAGGGGCGGGTAACCGCCATCGTCGAGCACAAGGACGCCAGCGACGCCCAGCGCACCATTCGCGAAGGCAATACCGGCATTCTTGCGGTACCCGGTCGGCGACTGGCGGATTGGCTGGGCCGCTTGTCCAACAGCAATGCCCAGGGCGAGTATTACCTGACCGACGTCATCGCCCTCGCGGTAGCGGACGGTCTGACCATCGCCACCAGCCAGCCAGCGGATGCCATGGAAGTACAGGGCGCCAATGATCGCCGGCAACTGGCCCAGCTGGAGCGGCACTTCCAGCAACGCGCCGCCGAGCGCCTGATGCTGCAGGGCGTGACCCTGCTGGACCCCCTGCGCTTCGATCAGCGTGGGCAGGTCGAGGCCGGCCGCGACGTCTCCATCGACGTCAATGTCATTCTCGAGGGTCGGGTGGTGCTGGAGGACGGCGTGAGCATCGGTCCGAATTGCGTGATCAAGGACAGCGTGCTCAAGCGCGGCGCCATCATCAAGGCCAACAGTCATCTGGACGGCGCCGTGGTAGGGGAGGGCGCCGACGTCGGTCCCTTCGCTCGCCTGCGACCCGGCAGCGAACTGGGCAGCAAGGCCCATGTGGGTAACTTCGTCGAATTGAAGAACGCTCATCTGCAGGCCGGTGCCAAGGCCGGGCACCTGAGCTACCTGGGTGATGCCAGCATAGGTCCAGGCAGCAACATAGGGGCAGGCACCATCACCTGCAACTATGACGGCGCCAACAAGTTTCGAACCGAAATCGGCGCGGATGTTTTTGTGGGTTCCAACAGTTCGCTGGTGGCTCCGGTCAGCCTCGGCGCGGGCGCGACCACGGCGGCTGGCTCGGTCATCACGGCAGATGTTCCCGCTGATACCCTGGCGCTGGGGCGGGCCCGGCAGGTCAACAAGACCGGCTGGCAGCGACCGAAGAAGGCCCCCAAGACTTGACGGCCGCTCGCTATTAGGTTTTGATTCGATCCATTATCTTTCGAATCGAAATTTATGACCCGTCGCAATACCGCGCAGCGCCGTCATGCCATCCTCGCCCAGCTTCAGGAGCAGGGCGAGGTCAGCGTGGACGGGCTGGCCCGTCAGCTGGAGACCTCCGAGGTCACCATCCGCAAGGATCTGGCCGCCCTCGAGCGCAATGGCCTGCTCCTGCGTCGCTACGGCGGCGCGGTGGCCATGCCCCAGGAACTGCTGGTCGAGGCACCGCCTCAGGCGTCGCCCTTCAAGCAGGCCATCGCCCGGGCCGCCGCCCAGCGCCTGCGCGAACATGCACGGATCATCATCGACTGCGGCAGCACCACGGCGGCGCTGATTCCCCAGCTCGATCGCCGCCCCGGGCTGGTGGTCATGACCAATTCCCTGCAGGTGGCCATGGCGCTGCGCGAGCTGGAGCAGGAACCCATGCTGCTGATGACCGGCGGCACCTGGGATCCGCATTCGGAATCCTTCCAGGGCCAGGTCGCCGAGCAGGTGCTCAGATCCTACGACTTCGACCAGCTGTTCATCGGCGCCGACGGTCTCGATCCGGAGCGCGGTACCACCACCTTCAACGAGCATCTGTCGCTGTCGCGAGTGATGGCCGAGGTAGCGCGGGAAGTGGTGGTCATGGCCGAAGCGAGCAAGCTGGGCAGGCGAATTCCCAATCTGGAACTACCTTGGGAAAGGGTGGACGTGCTCATCACCGATGAGCGCCTGCCCGCCGAGGCAGCCCGGGCAATCGAAACCCGGGGGGTGCAGGTGGTCTGCGCCCCTGTGGAAAACTAGACAATCAGGTCATCCACAGGCGGCCCTGCCGGGTCGCTGTGGATAAGACGGCAACGGGAGGTAAGCATGTGTGGAATCGTCGGCGCCATTGCCGAGCGTAACATCACCGCCATTCTGGTCGAGGGTCTCAAGCGCCTGGAATACCGTGGCTACGACAGCGCCGGCTTGGCCCTGCTGGATGGCCAGGGCGAGTTGCAGCGCCTGCGCCGCATCGGCAAGGTCAGCGAGCTGGAAGCGGCGCTGCTGGCCGATCCCCTGGCCGGTCGCCTGGGCATCGCCCACACCCGCTGGGCTACCCATGGTGCGCCCACCGAGGCCAATGCCCACCCGCATTTCTCTCAGGGTGACGTGGCCGTGGTGCACAACGGCATCATCGAAAACCACGAAGCCCTGCGCGCCCAGCTCAAGGCTCAGGGCTATGTCTTCACCTCCCAGACCGACACCGAGGTCATCGTCCACCTGCTGCACCTCAGGCTGCAGGACAGCGGCGACTTGACCACGGCGCTCAAGGCAGCGGTCAAGGAGCTGCACGGTGCCTACGGCCTGGCGGCGGTCTGGCGCCAGCAGCCGGATCGCCTGGTGGCGACCCGCAGCGGCAGTCCCCTGGTGATCGGCCTCGGCCTCGGCGAGAACTACCTGGCCTCCGACCAGCTGGCGCTGCGTCAGGTCACCGACCGTTTCGTCTATCTGGAAGAAGGCGACGTGGCCGAGATCCGCCTGGATCAGGTCCACCTCTGGGACGTGAACGGCGTGCCGGTCCAGCGCGAGACGGTGCAGTACCACGAAGGCAGCGAGGCGGCCGACAAGGGCGCCTATCGCCACTTCATGCTCAAGGAGATCCACGAGCAGCCCAGCGTGGTCCAGCGCACCCTGGAAGGGCGGCTGGGTGATGGGCAGGTGCTGCCCGAGGCCTTTGGTCCCTCGGCGTCCGCGTTGTTTGCCAAGGTGCGCCAGGTGCAGATCGTCGCCTGTGGCACCAGCTTCCACGCCGGTTCGGTGGCGCGCTACTGGATCGAGGAATACGTAGGGATTCCCTGCCAAGTGGAGGTGGCCAGCGAATTCCGCTATCGCCGCGTCGCCGTCAGCCCGGATACCCTGTTCGTCACCATCTCCCAGTCCGGCGAGACCGCCGATACCCTGGCCGCGCTACGCATGGCCAAGCAATCCGGCTATCTGAGCAGTCTGGCGATCTGCAACGTGGCGACCAGTTCCCTGGTACGCGAATCCCAGCTGAGCTTCCTGACCCAGGCCGGTCCGGAGATCGGTGTGGCTTCGACCAAGGCCTTCACCACCCAGCTGGTCTCCCTGCTGTTGCTGACCCTGAGTCTGGGACGCTGTCAGCAACGCCTGGATACCGGTGTCGAAGCCGAGCTGGTGGCCGAGCTGCGCCGGCTGCCGGCGCGTCTGGATGAGGCGCTGGCCATGGACAAGACCGTCGAGAAGCTCGCCGAGTCCTTTGCCGAGAAGCACCACACTCTGTTCCTGGGGCGGGGCGAGCAGTATCCCGTGGCGATGGAAGGCGCACTCAAGCTCAAGGAGATCTCCTACATCCACGCCGAGGCCTATCCGGCCGGCGAACTCAAGCACGGTCCGCTGGCGCTGGTGGATGCCGACATGCCGGTGGTGACGGTGGCGCCCAACAACGAGCTGCTGGAAAAGCTCAAGTCCAACCTGCAGGAGGTGCGGGCGCGCGGTGGTCAGCTGATCGTCTTCGCCGATGAGCGCGCCGCTTTCGAGGAAGGCGAGGGCACCCGCATTGTGCCCATGCCGCACATCCACGATGCCCTGTCACCGATCCTCTACACCATCCCGCTGCAGCTGCTGTCCTACCACGTGGCCGTGTTCAAGGGCACCGATGTGGATCAGCCGCGCAACCTGGCCAAGTCGGTAACCGTGGAATAAGCGGTTCCACGTGGAACCTCAGGGTACGCGCCAGCTGCCCTGATTCTGCTGACTGCAGGCGACGGCCAGGAAGCGGCCGTCGCCGGGCTCACCGTAATAGTGGATGTCCTGCCGATAGGGCACACCCGGGCTGCGCGCACCCTGGCAGATCCCGATCTCGCCCACCGGGCAGCGGTCGACGAAGCGCACCTCGGTCTGCTGACCCTTGAGCTGCGGCTGGCAGAAGCCGTCACGAAACAGCTGGGCGGGGATATCGATGTTGCTCTGGCAGATCTGCACGTCCACACTGGCCTGACGACTGCGGATCACGCAGGCATCGGCGAGTGCCAGTGACGGCAACAGCAGTAGCGGGATCAGCGATCGCCACATTCCAGCCCCTCTCCTCGATCAAATCGCCACTCTAGCATTCGACCTCCCGCCATGCGCCTCGCCGATATCAAGACCCATGTGATCGCCGGTCCTCTGGGGGCCGGCAAGACCACCCTGATCCGCCAGCTGTTCGCCCAGCGTCCCGCCCATGAACGGTGGGCGATCCTGGTCAATGAATTCGGCCAGGTCGGACTCGATGCGGCGCTGATGACCCCGGACGACGAGGGCCTGAGTATCGCCGAGGTCCCGGGTGGTTGCCTGTGCTGCGTCCAGGGCGTGCCCCTGCAGGTGGCCCTCACACGGCTGTTGCGACGCGCTCGGCCGCAGCGGCTGTTCATCGAGCCCTCCGGTCTCGGCCATCCCGCCAGCCTCTATCGGCAACTCCAGGCCTCGCCCTGGACCGGGGTGCTGAGCCTGCAACCCCTGATCTGGGTAGTGGATGCCCGGCAGGTGCTGCAAGGCCAGCCTCTGCCGGAGGCCCAGCAACAGGCGCTGGAGCAGGCCGGTCTGTTCGTGCTCAACAAGAGCGCCGGTCTGGACCGGACACTCCTGCCTGCGCAACTGGGCGACACGCCGCTGTACTGGACCGAGGGCGGGCGGATCCCCCTGGCCGAACTGCCCCTGGCAAGTGTCGAGCCATCGGCTGGCGGCGAGCTGCCCGAGCCTGGCGCCGTCATCAGCCCGCAGGCACTGCTGCTGCCGGGGCGTCCGCTGCGCTTCAGCCATATCCAGGAGGGACACCTGGCCGTCGGTTGGCGCTGGCATTCCAGTCACAGCTTCGATGGGCCGGCGCTGCTGACCCTGCTGGGTGGTCTTCCTGGCCTGCTCAGATTGAAGGCGGTCCTGCAACTGGCGGACGGCTGGCAGGCCTACAATGGTCTCGCCGGAGAAGGGCGCTGGGAACCGACGCCATGGCGGCGTGACAACCGGCTGGAGCTGATCCTGAAGGAGAGGCCGGATCTAGAGGCTCTCGAAAAGGCGCTGCGCGGGACCATTCGCGACATTTGAGGTTGCCAAATTTCTTCAGTTAATGATAATGATTATTAAATTTACTTCCTCTGCGTATTGCTCCCATGGCTCCGACGTCGCTTGCCAAGCCTGACCCCCTCGTAATCGCTGCACGTTCCGACGGCGATGAGGTGGAATCCGTCCAGGGACCCTTCAGGGCCGCCCTGACCGGCGACGTGGAGCCGGTGGCAGGGGTCAATGCCGAGCGAAGCGAGCCTTCGGCCACCATCCTGTCGTTCCGCATGCCCGAGCGTAACGAAGAGATCCTGACACCGGTACTGACCCCGGTCGGTGCGGCCGAGCCGGGCGAGCAGCCACCGCGTGGCCGCGGCTGGGGCGCCGCCTCGGCGCTGTCGCTGATCATGCATGCCAGCATGGCAGCGGCGCTGTTCATGGTGGTCCAGGCGCCGCCGGAGTTGAAGATCGCCAAGGGTGACGAACCCATGCAGGTCAGCTTCATCCAGTTGCCCAAACCGGTTCCTGAACCCCCGGCGCCGACCCCGGCACCGCCCGCGCCGCCGCCGCCACAACCCGAACCGCCGCCCCCGGAGCCTCCCAAGCCCGTGGAACCACCGAAGCCGGTGGAGCCGCCCAAGCCAGTGGTGGAAAAGCCCAAACCCAAGCCGAAGCCCAAGCCGGTCGAACACAGCCAGCAGAAGCCGCTGCCGAAAAAGGTCGAGCCTGCTCCGGAGCCCGTCGCCCAGGCCGCGCCGTCACCGGCACCCGCGCCTGCGGCCACCGCTGCACCCAGTCAGCCGGCGCCGGCCGCGGCGCCGTCCGGCCCGCCAAAGACCGCGGGTCTGCCTACCGGCAGCATCGACGACGCCGATATCCGGCCGGTCAAGATGACACCGCCGGAATACCCGGAAATGCTCCGTCGTCGCGGTGTGGGTGGCGAGGTGCGGGTGATGTTCACCGTGACCGCTGACGGTCGACTGGCCGACATCCAGGTGCTGGAAGCCTCCAACAAGCAACTGGAGCGCGCCGTGCTGGAGGTGCTGGGCGAGTGGCGCTTCGCCCCGCGGGTCTCCGGTGGTCAGATCGTGCCGCGCAAGGCGACCAAGACCTTCAACTTCAAGATCCAGCGCCGCTAGGTCGTCAGATCGCGCAGTCCCTGTTCGCTGGACCGCTCCAGGTCTGGATAACGGGACGCGCCATGGTCGAGCATTGCCCGAGCCCGAGCCCGAGCCCGAGCCCGATGCCGTCGAACGACGGCGATCTAACCGGCAAAACTCAAAAGGTTTCCTTGAGCGCCTGATAGCGCTCTTGAAGTTCCCGGCGGATCTGCCGGCGCTGCTGGGCCTGCACACAGCGTCGCTTCTCGTCCGTCGTCGCCGGTTCGAGTTGGGGAACCGGGCAGGATTTGCCGTCTTCGTCCACGGCGACCATGGTGAAGAAACAGCTGTTGGTATGGCGTACCGAGCGTTGCTGGATGTTCTCGGTGATGACCTTGATGCCGATCTCCATGGAGGTGGTCCCGGTGTAGTTCACCGAGGCGAGAAAGGTCACCAACTCGCCGACATGGATAGGTTCGCGAAAGATCACCTGGTCCACCGATAGCGTGACCACGTAGCGCCCGGCATAGCGGCTGGCGCAGGCATAGGCCACTTCGTCGAGATACTTGAGAAGCGCGCCCCCGTGGACCTTGCCGGAAAAGTTGGCCAGGTCCGGGGTCATCAGGATGGTCATGCTCAACTGGTGGTTGCCGGCTTCCATGGGCGAATCCTCGAGGGGAAATCCTGTAGACGGCGCAGCGGCGCCGTCTGTCACAGCCATCAACGGCCGGCGGAGAGACCGAAGTCGATGGGCAGGTCGGCGCCGGAAATGGCTGCCGCCTGGGGCTGACAGAGGAAATAGACGAACTCGGCCACCTCTTCCGGCTGGATGAAACGCGCGGTTTCGCCCTGCGGATAGCGATTGAGCAGGTTGCGACGATAGCCTGCCGGATCGCCGCTGCCGTAGTGGGCAGCCTGGAAGTCCAGCATGGGGGTGTCGATGTCACCTGGCGAGACGGCGTTGACCCGCACGCCATCGCGCGCCAGCTCCACCGCCAAATTCTGGCTGAAGAAGCGCACCGCCGCCTTGGCGGCACCATAGGCCGCCGCACCGGCGATGGGCTGACGCCCGGCGCCGCTGGCGACATTGATGATGACGCCGCGATTTTCCTTGAGGAAGGGGATGGCCGCCGAGCACATGAAGAAGGTGGCCTTGAGATTGACCGCCATCACCAGGTCGTAGTCGTCCTCGGTAAAGGTCTCCACCTCGCCTTCGCGCCAGATGCCCGCGGCATTGATCAGGGCATCCAGGCGCCCGGTACGGGCCATGACCTTGCTGACCAGGGAGCGGCAGCCCTCGGCGCTGGAGATATCGGCGGTCACGCTGGAATCCAGGCCGACGATGCCGTTCAGCCCATGCAGGCCCTCGGCATCGCGGTCGGCGGCGGCAACGCGCCAGCGACTCTGGGCGAAGCGTTGCGCCAGGGCGCGGCCGAGGCCGCCCGCAGCGCCGGTGATCAGGACGACGGGAGTGCTCATGACGCTTCCTCCGGAGTGATGGCCTTATCCAGACCCGTGTCGGGCGGGGTCGTTCAGTACCGGCCCGGTCAGCCTTCCAGCCAGACGTCGCGCGCCCAGATCCACACCGAATCCCAGGATTCGTCGGTCAGGTCGCCGTCTTCCCACAACAGTACCTCGCCTTCCTGGCTGACGCAGTAGTAGCCGTCGTCGCTGGCGCAGAGGGGAATGTACTCCCGTGGCAGGCCTTCGTCCCAGGCAGTGGCGGCCACTTCCGGCAGATAGGTGTGGGACTGCGGATCGGTGACGGTCACCGGCTCGATACGGCCATAGACCACGTCGCTGACGGTCAGCAGGAATTCACGGAATTCCGGCGGCAGACTGATGAGCAGTTCTTCCTCGATCTCGACCAGTAGGTCTTCGTCGGGCAGCTCCAGGGGTACGGGAACGGGTTCGTTTTCTTCACGCAGGCGTTCGATGACGTCTTCCATAGCAGGCCTCTCTCGAAATGCGCACCGGATAAAGGGAAAAGAGGCGCGCAAGGTTAGCAGTTCAGTCCGGGATAACGGCAGCTTCCGTGCGGACTTGATAGCGGTTTCGAGAGATGTTCGGCAGGCGGCGCCCATGAAAAAGCCCGGCGTAGAGCCGGGCTTTTCGGTAAAGCGCCGTTATCAGGCGTTCTGGCGGATACCGGCCAGCAGCCAGGGCTGGTTCTCGCCGGCCATGCGCTCCATGCGCCAGCTTTCGCTGAACGGCTGGCCCTGGTCGAAGCGCGATTCCTTGGATACACCGTTGAAGGTGATGGTGGCGATGGTCTTGCCTTGCAGATCCTCGACACCGTCCAGGGTAGCGTTCAGGTTCTCGATGTAGGTGGACTGGAAGCCTTCACCCAGCGCAGCGCGCTCGTCACGCAGCCACTGCAGCATCTGCGGGGTGACGAACTCGGAGATCTTGTCCATCTCGTTGGCGTCCCAGTGCTGCTGCAGGCTCATGAAGTGATCACGACCGGCCGCCACGAAGCGCTCGGCATTGAACCAGCTCGGTGCGTTGATCACCGGCGCGGCACCGGCAGCGGCACCCCCGAACATACCGCCATTGCTGGGCTGGTTGGGCATCTCGCGCTGCATGGGCGCATGACCGGCCACGGCGGGCTGCGGACCGGCCTGCTGCTTGCGACGGGCGATCAGGCGGAAGATCACGAAGGCGATGAGGGCCAGGATCAGGAAGTCGAAGAACTGGAAGCCTTCGAAACCGTCACCCATGAACATGGAGGCCAGCAGACCACCGGCGGCGATACCGGCCAGCGGGCCGAGCCAGCGCGAGGCGCCACTGGGACGGGCAGCGGCGGCGGCGCCAGCACCGGCGGCAGGAGCGGCCATGCCCGGCTGCTGGGTCGGCGCGGCCTGGCGGGTCTGGTGGATGGGCGCGGCGCCAGCGGACTTGCCGGCGCCCATGCGTTTGGCATTGGCATCCAGGCTGAGCGTGAGGCCCAGGCACAGGATCATGAAGATGCTCATCAGGCGTTGCATGTGGTGTTCTCTCTGTGAAGAGTCTGGTGTTGGATACATCTTGCGCTGCCCGGTCAAGTACAGCCAGCGTGAATTGTTTCGGTATTTTGCCCTGTCGGCGTTCCCTGGAAGCAGGCCGCCAAGTGCCTGCGACCGTTGAAAATTTCCAAGCACATCAATCTATTACAGATTTTTGCAGAATCCGTCACAAGAGTTTGCAGATGCTAGTCTTGGTCTCCAGTCAGCGCAGGTGTCGGGAGAGTGCCCGGCCCGTCAGAGGAGGGCCCGGCCGATGCATGCTCTAGCTTTTATCCAGGACATGGCCGTCATCATGCTGGTGGCCGGCGTGGTGACCATCCTCTTCCATCGCCTCAAGCAGCCCGTGGTCCTGGGCTATATCCTCGCCGGCTTCATCATCGGACCCCACACCCCGCCATTCGGTCTGATCCACGACGAAGAAAGCATCAAGACCCTCGCCGAGGTTGGGGTCATCTTCCTGATGTTCAGCCTCGGTCTGGAATTCTCGCTGCGCAAGCTGTTCCGGGTGGGCGCCACGGCCTTCATCGCCGCCTTCCTCGAGATCAGCCTGATGCTCTGGCTGGGTTACCAGGTGGGGCAGATGTTCGGCTGGTCGCACATGGATTCGCTGTTCCTCGGCGCCATCCTGGCCATCTCCTCGACCACCATCATCGTCAAGGCGCTCAACGAGCTGAAGATGAAGCACGAGCGCTTCGCCCAGCAGATCTTTGGCGTGCTGATCGTCGAGGACATCCTCGGCATCGGCATCATCGCCCTGCTGTCGGGGCTGGCGGTGAGCGGCTCGGTGGAGCCGGGTGCGGTGGCCTCGACCCTGGGCAAGCTGAGTCTGTTCATGATCGTGGCCCTGGTCATCGGCATCCTGCTGGTGCCGCGCCTGCTGGCCTACGTGGCCACCTTCGAAAGCAACGAGATGCTGCTGATCACGGTGCTGGGACTCTGCTTCGGCTTCTGCCTGCTGGTGGCCAAGCTGGAGTACAGCGTGGTGCTGGGTGCCTTCCTGATCGGCGCCATCATGGCCGAGTCGCGCCAGCTGCTGCAGATCGAAAAGCTGGTGGAGCCGCTGCGCGACATGTTCAGCGCCATCTTCTTCGTCGCCATCGGCCTGCTGCTCGATCCCAAGGTGCTGGTGGAATACGCCTGGCCGATCACCGTGATCAGCGTCGCCGTGGTCCTGGGCAAGATCCTCGCCTGCAGCCTGGGGACCCTGATCGCCGGCAACGACGGCCGGACTTCGCTGCGGGTCGGCATGGGTCTGGCGCAGATCGGCGAGTTCTCCTTCATCATCGCCACCCTGGGGATCACCCTGGGCGTCACCAGTCATTTCCTCTATCCGGTGGCGGTGGCCGTGTCGGCGGTCACCACGCTGCTCACCCCCTATCTGATCAGGGCCGCCGATCCGCTGGCGCTGTGGATCGGCCGCTGGCTGCCGCAGCCCCTGCAGCGGGTGCTGGGCATCTATGGCGAATGGCTGCGCAGCATCCAGCCCCAGGGCGAGAAGGCGGTCCTGGCCGGCATGATGAGGCGCATCCTGCTGCAGGTCGGCATCAACCTGTCGCTGGTCATCGCCGTCTTCCTCGGCGGGGCCTATTTCGCCGGCGGCCTGGCGAGCTGGCTCAGTACCTGGATCGCCGATCCCGATCTGCAGAAGGCCTGCATCTGGGGTGGCGCGCTGCTGCTGTCGCTGCCCTGCCTGATCGCCGCCTATCGCAAGCTCAAGGCCCTGGCCATGCTGATGGCCGAACTCAGCGTCAGGCAGAACCAGGCCGGGCGCTATACGCAGCCGGTGCGGCGACTGGTCAGCGAGTTGATCCCGCTGCTGTCGCTGGCCGGCATCCTGGTGCTGCTGGCGGCCCTGAGCAGCAGCATCCTGCCGCGCGGCGAGCTGTTGCTGCTGATCGGCCTGGTCGCGGTGGTGGTGATCGCGGTGCTGTGGCGCTGGTTCATCCGCGTCCATTCGCGGCTGCAGATCGCCTTCATCGAGACCCTGGAACAGGACAAGGGCGGACAGCATTAGGCCGCTTTTGCGCAATCCTGCCATTGCCGGCTGGGGATCGACGCGGCAGAATCGCTCTAAGTCGCCCGTTTGAATGAACGGGGCGATGGCAAGGGAATGCGCAATGCAGGAAATCGGCTTGGCCGCTTTCTGCCGTCCGGCAATCTCCCACCGGCGGTCAGGCCCTTTTCCTGCGCCCCTTCAAGGTCGCCAGGCGAGCAGCAGCACGCCCCCGCCGATGGCGGCGATGCCGCACCACTGGCGCAGGTCCAGGCGCTCACCCAGCAGCGCCACGCCAAAGATCGCCACCAGCACCACGCTCAGCTTGTCCACTGGCGCCACCAGCGACGCCGGGCCCAGCTTGAGCGCCCGGTAGTAGCACAGCCAGGACAGGCCGGTGGCCACGCCCGAGAGCAGCAGGAACAGATAGCTGCGCCCGGCGATGCCGGCCAGGGGTTGCGCCTGCCCGGTGGCCAGGACGATGGCCGCCAGGACAACCACGACCACCAGGGTGCGCAGCAGGGTGGCAAAATCGGCGTTGACGTGTTCCACGCCCAGCTTGCCGAAGATGGCCGTGAGGGCGGCGAAGGCCGCTGCCAGGAGCGCCCAGAACAGCCAGGAGGCGGTCATCGCTAGAGGGGTTCGAGCTTGGCGTAGCTCACCATCAGCCACTTGCTGCCTTCGGACTTGAAGTTGACCTGCACCCGGGCATGGGCGCCGGAGCCCTCGTAGTTGAGGATGACGCCTTCGCCAAACAGGGCATGACGCACCGGCTGACCGAGGCTGAAGGTGGTTTCCGGCACCGGCGCCTGGGCGAAGAGGTTGGGACGACTACCGGCGAAGGGCTGCTTGACCGCATTGGACAGGCGCACCTCCTGGATCAGGCCGTCCGGTACCTCGCGGACAAAGCGCGACACCTTGTTGTAGGTCTCGCTGCCGTAGAGACGGCGGGTCTCCGCATAGCTCATCACCAGGCGGCGCATGGCGCGGGTGATACCCACATAGGCCAGGCGACGTTCCTCTTCCAGACGGCCGGGTTCCTCCAGGCTCATCTTGTGCGGAAACAGCCCTTCCTCCATGCCGGCGAGGAACACCAGGGGGAATTCCAGGCCCTTGGCGCTGTGCAGGGTCATCAGCTGGACGCTGTCTTCGTGGCTGTCGGCCTGGGTGTCCCCGGATTCCAGGGCCGCGTGGTCGAGGAAAGCCGCCAGGGGCGTCATCTCCTCGTCACCGCTGAAATCGAAGGAACGCGCGGCGCTGACCAGTTCTTCCAGGTTTTCCACCCGTGCCTGGCCTTTCTCGCCCTTTTCTTCCTTGTGGAAGGTGACCAGGCCGGTCTGCTCGATGATCTGCTGCACCAGGTTGTGCAGGGACAGGTCCTCGGCCTTGAGGGCCAGGGTATCGACCAGCTCGACGAAGACGTTGAGCGCCGAGGCGGCGCGACCCGACACCGCGCGGGCGCCGACCAGGTCGTGCAGCGCCTGCCACAGTGAGGTGTTCTGCGCCCGGGCCGCGCTGCGCAGCGCCTCCACGGTCTTCTCGCCGATGCCCCGCGGCGGCACGTTGATCACCCGCTCCAGAGCCGCGTCGTCATGGCGATGCTGGATCAGCCGCAGGTAGGCCATGGCGTTCTTGATCTCGGCGCGCTCGAAGAATCTCAGACCGCCATAGATGCGATAGGGGATCTTCTCGCGCAGCAGCGCCTCTTCCAGCACCCGCGACTGGGCGTTGGAGCGGTAGAGGATCGCCATCTCGCTGCGCCGGCTGCCCTTCTTGAACTCGCTCTCGATGGTTTCGACGATGTAGCGGGCTTCGTCGTGCTCGTTGAAGCTGGCATAGAGGGTGATGGCCTCGCCTTCGCCGGTATCGGTCCACAGCTCCTTGCCGAGACGGCCGAAGTTGTGGGCGATCAGGCCGTTGGCGGCCTTGAGAATGGTATCGGTGGAACGGTAGTTCTGCTCCAGGCGGATGATCTCGGCCGAGAAGTCCTCGTTGAACTGCTGGATGTTCTCGATCTTGGCGCCGCGCCAGCCATAGATGGACTGGTCGTCGTCGCCCACCACCATGAGGCTGGCGCCGTTCTGGGCGAGGTGCTTGAGCCAGGCGTACTGGACGGCGTTGGTGTCCTGGAATTCGTCGACTAGGAGATGCTGGAAACGCCGCTGGTAGTGTTCCAGCAGGCTGGGATTGTTGCGCCACAGATCCAGTGCGCGCAGCAGCAGCTCGGAGAAGTCGATCACTCCAGCACGGGCGCAGGCCGCCTCGTAGGCTTCGTAGATGCTGCGCATGGTGCTGAGGAAGAGATCGCCGGCGGCCTGGATATGCTGCGGCCGCAGGCCTTCGTCCTTCTGGCCGTTGATGAACCACTGCGCCTGGCGTGCCGGCCAGCGCTGCTCGTCGAGGCCCAGCTCGCGGATCACCCGCTTGACGATGCGCTGCTGGTCGTCGCTGTCGAGGATCTGGAAATTCTGCGACAGCCCCGCTTCCTGCCAGTGGGCCCGCAGCAGACGGTGCGCGAGGCCGTGGAAGGTGCCGACCCACATGCCCTGGGGACTCATGCCGAGCAATTGCTCGATGCGGTGGCGCATCTCGGCGGCGGCCTTGTTGGTGAAGGTCACCGAAAGGATGGAGTGCGGCGAGGCGCGCTCGACCTGGATCAGCCAGGCGATGCGGTGCACCAGCACCCGGGTCTTGCCCGAGCCGGCACCGGCCAGGACCAGTTGGCGACCCAGGGGCGCGGCCACGGCCTGACGCTGGGCATCGTTGAGGGAATTGAGCAGCAGGGAGATGTCGTCATTCATCGCCGCATTCTACCGATGCGGTAGAAGGAGCGCCAAACCGGACGGATGGGAGGCGAGGCGGGTGGCGCGGGGCAGCCGAACCCCCGGCCAGCAGGGCTGGCCGGGGATAAGGGGAAGGCTTGGGAGCGGCGCGTCAGGCGGCGATCGGCGAGCGCCAGTCATCGGAACCGGAGGTGCCGGAGACCTCGTGGGTCCAGACGATCTTGCGGTAGGTGAAGTAGACGTCTTCCAGGTGGGTGAAGTGCGCCATGCTCGGGTCCTGGCAGTTGGGCATGCGCGACTGGACATCGACGATGATGGCGTCCTCCAGCTCGATGGTGAAGTAGTGCTCCTGGGTGCCGGTGGCCGAGGTGCGGTACCACTCCAGGCGGCACTTGCCGAGGCGTTCGCCGGAGGTGAGGGCGTTGAAGATCAGCGGCGAGGCCTTGTCGAAGACCTTGGTGATCATCAGCGGCTTGTGCACGCGCTGGCCGGTGGGCTGACCCGACTGGGGATCGCGGGGAATGATCACCTGGTGATTGAAGGCCTGGACCAGGATCTGGTCTTCGTGGCCTTCCTGGAAGATGTTGCCGACCGAGTCTTCGGTAAAGGTGCCGGCGGTGATCAGGCCTTGCTTGGTGCCTTCGAGGGACAGATACGCGGGGGTTGGCATGGTGCTCTCCTTGCCTGGTGATAGGGCTTCATGGCCCGGGTACCAGGTCTTAACAAGGGCCGTGCCATAACCGAAAAGTCCTTTCTGATCAGTGACTTGTAAAAGGACTACAAGACATGGGCCGGACTACTGTGCGCCACTGCTCGGGAATCTGCGCAAGGCCTTGCGCAGAGCGGTTCGAAAGCTGCTAGGGCTCAGGTAGTTGCCTGTCCGGGCGACTACCTGGTGCTGGCGGGAGGGCGAAAAAGACCCTGCTGAATCGTAATGACCAAGAGCCTTGGCGACCGTTATGTAGTATAAGTGCGACGCACTACATCCGCCCGCTAGACGAGATACGCCTGTGAACCTCATGCAACACATTGCTCAATCCCGCCACCTGCTGCGCAAGTCGGAGCTCAAGGTCGCCGAGCAGGTCATGGTGGATCCGGCTGCCGTCATGCACAGCTCCATGGCCGATCTCGCCCACAACGTTGGCGTGAGCGAGCCCACCATCGTGCGTTTCTGCCGGGCCATCGGTTGCGATGGCTTCCAGGATCTCAAGCTGCGCCTGGCGCAGAGCCTGGCGGCGGGGGCCAGTTTCGGCCAGTTCGCCATCCACGAGAACGACGCGGTGGAAGACTTCAGCCTGAAGATCTTCGACACCACCCTGCACACCCTCATGGACGTGCGCGAGCGCCTGGACATGCGGGCGCTGGAAACGGCCATCGAGGCGATCGCCAAGGCCCAGCGGGTGATGTTCTACGGCTTCGGCGCCTCGGGTTCGGTGGCCAACGACGCCCAGCACAAGTTCTTTCGCCTGCAGCTCAGCGCCACCGCCTATTCCGATCCGCACATGCAGGCCATGTCGGCGGCGACCCTGACGCCGTCCGACGCCGCCATC
This sequence comes from Pseudomonas sp. LA5, assembly GCF_028640825.1. Lineage (NCBI taxonomy): Bacteria > Pseudomonadati > Pseudomonadota > Gammaproteobacteria > Pseudomonadales > Pseudomonadaceae > Pseudomonas > Pseudomonas sp. LA5. Next base: position 107,335 of record NZ_JAQYZY010000018.1, read on the forward strand.
TGCATCTCCCAGTCGGGGCGTTCCAAGGACCTGCTGATCACCGCCAATCTGGTGCGCGACAACGGCGCCGCGCTGATCACCATCTGCCCGGGACAGACGCCGCTGGCCGACCTGTCCACGGTCAACATCGCCATCGACGTGCATGAAGACACCGACATCTATGTGCCCCTGACTTCGCGCATCGCCCACCTGGTGGTGATCGATGTGCTGGCCATGGGCGTGGCCATGTCCCGTGGTCCGGCGCTGGTCGAGCATCTCAAGAGCGTGAAGCGCAGCCTGCGCAGTCTGCGGCTGTCGTCGAAGTCGACCAAGCACAGCGACACCCAATAGTCGTCTCGCTGTCGCCAAACCGTCACCTGATGGGGTGAAGCTGCCCATTCCGATCCCAGCCCGGAGGAATTGGCATGACCGCTCTCATCCAGCAATCCAGCGTTCGTCTCGACAGCAAGACTCGCAGAAAGCTACAGGATCAACGGCGGATGAAATTCCGCCGTGCCATCGAGGCCCGAGCCGAAGAACAGCGGCTTGCCGTGGAACTCGATGAACTGCTGTTTCTCAATCAGCTGCTGGACGAACGCCAGGCCCAGCGCCGGCAGCAGGCTCCAGGGCAATACCTAACGCATTGATCAGGCTGCGCTGGCCGCGCAGATAGTCGACGAAGGCCTGGGCCACTGGCGACAGCGGCTTGCCGCGTACCTGGACCACGCACCAGGACCGGCGCAACGGCAGCTCGGCGACGTCCAGCTCGACCAGGCTGCCGGCGGCGAGATCGCTGCGAATGGCCTGGCGCGGCAGCAGCGCCAGCCCGAGTCCGGCGCGGACCGCCTCGCGTTGCGCTTCGAAGGCACCGATCTCCAGCTGTTCGGCGAAGTGCGCGCGCTTCTGCTTGAGATAGTCCTCGCAGGCCTGGCGCGTGCCGGAGCCGATCTCGCGCACCAGCAGCGGATAGGCCGTCAGGTCGCGCAGGCTGAGGCCGTTGCGTTCGGCCAGGGCATGGCCGGGACGCGCCACGGCGACGATGGCATTGTCCAGCAGTGGCAGGAAATCCAGGTCCGCGTTGCTCGGCACCCCGGACATCAGTGCCACGTCTTCGCGATTCTCCGTCAATCGACGCAACACCCGGGCATGGTTGCCCACGGTCAGCGCCAGGTCGACCTGGGGATGGCTGCTGCGGAACTGGCTGAACAGGTGCGGCGCCAGGTACTGGGCACTGCTTTCCACTCCCAGGCGCAGCTGGCCGTGCAGGGCGCCGCGCAGATTCGACAGCTGCATGTCCAGGCTGCCCAGCCGGGCGAAGAGATCGCGACCGGTCTGGCGCAGGGCCTCGCCCGCCTCGGTGAGGTAGAGGGTGCGATTGAGGTAGTTGAACAGCGGTGCGCCCACCACCTCTTCGAGCTGACGCACCTGCAGGCTCACCGCCGGCTGGGTCAGCGCCATGATGTCGGCCGCCCGGCTGTAGGAGCGAGCCTCGCAGACGGCCTCGAACACCTGCAACTGGCGAAAGGTGAGTCGCATCAATGGCTTGCGCATAGGCATCGGCGAGATCCATAAGGAATGACTTATGGAGTATCCAACAATTATTTATTTTCCATAAGAGAAGCCCTGGCGTAGCTTCAGGTCACCGGCAATAACAAGCGGCTGCACGCTGCAGCAGACAAGGAGCCAGGTGTGATCAAGAAGATACTTATCGCCAATCGGGGCGAGATCGCCGTGCGCATCGTGCGTGCCTGTGCCGAGATGGGCATTCGCTCGGTGGCGGTCTACTCCGACGCCGATCGCCAAGCGCTCCACGTGAAACGTGCCGACGAAGCCCATGGGATCGGCAGCGATCCGCTGGAGGGTTATCTCAATCCGCGCAAGCTGGTGAACCTTGCCGTGGAAACCGGCTGCGATGCCTTGCATCCCGGTTACGGCTTCCTTTCCGAGAATGCCGAACTGGCGGAAATCTGCGCCCAGCGCGGCATTCGCTTCATCGGACCGTCCGCCGAGGTCATCCGCCGCATGGGCGACAAGACCGAGGCGCGGCGCAGCATGATCGCCGCCGGCGTGCCCTGCACCCCTGGCACCGAGGGCAACGTGGCGGACATCGCCGAGGCCCTGCGCGAAGGCGATCGTATCGGTTACCCGGTGATGCTCAAGGCTACCTCCGGCGGCGGCGGTCGCGGTATCCGCCGCTGCAACTCCCGCGAGGAACTGGAGCAGGCCTATCCGCGGGTGATCTCCGAGGCGACCAAGGCCTTTGGCTCGGCCGAGGTGTTTCTCGAGAAGTGCATCGTCAATCCCAAGCACATCGAGGCGCAGATCCTCGCCGATAGCCACGGCAATACCGTGCACCTGTTCGAGCGTGACTGCTCCATCCAGCGGCGCAACCAGAAGCTGATCGAGATCGCGCCCAGCCCTCAGCTGACCCCCGAGCAGCGCGCCTATATCGGCGACCTGGCGGTACGCGCGGCCAAGGCGGTGGGTTACGAGAACGCCGGTACCGTGGAATTCCTGCTCGCCGAGGGCGAGGTGTATTTCATGGAGATGAACACCCGGGTGCAGGTGGAGCACACCATCACCGAGGAAATCACCGGCATCGACATCGTTCGCGAGCAGATCCGCATCGCCTCGGGGCTGCCGCTGTCCTTCGCCCAGGAAGACGTCCTGCACCGCGGTTTCGCCCTGCAGTTCCGCATCAATGCCGAGGACCCGAAGAACAACTTCCTGCCGAGCTTCGGCAAGATCACCCGCTACTACGCGCCGGGGGGACCGGGGGTGCGCACCGACACGGCCATCTACACCGGCTACGTGATCCCGCCGTACTACGACTCCATGTGCCTCAAGCTGATCGTCTGGGCGCTGACCTGGGAAGAGGCCATGGATCGCGGCCTGCGCGCGCTGGACGACATGCGCGTGCAGGGGGTGAAGACCACCGCGCCCTATTACCAGGCCATCCTGCGCGATCCGGAATTTCGCAGCGGGCGCTTCAACACCAGCTTCGTGGAAAGCCATCCGGAGCTGACCCAGTACTCGATCAAGCGCAACCCGACGCACCTGGCCATCGCCATCGCCGCCGCCATCGCCGCCCACGCCGGTCTGTAAGGACGACAGAACAATGAAAAGCATCCAGATCACCGACACCATCCTGCGCGACGCCCACCAATCGCTGCTGGCGACCCGCATGCGCACCGAAGACATGCTGCCGATCTGCGCCAAGCTCGACCAGGTCGGCTACTGGTCGCTGGAAGTCTGGGGCGGCGCCACCTTCGACGCCTGCGTGCGCTTCCTCAAGGAAGATCCCTGGGAGCGCCTGCGCCAGTTGCGCCAGGCCCTGCCCAACACCCGGCTCCAGATGCTGCTGCGCGGCCAGAACCTGCTCGGCTACCGGCACTACAGCGATGACGTGGTCGAGGCCTTCGTCGAGCGCGCCGCGGCCAATGGCACCGACGTCTTCCGCATCTTCGATGCCATGAACGATGTGCGTAACCTGGAAACCGCCATCCGCGCGGTCAAGGCCAGCGGCAAGCATGCCCAGGGCACCCTCTGCTACACCACCAGCCCGGTGCACACGGTGGCGGCCTTCGTCGAGCAGGCGCGGCGCATGGCCGACCTGGGCGTGGACTCCATCGCCATCAAGGACATGGCCGGTCTGCTGACGCCCTATGCCACCGGCGAACTGGTCAAGGCGCTCAAGGCGGCCCTGAGCCTGGACGTGGTGGTGCACTCCCACGACACCGCCGGGGTGGCCGCCATGTGCCAGCTCAAGGCGGTGGAAAACGGCGCCGATCGCATCGACACGGCGATCTCCAGCCTGGCCTGGGGCACCAGCCACCCGGGGACCGAGTCCATGGTCGCGGCCCTGCGCGACACGCCCTACGACACCGGCCTGAACCTGGAACTGCTGCAGGAGATCGGCCTGTACTTCCATGCGGTGCGCAAGAAGTACCACCAGTTCGAGAGTGAATTCACCGGGGTCGACACCCGGGTACAGGTCAACCAGGTACCGGGCGGCATGATCTCCAACCTGGCCAACCAGTTGCGCGAGCAGGGCGCCCTCAATCGCATGAACGAGGTGCTGGAAGAGATCCCGCGGGTACGCAAGGACCTGGGCTACCCGCCCCTGGTGACCCCGACCTCGCAGATCGTCGGCACCCAGGCCTTCTTCAACGTGCTGGCCGGCGAGCGCTACAAGACCATCACCAACGAGGTGAAGCTCTATCTGCAGGGCCGCTACGGCAAGGCACCGGGCGCCATCTGCGAGCAGCTGCGCAAGCAGGCCATTGGCCAGGAAGAGGTGATCGAGGTGCGTCCGGCCGATCTGCTCAGCCCCGAGCTGGCGCGACTGCGTGCCGAGATCGGCGACCTGGCCAAGAGCGAAGAGGACGTGATGACCTTCGCCATGTTCCCCGACATCGGGCGCAAGTTCCTCGAGGAGCGCGCCGCCGGGACCCTGGTGCCGGAAGCCCTGCTGCCCATGCCGTCGGCCGATGGCGTGGCCGCGGTGGGTGGCCAGGGCGTGCCGACCGCGTTCAGCGTCGACGTGCATGGCGAGACCTATCAGGTGGACATCACCGGTATCGGCCTCAAGAGCGAGGGCAAGCGGCACTTCTACCTGTCCATCGACGGGGTGCCGGAAGAGGTGGTGTTCGAAGCCAGCGGTGAGTTCGTCGCCGAGGGCGGCCAACGACGCCGTCAGGCGGAGCGTCCGGGCGACGTCAGCACCACCATGCCGGGCAACATCGTCGAGGTGCTGGTCAAGGAGGGTGATCAGGTCAAGGCCGGGCAGGGCGTGCTGGTCACCGAAGCCATGAAGATGGAAACCGAGATCCAGTCCCCCATCGCCGGCACCGTCACCGCGGTACGGGTGGCCAAGGGCGACCGGGTCAATCCGGGCGAGGTGTTGATCGAAATCGAAGGCTGAGATCACTTCGATTTCCCTTGGGGCCCTCGGGCCCCTTTTTTTGTTTCCGCCGGCGGGCTAGTCGGGCCGGTCGTCCGGGCGCAGGCGCCAGGCGCCCTCGTGGCGCTCGGCCAGGCCGCGCTGCTCCAGGTCGCTGAGATAGCGGCGCAGACCGCGTTCGCCGCGACGCTGAAAGAACGGCAAGACGCGCGGCAGCAGGTCGGGGACCAGCATCGCCAGCCGGCTCAGCCAGAGTTCGCCGGCGCGCGGGGCGCTTTCCAGCCGCGGTCGATCCAGCACCCGGACCAGCAGCCGCGCCACCGTCTCGGGCGACTGGGGCGGATCCATGAATTGCAGGGCATTGCCGCCGGCGATGGCTTCGTGGCGCAGCATCGGGGTGTCGGTGGCCGACGGCAGGACACAGCAGACGCGGATGCCCTGGGGCGCGAGATCCTGGGCCAGGGCGAGCATGGCGCCGCGCAGGCCGAACTTGCTGGCGCAATAGACGGGGCTCTCCGGGGTGGGAAAGATGCCCGCCAGGGACACGGTGGTGACCAGCCGGGCATTGGTCGAGCGCCTGAGCAGGGGGATGGCCAGGCGCGCGAGCAGCAGGGGCGCCAGCAGGTTGATGTCGAGCTCCTGGCGAATGCTGGCCGGACTGCGTTCGGTCAGGGGGCCGACGCGAACGATGGCGGCGTTGTTGACCAGGGCGTCGAGGCGACCGCAGCGCTGCTGGACAAAGTCGATCAGGGCGGCGAGCTGGTCTTCGTCGCAGAGATCGGCGGCGTAGGTCAGGGTGGCTTCGCCCAGTTCGGCGCGCAGGGCGGCCAGGCCCCTGGCGTCGCGGTCCACCAGGACCAACTGGACGGGCCGGCGGCTGAGTTGCCGCGCCAGGCATTGACCAATGCCGCCAGCGGCACCGGTGATCAGGATGACGTCGCTCATGGGCAGGCTCGCTCAGGACGGGGTGGCCAGGCTGGCCGGAAGCGGCTCGGGCGCCTGGCGCAGGGGATCGAAATAGCCCGGGGTCAGGTCGCTCCAGCCCAGCCGGCGGCGCAGCTGGCGCAGGTAGGTCTGCAGGGCGTGCACCTCCAGGTAGACGGCGTGGCGCGGCGAGTCGACGAAGCGGATGCCGCCGGAGAGGTCTGGATCGTCCTGCTGGATCAGCGCCTGGAACTCGCGCGCCTGGTGCGGCCGTTGCAGCTGGTCGGCCAGGTGGCAGGCGATCAGGTGGGCTTCCTGATCGAACAGCTTGTAGGCACTGGAATTGGTTTCCAGGTAGCCGATGCCGAACAGGTTGCGGTGCTCGCGACTGAAGATGGACAGGTAGAGCTGCGGCCGGCCGTGCTGCCAGGTGAAGTAGTCGGCGGCGTAGCGGCAACTCCAGCGATAGCCGGTGGCATAGAGCACCAGGTCGAGACTCTCCCGGCTGCCATCGCGAAACACCACCTGGTCGCCCTCGAAGTGGGCGATGTCCGGACGCGCCTGGATGTTGCCGTGCTGCAGATGGTGCAACAGCTGGCTGTTGAGCAGCAGATGGCTCTCGAACAGGCGATGGTCCGGCCTGGGCAGTCCGAAGCGGGTCAGGTCGCCCTGCAGCAGGCGCAGCAGCCCTTGGAACAATGGGCGCTCCAGCCACAGCGGCAGGCGCGGACCGCGTTCGCCGAAGACGTCCGCCGGCACGCCAAAGAGGTGCTTGGGGATGAAGTGATAGCCGCGCCTCAGGCTGATGAAGGCGCGCTCGGCGTTGGCCGCGGCGTCACAGGCGATGTCGGCCCCGGAGTTGCCGGCGCCGACGATCAGTACCCGCTTGCCCTGGAACTCCGACGCACGCCGGTAGCTGACCGCATGGCGGATCTCGCCGCTGAAGTGCCCCGGGATCTCCGGCAGGTTGGGGTCCCAGTTGCAGCCGGTGGCGCAGATCAGCGCCCGATAGCGGCGGCGTTCACCGCTGTCGAGGGTGACGATCCAGCGGCCGTCCGCATCCTGGTCGACCCGTACGACGGCGGTGTTGAAGCGGGCCTGGGCGTAGAGCCCGAAGGTGCGGGCGAAGGCGCGCAGGTAGTCGAGGATCTGGCGATTGCCCGGATAGTCGGGAAAGGTGGCGGGCATCGGATAGTCGAGAAAGCCCGAGAGGTCCCGCGACGAGATGAAGTGGGCGGATTCGTACATGGGGGTGCCGGGATTATCCAGGTCCCAGACGCCGCCGAAGTCGCTGTGGCGCTCGAACTGCTCGTAGTCCAGGCCGCGGCGCTTGAGGGCACGGGCCATGCACAGGCCGCCGGGGCCGCCGCCGACGATGCAGATGCGCTCGCCGCAATCCTGGTAGGGAAGGTTGTCGTTCATGCGGGTCTCCACGGATGGGTGTCGAGGCAACCTTAGCGGCGGGTCGAGGGGACTCGGCAGGGTGGCGGTGGCCAGCGAGGGGGGCCGAAACGGACAGCCGTTACCAGGGGATGTCCGCCTGGTCGCCACTGGGTTAACGTCCAGGCAGGTTCTCGTCCGTGGAGCGTCGTCATGCCAGACCCCGTCGATCCGCGCTTTTCCCGTGCCTCGGCGCCGCCGCAGGTGTCGCGGCTGCTGCTGCGGGTGGCGGCCGAACGCCAGGGCGATGTCGAGCGACTTTGCCGCGGCCTGGGGTTCACGGCGGCCGATGTGCAGCGACCAGGCTTTCGACTGTCGCACCGGCAGGGCTATCTGCTGGTCAGGCGCTGCCTGGCGCAGCTGGGCGACGAGGGCCTGGGCCTGGCCGTGGGCGCCCGGCAGACCAGCGTCTCGCTCGGCCTGGTCGGGCTCGGCATGCAGGCTTGCGCCACGCTGGGTGCGGCCCTGGAGCTGGGGTTGCACTATCAGCAGCAGGCCGGTGCCATGCTCGACTATGCCTTGGAGCAAGAGCGCTCGGCGGTGCGACTGGTGCTGACACCACGCTTCCACGAGCCGGCGGTGACCGCCTTCTACATGGAGGAGGGGCTGGCCAGCGTGCTGAGCGTCGCCCGGCATCTGGCCGGGACCCGACTGCCGCCGCGGGCGCTGAGCCTGGACTATCCCACTCCACCGCATGGCGAGCGCTATCCGGCTTTGTTCGAGTGCCCGGTGCGCTTTGCCGCACCAACGACCGCCATTGAATTCGACTCCGCCTGGCTGGGCCTGCCCCTCGCCACCCGCGACGATGCGGTGGCCGCCGAGGTGATCGAATTGCTGGGCGCAGCTGCCGGCCACGATCCGCTACGAACGGATCTGGTCGAGGGCTTGCAGCGCGAGATCCGCAAGCGGCTGGATGCGCCGCCGACCCTGGCGCAACTGGCCGCGCCGCTCAATCTCAGCGAGCGTACGCTAAGGCGTCGACTCGAGGCAGCGGGTACCCGCTACCAGGCCCTGGTTGACGAAGCGCGTCGCGAGCGGGCCCTGACGCTGCTCGGTCGGGCTGACCTGACCCTGGCCGAGGTGGCCTTTCAGACCGGCTTCGGCGATCTGCGCAACTTCCGTCGGGCCTTCCGGCGCTGGACCGGCCTGGCGCCGCAGGAAGCCCGGCGCCGCCTGAATGCGCGTGTGGCAGAAGGCGACCAGGCGTCGCCTGTGGCCCGCCCGAGCGCGCTAGCGCCTGCTGTTTAGGGAGCCTCTATTTATCTGATTGAGAAAAAGCACTAACACCTCTCGATAGGGTCTGCTATTTAATATAGCCAAGGCTATAACGATCCCGGGAGGATTCGCGATGCTGAAAGATCTCAAGAAACGCGCCCTGCGTGGTCTGCTGGACAAGCTGCTCGACGGGCACGCCGAACGTCGCCCACTGGAGACCCAGCCCGAGCGCTCTCGCGGCATGACGGTCCACGCCGCGCACTGATCCCTGCCGATCAGGTAGGGGCCACTCGCCTCTACCGCCCTCATAGGCGCCTTCGCTATGTGCTGAGCGAGGTGCCTTGTCCTGTTCGTCTCTGTCCTGGACCCTTCTCATCCCAGGTTACAAAGTCTCCCTGCACCTCTGATAGGTTGTGCTATCTAATTTAGCCAAGGCTATAACCACCGAGAGGCGGGCCGGATGCTGGAGAAGACGAGACGCTGGACCCTGGCGGGTCTGCTGGGAGTGCTGCTGGGCAACGCCGCCCAGGCCGCGGAGCCGTTCAAGGTAGTCACCACCTTCACGGTGATCGCCGACATGGCGCGCAATGTGGCGGGTGATGCCGCACGGGTGGAATCCATCACCAAGCCCGGCGCCGAGATCCACAACTACCAGCCCACCCCGGGCGATCTGCTCAAGACACGCGATGCCCAGCTGGTGCTGTGGAACGGCCTGAATCTGGAGCTCTGGTTCGAGCGCTTCTTCAGCCGCATGAAGGACGTGCCCAGCGCGGTGGTCTCGCGGGGCGTCGAGCCCATCGCCATCGCCCAGGGCCCCTATGCCGGCAAGCCCAATCCCCATGCCTGGATGTCGCCCCGGGCAGCGCTGATCTACGTCGACAACATCCGCGATGCCCTGGTGGCGCATGACCCGGGCCAGGCCGACACCTACCGGCGCAACGCCGAGGCCTACAAGACGCGCATCACCGCCACCCTCGAACCCCTGCGCCAGCAGCTGCAGGCGATTCCCGAACAGCGACGCTGGCTGGTGTCCAGTGAGGGCGCCTTCAGCTACCTGGCGCGCGACCTGGGGCTCAGGGAGCTCTATCTCTGGCCGATCAACGCCGATGCCCAGGGCACGCCGCAGCAGGTCCGCCGGGTGATCGAGACGGTACGCGCCGAGCGGATTCCGGCGGTGTTCAGCGAAAGCACGGTTTCCGCCGCCCCGGCCGAGCAGGTGGCACGGGAGAGCGGCGCCCGCTACGGTGGGGTGCTCTATGTGGATTCCCTGAGCGCCGCCGAGGGACCGGTGCCCACCTATCTCGACCTGCTGCGGGTCACCACCGAAACCCTGGTCAAGGGGCTGGCGCCATGATCGCCCTCGACGGGGTCGGCGTGACCTATCGCAATGGCCACACCGCCCTGCGCGACGCCAGTCTGGTGGTACCCGGCGGCTCCATCACCGCCCTGGTGGGCGTCAATGGCAGCGGCAAGTCGACGCTGTTCAAGGCGATCATGGGTTTCGTGCCCCTGCGCACTGGCCAGGTACGGGTCGATGACCTGCCGGTGGCCCAGGCGCTCAAGCGAAACCTCGTCGCCTACGTCCCCCAGAGCGAAGACGTGGACTGGGACTTTCCGGTGCGGGTGGAAGACGTGGTGCTCATGGGTCGCTATGGCCGCATGAATTTCCTGCGCCTGGCCCGCGCCGCCGATCATCAGGCGGTGGATGCCGCCCTGGCGCGGGTGGGGCTGACCGAGTTGCGCAAGCGGCAGATCGGCGAACTCTCCGGCGGCCAGAAGAAGCGGGTCTTCCTCGCGCGCGCCCTGGCCCAGGACAGCCGGGTGATCCTGCTGGACGAACCCTTCACGGGGGTGGACGCCACCTCCGAGCGCGCCATCATCGAATTGCTCCAGGCCCTGCGCGCCGAGGGTCGCTCGATGCTGGTGTCGACCCATGACCTGGCCAGCATCGAGCGCTTCTGCGATCGCACCGTATTGCTCGATCGCACCGTGCTGGCCCAGGGACCGACGGCCGAGGTCTTTACCCGGGAGAATCTGGAACGCACCTTTGGCGGCGCGCTGCGCCTGTTCGAGGCGGGCCAGGCGGCGCCGCGGCGCCGGGAGCGTGCCTGATGGACGGGCTGCTGGAACCCCTGGCCTACGGCTACATGAGAAACGCCCTGGGCGCGGCGGCGCTGGTGGGCGGGCTGTGTGCCTTCCTTTCCGCCTACCTGATGCTCAAGGGCTGGTCGCTGATCGGCGATGCCCTGTCCCATGCCGTGGTGCCCGGCGTGGCCGGCGCCTATCTGCTCGGCCTGCCGCTGGCCCTCGGCGCCTTTCTCGCCGGTGGCGCGGCGGCCGGGGCCATGCTCGGCCTGCGGCAATACACCCGGCTCAAGGAAGACGTCATCATCGGGCTGATCTTCAGCGCCTTCTTTGGCGGCGGGTTGTTCCTGGTCTCGCTGGCGCCGGTCGCGGTGGACATCCAGACCATCGTCTTCGGCAACATCCTGGCCATCACCCCCGAGGCCAGTCGCCAGCTGCTGATCATCGCCACCCTCTCCCTGCTGGTTTTGCTGCTCAAGTGGCGCGATCTGCTGCTGGTGTTCTTCGACGAGGGCCAGGCGCGTGCCTGCGGCCTCAATCCCACGGCATACCGACTGCTGTTCTTCACCCTGCTGGCACTGAGCACCGTGGCGGCGATGCAGACGGTGGGCGCCTTCCTGGTCATCGCCCTGGTGGTGACGCCGGGGGCGACGGCCTATCTGCTCAGCGACCGCTTCTCCCGGGTGGTGCTGATCAGCGTCGCCATCGGCGTCGGCAGCGGGCTGCTGGGCACCTATTTAAGCTACTTCCTCGACGGCGCCACCGGTGGCTGCGTGGTGGTCTTGCAGACCCTGATCTTCCTGCTGGCCTTCGTCCTGGCGCCGCGTCACGGCCTGCTGGCCAACCGCCGGCGGGCGCGGCAGACGGCGGAGGCGGGCTGATGGACTGGCTGTGGCTGACCCTGGAAGTCGACTTCATGCGCCAGGCACTGCTGATGGCCGTGCTGGTAGCGGTGCCCGCGGCACTGCTGTCCTGCTTTCTGGTGCTCAAGGGCTGGGCGTTGCTGGGCGATGCCATTGCCCACGCGGTGTTTCCCGGCCTGGTGCTGGCGTCGGCGCTGGGCGCGCCGCTGGTGGCGGGCGCCTTTGTCGCGGGACTGGGTTGCGCCCTGGCCACCGGCTATCTCAAGCGCCACAGCCGGGTAAAGCAGGACACCCTCATGGGCGTGGTCTTCTCCGGCATGTTCGGCCTGGGCCTGGTGCTGCACGCCCGGCTGCCCACCGAGCTGCACCTGGACCACATCCTGCTCGGCGATCTGCTGGGAGTGACCCCGGAGGCCTTCTGGCAGATGGCGGTGATCGCCGCCCTGGTGGTGCTGGGGCTGGCCTGTCGCTGGCGCGACCTGCTGGTGCTGGCCTTCGATGCGGCCCAGGCACGGGCCCTGGGCCTGCGGGTAGGGCTGCTGCACTACGGCCTGCTCGGCCTGATCGCCCTGACCGTGGTCGGCGCCCTGCAGGCGGTGGGCATGGTGCCAGTGGTGGCGCTGTTGATCGCCCCCGGCGCCACCGCCTTCCTGCTGACCCGCTCCTTTGGCTGGATGCTGCTGGTGGCCACGGCGCTGGCCGTGACGGCGGCCCTGGGCGGGGTGCTGCTGAGCCTGGTCTGGGACAGCGCGCCGGCGCCCACCCTGGTGGTGTTGCTGACGGCCGGTTTCCTGTTGGCCCTGGCATGGCGCCTGTGGCGGGATCGACGTCGTTCGGGCGACAAGGGCGTTCAGGTGGCCTGATGTAATCGGCTGACCGGCCCTGCCAGGCGTTTCCGGTCACGCTCGCCTCACCTCAGGAGAACCACAATGAAAACCGTCGCCCAGTTGCTCGCCCTGAAGACCCAGCAGGACGTCTACACCATCGCCCCCGACGCCTGGGTGCTCGACGCCCTGCGGCTGATGGCGGAAAAGAACGTCGGGGCGCTGCCGGTGATGCGCGACGGCGAGCTGGTGGGCATCGTCAGCGAGCGCGACTATGCGCGCAAGGTGGCCCTGCAGGGACGTTCCTCCTATGCGACCCCGGTCAGCGAGATCATGACCGAGGCGGTCATCATCGTGCTGCCGCAGCAGACCGTGGGCGACTGCATGCAGATGATGACCGACCACCACCTGCGCCACCTGCCGGTGATGGGCAACGGCAAGCTGATCGGGCTGCTGTCCATCGGCGATCTGGTCAAGGCTACCACCGTCCAGCAGGCGGAGCTGATTCGCCATCTGGAGGGTTATATCCGCGGCGAGTGACGGGTCAGCCGGTCCGTCCGGCGCTTACAGCAAGGGCGCTGAGCTGGCGCCCTTCGGCGTCGAAATTCTCCGCCGCCAGCCAGTGCCGGAAGCCGGCGTCCACCGTTGGCCATTCGTGATCCAGCAGGCTGAACCAGGCGGTATCGCGGTTGCGGCCCTTGACCACCCGGTGCTGCCGGAACAGCCCCTCATGGCGCATGCCCAGCCGTTCGGCCGCGCGTTTCGAGCGGGCATTGGCATCGTCGCACTTCCACTCCAGGCGCCGATAGCCGAGGGCGAAGGCTTCCTGCATCAGCAGATAGAAGGCTTCGGTGGCCAGGGGCGTTCGCTGCAGGCGCCCGCCAAAGGCGACATGGCCGATCTCGATGCTGCCGTGTTCGGGGACGATGCTCATCAGGCTGAGTTGTCCCAGGGCGCGGCCATGGTGGGGATCCACCACAACGTAGAACAAGGGATCGCGCCCCTGGGCCAGGCCCGCCAGCCAGCTGTCGAAGACCGCCCGCTCGGTGAAGGGGCCATAGGGCAGATAGTCCCACAGGGCCGGGTCCTGGTCGTGCAGGGCCTCCCAGAGATCGTCGCCGTGGCGCTGAGGGTTCAGGGGTTCCAGGCGTACATGGCGACCCTGCAGCAAGCGGGGCTGGGGCGGAAGGGCCGGGGTCCAGTCGAGAGGGGTCATGGTCTGTCTCCCAGCAGGTGGCGGTACTGGATGAAACCGGAGCGGGTGGCGATGCGATCATAGAGCTGACGCCCCGGGTAGTTGGTCTCCTGGGTCAGCCAGTGCACCCGGTCGCAGCCGTCCGCTGCGGCGCGGGCATAGACGTGCTCGATCAGGGCGCGGCCCAGGCCGCCGCCGCGGTAATCCTCGGCGACATAGAGATCCTGCAGGTAGCAGTAGTCGGTTTCGGTCCAGCAGGACGGGTGATAGATGAAGTGCACCAGGCCCAGGGGGCGCTCGCCGTCCCAGGCCAGGGCGCCGTGCAGGGGCTGGGCGGGGTCAAGCAGCCGTTGCCAGGTGCGGGCATAGGTGGTTTCCGGCAGCCGGGTCTCGTAGAAGGCCAGGTAGGCCTGCCACAACGCGTGCCAGACGGCGTGATCGGCTTCGCTCAGGGGGCGGATGGTCATGGGTGGCTCCAGGGTCAGGCGAGAGAGGGGATCAGGACGGCCAGCGCCTGGTCGCCGGGTACCAGGCTGGCGGCCAGTCCCTGGCGGACGCCTTCGCGATCGGCGGCGTTGCGATTCTGGCTGAGCTTGGCGATGCCCTGGAGACTGTCCAGCGGCAGGCGCAGGCCGCGGATGGCGCGCAGCATGCCCTGGACATAATCCGCGGGCGCATCCGCGACCTGCCAGGGGCGGACACGCCCGGCTTCGTGCTGGTCGGTGAGGCGTTCCAGCAGCTGTAGCAGTCGCTCGGGGTCATCGAACACCTCGACGCTGCCGCGGGCGTGCACGGCCTGGTAGTTCCAGGTCGGCACCACCCGGCCATGTTCGGCCTTGCCGGGATAGAAGGCCGGGCTGACGTAGGCCTGGGGGCCCTGAAACACCGCCAGCACCTGACCTGCCTCGACCAGCGCCTGGGCCTGGGGATTGCTGCGCGCCAGATGGCCGTAGAGGGTGCCACAGGGACCCTCGTCGGGCGCCAGCCAGAGCGGCAGATGGCTGACCAGCGGACCGGCGTCGGTCTGGCTGATGAGCAGCGCCAGGGCGTGATCGCGCAGGTGCTGGTGCAGCCTGGGCAGGTCGTCGAGACAGAAGGCGGGATTGGGATACATGGGCAGGAACTCCAGCGACGTCCAGCCATGCTAAGGTCGACTTTGGCTCCCTGTAAGAGCCAATTTCCATGACTTTCAGGGTGCCAATCCATGCTGGGATTCGAGCCGTCGGGGCTGTTGCTGGAGCCGGGTCAGGGCCTGGCGCGCCAGCTCTACCAGGGCCTGCGCGAGCGCATCCTGGCCGGTGAGCTGGCCGCCGGGGTACGGCTGCCGGCCAGTCGTGAACTGGCGCGGTTGCTGGGGATCTCGCGCAATACCGTGACCGCCGCCTACGAGCAGCTCCTGGCCGAGGGTTTTCTCGACAGTCGCCTGGGTGACGGTACCTATGTCGCGCCCGTCACCCGGGCGCTGGCCGCTCCCGAAGCAACGGCCAGGACGACACCCGTGCCCCCGGCCAGTGTGCCGCCCGGCGCACCGTGCGCCTTTCGGGTCGGCCTGCCGGCGGTGGATCTGTTTCCCTTCGCCACCTGGGCGCGGCTGCAACAGCGTTTCTGGCGCCAGCCGGAGCCGGCGCTGCTGGGCTATCGCGAACCCGGCGGCGAACCGCGGCTGCGCCGCCTGCTCTGTGCCTACCTGCGCCAGGCGCGGGGCCTGGTCTGCGCACCCGAGCAGATCCTCATCACCAGCGGGGCCCAGCAGGCCATCGAACTCTGCGCCCGGTTGCTGCTGGCGCCCGGAGCCCGGGCGGCCATGGAGGATCCCGGCTATCGCGCCGCGGGTCTGGCCTTGCAGAGTGGCGGGGCGCGGTTGCAGGGCGTTGCGGTGGATGGGGCCGGGCTGATGGTGGAGCAGCTGGCAGGACTGCCTGACTGCCAGCTGGTCTATGTCACCCCGTCGCACCAGTATCCCACCGGCGCGGTACTGTCCCTGCCGCGCCGCCTGGCGCTGCTGGACTGGGCGCGGCAGGCCGACGGCTGGATCGTCGAGGACGACTACGACGGCGAGTACCGCTACCAGGGCGCGCCGCTGGCGCCCCTGGCCGCCTTGGATCGCCACGGTCGGGTGCTCTATGTCGGCACCTTTTCCAAGATCGCCTTTCCCGGCCTGCGCCTGGGCTATCTGGTGGCCCCGCCCGCGCTGCTGCCGGCGCTGCTGGAGCTGCAACGGGCCGGCATCCGCCATCTCGACAGCGCCACCCAGACGGTCATGGCCGATTTCATCGAACAGGGCCACTTCCAGCGCCACATCCGCCGCATGCGACGGGCCGCGCGCAATCGCCGCGATGCCCTGCTGGCCGGCTGGCCAGCGGTTGCCGGCTGCGCCCCGCCGGGCGTCCCGGTGGCCGGCCTGCATCTGTGCCTGCCGGTCACCCACCTGGCCCGCGAAGCCGAGCTGGTGACCCGGGCGGCCGCGGTCGGGGTGGAACTCAATGCGCTGTCGCGCTACTGGCTGGCCGAGGGCCCGACCCCGCCCGACGCCCGCGCCGGACTGGTGCTGGGCTTCGCGGCGGTGCCGGAGACGCGGATCGTCGAGGCGCTGGCCAGGCTGCGGGAAGCCTGGATGGAGTAGTTATGCCGGCAATAACATTAGTTATGATATTGCCGTGAGATTATTAGACTGACCCAAGTTTGGCTGTCATTGCAATTGAGCCTACTTCTGCTTCACTTGCCATCCCTGATATCGGGATATAATCCAGGCTTCTATCCTGCTAGATAGAGCACCCGCCGTTTTCATGGATGAAACATCATAGGTCGTTTCATCCTGGTTATCCGTTATCTCCAGTAACCAGGAGTCACTTACGTGAGTCAGGCTTCTTTGCTTCCTTCCCGGCCAGTACGCCTCGCTGCGCTGGCCGTAGCCATTTCCTTGGGCGTTACCGGCTGCGCCACCGTCGATAATTTTTCCAGCGGCCAAAGTCGCACCGTCAACTGCCTGGCCGGCGGTTTTCTCGGTGCCGCTACCGGGGTCGCCGCTGCTGCATTGGCCAAGGGCGATGGGGCAACGCTGATCGCCGGGGCGGTGGTCGGCGCCTCGGTTGGCTGTGGCGCCGCCCTGGCCTACAAGAATCGTCTTGAGCGACTCAAGCAGATCGCCGAGCAGGAGAAGATCCCGCTTCAGGTGGAAACGTTGCAGACCGCCGCTGCTACGCCTTCGGCCGCGCCCCAAGAGGCGGGTCTGGTGGCCCAGATCGCCGATGAAGGCATGTTCCCGATAGGGAGCGCCCAGCTCAACGACGAAGGTCGCCGCAAGATCGGCAAGTTGGCCAGTGCCTATGTGGGCAAGGAAGCCACGCCCATTCTTATCGTTGGCCATACCGACGCTACCGGCACACCGGCCATCAATCAGGCATTGTCGGAGCAGCGGGCGCGCGCGGTGGCGAGCATTCTGGTCGAGCAGGGCATTTCGCGAGATCGCATGTACTTCCAGGGCGCCGGTGCCTCACGCCCCATCGCCGACAACAGCGATCCGCTCGAGCGCGGCAAGAATCGTCGCGTCGAGATCGTCGAGTTGAACGACAAGGCGATGCTGGTCAAGCGCATCAACGCGGAAAAGAACAATGCCAAGTATCTGGCCCATGGCACCGCCACGGAAGCTGTAGCCAAACCCGAGGGTAAAAAACCGGTTGTTGCCACGACGTCTTCGAAAGCGACCAGGACGGCTGATACCGAGGCGCCTCGGCAGGCAAAACAGAGCCTGGCAAAAATCGACTTCGGCGGTCAGCCGGTTGATAGCGGTGCCTGGAAGCTCGGTCAGGCCCTGCGTCCGAAAAGCGGTGGATTCGCGCTGATCTCCAGTGCCTACGCCCAGGTACCCATGAGCAGCTGTCAGCAGGACGCCCCGCGCATCAGCGGCGAAGTCAAAAGCTTCGCCACAGGCGCTGCGCTGTCTGACCACGCCACGCGCGAATACCTGCCAGGCATGAACGGGCGTGCCTGGGCGGGTCTGGTCAATGGCCATCTGGTAACCCTGTCGCCGGTTGCCGTGCTGCGTGATAACGCAGCGCTGGTGAAGGATCCGAAAGTCTTCGTCACCCAGAATTATGAAAAAAACAAAGGCGGACCCAGCGATGCCTACACGGCCATCGCCAATACCTATGAAGGTGAAGACGCCATTCTCTACCGGGTCTTCCTGGAAAAACCCGAGCAGGCACCGGTAAGTTGTATTGATGTAGTGATTAAAAAGACCGGCGACAAAAGTATCGACGGCGACCTGTTCTACGACAATGGCACCAAACCTTACATAGCGACTTATGCGCCTGTGCGCGGCTGATTCCGGGGACGAAACATGGAACTTTTCGAGACATTGACGACAGCGCTGGCGGCTTATCGCTACGCGATCTGGCCACTGATCAGTCTGCTGGTCCTGGTCGTGGTAATCATCCGCTGGTGGGAAGAGGTCAAGTACTTCTTCCTCAATCTAGGCGTCAGCTTTCCGGTCGTGGGCTTCATTGCCAAAGCCTCCAAACGCGATCTCATGCAGGATCGCGAAGAGGGCGGGACAGCCTGGTACAAGGCTGAACGCGAACTGTGCGCGAAATATCACCGCTATTACGAGCGTGTGAACAAGGACGCAGCCTTTTACGACAAGTGCGCCAACTACCTGAACAAGGTGGAAGAGCGCGGCCGTAAACCGACGGGATTGCCCCTGTGGATCGGCAGCATCTTTCTGGTGATCCTCGAGGCGTTCATCTTCGCCCTGGTACTGGCGCCTTTCATTGCCAACAACATCTCCGCCAATCAGGCGGAATTCTCGGCCATCGTCATCTCCCTGCTGATCGGTACCATTCTGGTTCCCGCTACCCACCTCATGGGCGCCGAGATTCACCGCAACGGCCTTATCCGCAAAGCCCGCGAATGGCATCGTCAGGCCAGGCGCAACAACAATGCCAAGGATCTTCAGGCGGATGCCGGCGTCGATCTGGACCGTACCGGCCTCGATGATAGAGAGCCCAAGTACCTGCATATCATCAACCGGGTAAAGCATAACGCCACGGTCTCCCCAACCTGGTGGACCACGGTCATTGCCACCGCGCTTATTCTGACGCTGGCCATCGGTGCCTATTTCATCCGGGCGTCCACCATCAACGAATTGGAAACCCAGCAGGTAAACGGTTCACCCTATGCGTCGGCCAGCAATTCGGCGCTTACCCCAGACGCCTCGCCTTTCCAGTTGCCCAGCGAAGCCACTGCCGATGGTCAGGCGGCTGACCAGCGTGCGGCCAGTGAGGTCGCTGGCGATCGGATCTTCGCCTACAAACTCACCTTCTTCATCCTGTCGGTCATTTTCATCGGCGTGCAGATCATCGGCATCCTGATCGGCGTCTTCCGTTCGTTCGCCGGCACCCAATCACGGGAAGCAGCGGGCTATATCTCCGGCTTCAGCAGTGCCAGCGAATTCGCGGCCTATCAGCAGAGTCAGCGTGATCGAGTCGCCCGAGATGCCGAGGCCAAGCTCAGCAGTCTGCAAGAGCGGATCGAGCACCGGCATTCTCTAGGCGGTAGTGCTGACCGTGGGCCGCGCCGGAGCTTTGCGCTCTATGCCAACGAGAAAGAGCGGCAGAACAGCGAAAGTCAGCGCCAGAAAAAAGCGCATGACGCCGCCAGCGAGCTGGAAGAGATGCGTGAGGCACTCGATACCGCCAAGAAAAAGCAGGCGTTGCAGCGTGAACTGGCTGCGCTCAACAACGCGGCGGCCAGTGCTGAAACCTTAACGCCTGAGCGCTCGTCGAGTGCGACCGTTGAAGCACCAGCACCAGCACCAGCACCAGCACCGGTACCAGCACCGGTACCCGCAGCTGCGTTGGATCAGAACGCCTTGATCGCCAACCTGGGTGACCTCACCGTCTATTCCCCCGAAGAACTGACCGCCATCGGCGAAGAGCTGGGTATCGACAGCGCCGCGCTGCTGAGCAAGCAGAAAGTGCAGATGGCGATAAAGCGCGCCAAGAAAGAGGGTGCCTGAGATGCGTCTGACCGTAACCCTGGCAATCGCTGGCCTGTTGTTGGCGCCTGCGGCAATGGCGGCTGAACGTAACGACCTGCCGAGCTGTTACCGCTATGCGCAATTGGCCAGCGAACAGCCAGCCGCGTCGGGGCGAGCGTTGACGGTGGTCATCGATGAAACGGTCAATATGCCCCAGGCGCTGAAAAGCAGTGCCTGGGAGCACACCCTGAGATACCTGCAGCCAGGCGACAGCATCAAGCTCTATCAATTTTCGGCTTTGTTGCAGAACAACTACATGAAGTTGCAGTTCGCCGGCATCCTGGAAAAGCCGTTGGTTGGCAAGGTGCGTAACCATATTGGCAACGCCAGTCTCAAGAAGCTCGATACCTGTCTGCAACAGCAGGCTGGCTTCTTTCAAAAGGCGTTCGGCAAGCAATTCGTCGACAGTTTCGGCAAGCCGAACGAGGAGATTTCGCGCAGTGAAATCTTCGCCAGCCTCAAGAAAATTGGTGAAGACCTAGGCCAGGAGCCCAGCGAGGATCAGGTCATCCTGCTGGTATCCGACATGCTGGAAAACAGCGACTTCGGCAGCTTCTATCAAGCCAACCGCATTCGTGGAATCGACCCCGCAGCCGAGCTGGCCAAGGTAGAGAAGAAGGCGCTGTTCGCCGAACTGCACGGTGCCCGGGTTTATGTCATGGGTGCGGGGCTGATCGGCGACGATGCCAAGGGCGCCTATCGTTCAGGCAAGGTACTGCAGAGTCTCGAACGTTTCTGGCAGGGCTATTTCGAGCGTTCCAATGCCAGGCTCGTCAGCTTCGGTACGCCGGAGCTGACGACCGATCTCAAGTAAGCCGCTGGATCCTGCTGCCTCAGCGGCGATTTCAAAGGATCAATCCTCCTTTACCAGGTGCGATCCTTTGAAGAGCCGCTTTTCCCACGCTGACGTCATCAAACACGATCGGCATTCATCCCGGTTGGCGCCCAGTCAATCGGCTTGCACCAGAATCCGATCTCTCTGTCTGCCGAAGAGCGGCTTTTGCCTGGGGGCCATAGGTGGCTATGGCGTCCTCGATCTGCCTTCGATCGTCGAAATCCAGATCGTTACGAAGTCTGCGGTATTCGCGACGCCTGACCTTCAATTGATCGATACAGGCCTGATCCCGCTCTGGTTTTGCCTCTTCTGCCTGGATCAACCGCGAACAGTTGGCCATCAGCGCTTCCAGACCAAAGCGCGCCGTTTCAAAGCGGGCCAGCTTTTGGATAGTAGTGTCCGTATCAGTCATGTGACCTCCGGTTCTGCTTACCAATGGCAAGGATCAGCGATTGATTAGAGGCGAAAAGATTCTATCGAGCGCGCTGCCGACGTTGCCGTTCATCCATCACATCGCCCAAGGTCTTGGGTATTTCACTGCGGATCCACGCCTTGAGGTCGCGATCGAAGCGGCGAACGTTCTGCGTGTGCCTATAGTGCCGATCGATGACGGTGGCGCGAGTCAGCTCGGCACCATGCCAATCCACTTTCATTCCGGCTACTTCGGTAGTGGGGAGTGATCGGGCGTCGGTCGTTTACCTCGGCCCGGCCTAGCCTCGCTAACGCCCCCGATACGCCTTCCCGTAGTGCCGCTCCAGGCGCGACTGCATGAATTCCATGGCCAGGGACATCAGCCAGTAGAGCACCGCCGCGGTGGTCAGCATTTCCAGATAGCGATAGCTGGAGCGGCCATAGGACTGGGCGAGGAACATCACCTCCCAGACACCCATTACCGAGACCAGGGAGGAGTCCTTGAGCATGGAGATGAACTGGCTGGTGGTGGGCGGGATGATGCTGCGCATGGCCTGGGGCAGGGTGACGCGCCAGAAGATCACCCGCGGCGACAGGCCCAGCGCCCGGGCCGCCTCGCGCTGACCGGCGGGGACGCCGAGCAGGCCGGCGCGGAAAATCTCGCTGAGGTAGGCGCCATAGTTCAGCGACAGGGCGAGGATGCCGGCGCTGATGGCGCCGGGCACCACGCCGATCTGCGGCAGGCCCAGGTAGATCAGCAGGATCTGGATCAGCAGCGGGGTGCCGCGAAAGAAGGAGGCGTAGAAGGTCGCCACGCCATAGGCCAGGGCGCTGGACGACAGCCGCCCCAGGGCCGCGGCGAAGCCCAGCAGCACCGACACCAGGATGGAGCTGAGGCTGAGGAACAGCGTCAGGGCCGCGCCCTGGAGGAAGCCGTTGGGACCCAGGCGCCAGCCCACCAGGTTGGGCAGGCGCGGCCAAACGCTGGCGAACTTGAGGTCGAAGCCGAGCACGAAGACCACGCCCCCGGCCAGCAGCGCCAGCCAGGTCAGCCAGACACGGGTACGAAAGCTCAGCAGCGGACGCGATTCGACCGGGGGCGGTAACTGACTCATTGGCTGATGTCGGCACCGATCCACTTGTCGGAGATCCGTTTCAGGGTGCCGTCCTGGCGCAGCCCCTCGATGATCTCGCGCAGCTTGGCGGCGAATTCCGCATCACCCTTCTCGATGGCCACGGCGTTGGGCTCGGCATAGAGCGGTGCGCCCGCCAGCTTGAACTTGCTGTCCTGGGCCAGGCGCGGCTGGGCGGTCACCAGGTTGGTCAGCACCGCGTCCAGGCGTTTGCCGGCGCCCAGGCCCAGGTCCTGGAAGGCGACGTTGTCGTCGGGGAAGGGCACCACCTGCACCTGGTCGAAGGGGTAGCTCAGCGGCTGGTCTTCCTGGCCTTCGATGGTCAGGTCCTTGTTCAGATAGCTTTCGTAGGAGGAGGCGCTGGTGACGCCGACCTTCTTGCCGGAGAGGTCCTTGGCACCGTGGATGCGGTCGTCACCGGCGTTGACCACGATCACCGCTGGCGAGGCGTAGTAGTTGACCGGGAAATCGAACACCTGGGCGCGCGCCTGGCTCGGCGTCATGGAGCAGATGCAGACGTCGTAGCGACCGCTCCAGCGACCGGCGGCGATCACGTCCCAGGAAGGGGTTTCCAGGCGCAGCTTGACGCCGAGCTTGTCGGCCACCGCCTTGGCCACGTCCACGTCGAAGCCTTCCAGCTGATTCTGGGCATTGAGCTGGGAGAAGGGCGGATAGCTCTCCATGAGCACATTGACCAGCTCGCCCTTGGCCTTGATGCGGTCCAGGGTGGTACCGGCCGAGGCCGAGGTGGCGACCAGCGCCAGGGTCAGGCCGAGGGCCGATAGCAGAGCGGTTCTCATGGGGGCGTCCTTTGCAAAGGGAAAGAGGGCCTGGTATTAGAGAGATATGAGAACCGATATTGAACTCTGTTTTGGTTATAAGGAAAAGTGAAATAGCTATATGGCCAACATGAATCTAGTTCTGCTCGACGGTGGCATGGGCCGCGAACTGCAGCGCCGTGGCGCGCCCTTTCGTCAGCCGGAGTGGTCGGCCCTGGCCCTGAGCGAGGCGCCGGAGCAGGTGGAGGCGGTGCATCGGGCCTATATCGAGGCCGGTGCCCAGGTGATCACCAGCAACAGCTATGCGGTGGTGCCCTTCCATATCGGCGAGGAGCGCTTCGCCGCCGAAGGCGAGGCCCTGGCCGCGCGGGCAGGTCAGCTGGCGCGGCAGGCGGTGTTGGCCAGTGGTCAGCCGGTGCGGGTGGCGGGTTCGCTGCCGCCGCTGTTCGGCTCCTATCGCCCCGATCTGTTCGAGCCGGCGCGGGTGGACGAGGTGCTGCAGCCGCTGATCCGCGGCCTGGCGCCCCATGTCGATCTCTGGCTGGCGGAAACCCAGAGTTCCCTGGCCGAGGTGCGTGCCATCGCCGCCGGGCTGCCCGGGGATGGCAAGCCGCTGTGGCTGTCCTTCACCCTGAAGGACGAAGACGTCGACGAGATCCCACGGCTGAGATCCGGCGAGCCGGTGGCCGCGGCCGCGCAGCTGGCGGTGGAGCTGGGCGCCGGAGCGCTGCTGTTCAATTGCAGCCAGCCCGAGGTGATGGCCGCGGCGCTGGATACCGCGCGGGCGACCTTTGCCGCGGCGGGAATCGAGATTCCCTTTGGCGCCTATGCCAACGCCTTCCCGCCCCAGCCGGAAGAGGCCACCGCCAATGATGGCCTCGATCCCCTGCGTCCGGACCTGGATCCGCCCGGCTACCTGAGCTTCGCCCAGGACTGGCAGGCGCGTGGCGCGAGCCTGATCGGCGGCTGCTGCGGCATCGGCCCGGAGCACATCGCCGTGCTCAACACGCGACTGCGCGGCTGACGCCCGCATTCGGTCGGCAAAAAAAGCGGACAGCGCTCAGGGCGCTGTCCGCTTTTTCCTTGCCGCCAGACGCCGTTCAGACCTGCGCCTGGCCACCATCGGCGAAGAGTTCGGCGCCGTTGACGAAGCTGGAATCGCTGGAGGCCAGGAACAGGGCAACCCTGGCGACTTCCTCCGGCTCGCCGACGCGACCCAGGGGGATCTGGCTGGCCAGGTGGTCCAGCAGACCCTGCTGCTGGGCGGCATCCGGACCGGCCAGTTCCACCAGCCCCGGGGTGCGGGTGGCACCCGGACTCAGGGTGTTGATGCGGATGCCGCGGCCCTGCAGCTCCAGGATCCAGTTGCGGGCGAAGGCGCGTACGGCGGCCTTGGACGCGCCGTAGACGCTGAAGGCCGGGGTGCCGGTACTGGCGGCGGTGGAGCCGGCCAGGATCACCGAGGCATGGTCCGCCAGCAGCGGCAGGGCCTTCTGCACGGTGAACAGCACCCCCTTCACGTTGCGATCGAAGGTGTCGTCGTAGTGGGCTTCGGTCACCTCGGCGAGGGACAGCATGCTGCCACCCCCGGCGTTGACGTAGAGCACGTCGAGGCGTCCGTGTTCGTGGCGGATGCGCGCATAGAGGGTATCGAGCTGGTCCAGGCGCGAGGAGTCCACGGCGATGCCGGTGGCGTTGCCGACCTGGGCGACCGCGGCGTCCAGTTCCGCCTGCCGCCGGCCGGTGAGGATGACATGGGCGCCCTGCTGGGCGAAGAGTTTGGCGGCGGCCAGGCCGATGCCGCTGGTGGCGCCGGTGACGAGGGCGATCTTGTCGGCGAGCTTGAGGGTCATGGCTGAATCTCCGAGTGGTTGTGATCAGGTGGAGTCAGCCTATCGACCCTGGCCTCTCTGCAAAATAGAATGATTGGCAAGTCATCGTTGCAGAAATGAAATGAGCAGATTGCCGGATTTCGAAGGCTTGGCGATGTTCGCCAAGGTCGCCGAGGAGGGCTCCTTCGCCGCCGCGGCGCGGGTGCTGGGCGTGTCGGTGGCCACTGTCTCGCGGGCGGTGACGCGCCTGGAGGAGCGCCTCGGCGGGCGGCTGTTCAATCGCACCTCGCGGCAGTTGGCGTTGACCGA
This sequence comes from Pseudomonas sp. LA5, assembly GCF_028640825.1. Taxonomy (NCBI): domain Bacteria; kingdom Pseudomonadati; phylum Pseudomonadota; class Gammaproteobacteria; order Pseudomonadales; family Pseudomonadaceae; genus Pseudomonas; species Pseudomonas sp. LA5. The sequence continues at coordinate 132,099 of NZ_JAQYZY010000018.1, forward strand.
ATTCGGCCGCGAGCTGGCCGCCCAGGCCGGTGATCTCTATCGCCAGGCGGAGGCGACCGAAAGCACTGCCCAGGCGCGCGCCGTGCAGCCCCGCGGCCAGGTGCGGCTGGCGGTGCCCATGGCCTTCGGCCTGCGCTGGGTGGCGCCGCTGCTGCCCGAGCTGCTGCGCCGCTATCCCCAGCTGACGGTGGATCTGCACCTGTCCGATGCCACCGTGGATCTGGTGGCGGAGGGCTTCGACGCCGCCCTGCGCATCGCCGCCTTGCCCGACTCCTCGCTGGTCGCCCGGCGGCTCTGCGCGGTCAGCCAGCTGCTGGTGGCGGCGCCGGCCTACGTCGAGCGCCATGGCCATCCCCAACATCCGCAGGAGCTGACCGAACATGCCTGCCTGAGCTACGCCTACCGGGCGCGCAGCCAGGTGTGGCGCTTCAGCGGGGACGACGGTCGCGAGGCAAGCGTGCTGCCGCGTGGTCCCCTGCGCGTCACCAATTCCGAAGCCCTGCTGCCGGTGCTGCTGGAAGGCCTGGCCATCGCCGAGTTGCCGGACTTCATCGCCGCCGACTACCTGGCCGATGGCCGGCTGGTGCCGCTGCTGCCGGACTGGCAGCTGACCCGTGGCGGCCTCTATTTCGTGATCCCCTCGGCGCGCAGTCGCCCGACCAAGATCCAGGTGCTGCTCGATTTCTTCGTCGAGCATCTGAGCAGTCCCGGCTGGCAGGCGAGCCCTCCGTCCGCTTCGTGACATCCCGCAACATCCACCTTTCGCCACGCAAGGCTGGCGAAAGGTTGACCTCTTAGGATCCGCTCAAGACCCGCCCCCGTGAGCGGGCGACGTGCCTACAAAAATAACCAGGATTCTTGCCATGTCGTATCTGTCCTTCCAGGCGTCCTCGCGCGCCCGTCTCCCCTGGATTTTCGCCCTCTCCGCGCCGCTGCGCCGCGGCTGAACCCTCCTTCTCTTCGCGAAAATCCAGAGGTATTCCCATGCTGACTTTCCTCGGCTTCGCCATGGTCATGACCTTCATGTACCTGATCATGACCAAGCGCCTGTCTCCGCTGATCGCCCTGACCATGGTGCCGATCGCCTTCGCCGTGCTGGCCTGGGCGCTGTCCAGCGAATTCGCCAGCCTCGGCAGCGTCAAGCTCGACGCCCTCGGCCCGATGATGCTCGACGGCATCCGCAAGCTGGCGCCCACCGGCGTGATGCTGCTGTTCGCGATCCTCTACTTCGCCGTGATGATCGACACCGGCCTGTTCGACCCGGCGGTGCGCTGGATCCTCAAGCTGGTCAAGGGCGATCCGCTCAAGGTGGCCATGGGCACCGTCTTCCTGACCCTGGTGGTCTCCCTGGACGGTGACGGCTCGACCACCTACATGATCTGCGTGGCGGCCATGTTCCCGCTGTACAAGCGCCTGGGCATGAATCCGCTGATCATGACCTGCCTGATGCTGCTCTCCAGTGGCGTGATGAACCTGACCCCCTGGGGCGGTCCGACCGCCCGCGCCGCCAGTGCCCTGCACGTGGACCCGGCCGACGTCTTCGTGCCCATGATCGCGCCCATGCTGCTGGCCATCGCCTGGCTGTTCTTCCTGGCCTACCTCTATGGCCGCAGCGAGCGCGCGCGCCTGGGCATCCTGCAGATCGGCGAGACCGAAGGCGCCGACGTCACCGTCTCCCAGTGCGCCGAGGCCCGCCGCCCGCACCTGCGCTGGTTCAACGGCCTGCTGACCCTGGCGCTGATGGCCGCGCTGGTCGTCGGCATCCTGCCGATGCCGGTGCTGTTCATGATCGCCTTCGGCATCGCCATGACCGTCAACTACCGCTGCCTGAACATGCAGAAGCAGCGCATCGCCGCCCATGCCGAAAACGTCCTGGCGGTGGTCTCGCTGATCTTCGCCGCGGGCATCTTCACCGGCATCCTCTCGGGTACCGGCATGGTCGACGCCATGTCCAAGGGCCTGCTGGCGGTGATCCCGGACGCCCTGGGTCCGTACATGGCGGTGATCACCGCCCTGGTCAGCCTGCCGTTCACCTTCTTCATCTCCAACGACGCCTTCTACTTCGGCGTGCTGCCGGTGCTGGCCGAGGCCGCCGCGGCCTATGGCATCAGTCCGGTGGAGATCGCCCGGGCCTCCATCGTCGGTCAGCCCGTGCACCTGCTCAGCCCCCTGGTGCCCTCGACCTACCTGCTGGTGGGCCTGGCCAAGGTGGAGTTCGGCGACCACCAGCGCTTCACCCTGAAATGGGCGACCGTGACCTGCATGTTCCTGCTGGGCGGTGCTTTGTTACTGGGTGTGTTTCCGCTGTACAGCCGCTAGAGTTTTACCATTTGTACGACTAGCCTTGCCGGCTGTTCGAAAATGGCGCGTCGCCTGACGCGCCTTTTCCATTGGAGCGCGCGCCCGAGCGCGTCTCAGCTAAAAGAGGATTTGCAATGGACTGGCTGACCAACCCGGAAATCTGGGTCGCCTTCTTTACCCTGACGGCCCTGGAAATCGTTCTGGGCATCGACAACATCATCATGATCTCCATCCTGGTCAGCCGCATGCCCAAGCACATGCAGGCGCGGACCCGTTTCTTCGGTCTGGCCCTGGCCATGGTCACCCGCATCCTGCTGCTGCTGTCCATCACCTGGGTGATGCGCCTCACCGCCGACCTGTTCTTCGTCTTCGGCCAGGGCATCTCCGGGCGTGACCTCATCCTCTTCTTCGGCGGCCTGTTCCTGCTGTGGAAGAGCAGTGCCGAGATCTACGAAGGCCTGGAAGGCGAAGACGAGCACGACGAGGACGCCCCCCAGAAGAAGGGTGGCGGCTTCATCGGCACCATCATCCAGATCGCCATCATCGACATCGTCTTCTCGCTGGACTCGGTGATCACCGCGGTGGGCATGGTCAGCCACGTGCCGGTGATGGTCGCGGCGATCATCGTCGCGGTGCTGGTGATGATGCTGGCGGCCGGCGCCATCAGCAATTTCATCGACAAGCACCCGAGCCTGAAGATGCTGGCGCTGTCGTTCCTGATCGTGGTCGGTACCGTGCTCATCGCCGAAGCCTTCGAAGTCCATGTGCCCAAGGGCTACGTCTACTTCGCCATGGCCTTCTCGCTGGCGGTGGAAGCCATCAACATCCGCCTGCGCGGCAAGGCCAAGGCGCGCGAAGCGGTCAAGCTGCGCAAGGAGCAGATCTGATCGCGGGGGCGGAACCGACCCGGCTCTCCGCCGCCTAAACCAGCAAGTCCCCACGAGCCCGAAGGTGCCCTGCCTTCGGGCTCGTGCGTCTGTGCAGAACGGTCATTACGATTTTGTGACAAGCTCGCCAGGAGCTCTTGGACACGCGCCGGGAGGGCGCCACGATGCTGACACTGCTCAATCTGCTATCCGCCGTTGCCCTGCTGGTATGGGGCACCCATATCGTGCGCACCGGTATCCTGCGGGTATACGGCGCCAGCCTGCGCCGGGTGCTCAGCCGCAGCATGCAGCGCATGCCGCTGGCCTTTCTTTCCGGCATCGCCGTCACCGCCCTGGTGCAGAGCAGCAACGCCACCGCGCTGCTGGTGACTTCCTTTGTCGCCCAGGGCCTGGTGCCGCTGACCCCGGCGCTGGCCATCATGCTCGGCGCCGACGTGGGCACCGCGCTGATGGCGCGGGTGCTGACCTTCGACCTGTCCTGGCTGTCGCCGCTGCTGATCTTTCTCGGCGTGGTGTTCTTTCTCGGCCGCAAGCAGACCCGCGCCGGCCAGCTCGGCCGGGTCGCCATCGGCCTGGGGCTGATCATCCTGGCGCTGCAGCTGATCGTCGAGGCGGCCTCGCCCATGACCCATGCGGCCGGGGTCAAGGTGCTGTTCTCTTCACTGACCGGTGACCAGTTGCTCGACGCCCTGACCGGCGCGGTCTTCGCCATGGTCTCCTATTCCAGCCTGGCGGCGGTGCTGCTGACCGCCACCCTGGCCGGCTCCGGGGTCATCTCGCTCAAGGTGGCGCTGTGCCTGGTGGTGGGGGCCAACCTGGGCAGCGGCGTGCTGGCGCTGATGGGCGCGGCCAAGCAGGGCGTGGAGGCGCGGCGGGTGGCGGTGGGCAGCCTGCTGTTCAAGCTCGCGGGCTGCATCCTGGTGCTGCCCTGGATCGGCCTGCTGGCCGACTGGCTGCAGGGCTACGACTTCAACGACGCCGAGGTGGTGATCGGTTTCCACGTCGCCTACAACCTGGTGCGCTGCCTGCTGTTCCTGCCGCTGACCGGGCCCCTGGCGCGCTTCTGCACCGCCATGCTGCCGGCCAAGGACAGCGCCGAGACCATCCTGCGGCCGCGCCACCTGGACACCGCCGCCCTGGATACCCCGGCCCTGGCGCTGACCAATGCGTCCCGCGAGCTCCTGCGCATGGGCGATGTCATCGAGCAGATGCTGCAGCACCTGCTGGTGCTGATCAATGCCGGCGACAAGCAGCTGGCCCGCGAGGTGCGCCGTCTCGACGACGATGTCGACGCCCTCTACACGGCGATCAAGCTGTACCTGGCGCGCATGCCGCGCGACGACCTGGACGAGCGCGACAGCCGGCGCTGGGCGGAGACCATCGAACTGGCGATCAACCTGGAGCAGGCCGGCGATCTGATCGAGCGCATGGCCAGCGACGTCGACAGCAAGAAGATCGCCGCCCGGCGCTCGTTCTCGGCTTCCGGGGTGGACGAACTCTCTGCCTTGCACCGGCTGCTGGTCGACAGCCTCAAGCTGTGCCTGTCGGTCTATCTTTCCGGCGACCTGGACGCAGCGCGCCGCCTGCGTCGGCTCAAGCAGCGCTTCCGCCTGCTGGAGCGGCGCTATGCCCATGCCCATGTCGAGCGGCTGCACCAGCAGGTGGTGGAGAGCTTCGAGACCAGCTCCCTGCACCTGGGCCTGCTCAGCGACATGCGCCGGGTCAATTCGCTGTTCTGCAGCATCGCCCACGGCGTGCTGGAGGCGGCCGATGCCGGCTACGCCACCGAGCACGAGCTGCCGGTGGAGGGGCGCGAGGAGTCGGGTGGGGCTTGAGGTCGCGGTTTGACGTGCGGGTTCGTGGATGAGGCTGCGCCGTCATCCACGCTACTGATCTGATCTTGTCATCGCCAATGAAGTTGAGCGCCACTTCGGATGGCCCCCGCTCCCCTGGGGAGAGGGCTGGGGTGAGGGCGCCCCCCTGCTGCGAACTCCCAGTGGAAAAGGCTGTGCCGTCATCCACGCTACGGGGTTCGAGTTGATCGCGGCCATGGCGGTCCGCCGATGCGGCCGCTCCTACAGGGTGTGATGCTTCTGTAGGAGCGGCCCATGGCCGCGATTGGGGTACCTCATTGCGCCCGACTATCGAGCTGCTGCAGGATCCGCCAGGCCGTCTCGATCCGCGCGGCATTCGGGTAGTTGCGGTTGGCCAGGATCACCAGGCCGAGCTGGCGCTCGGGGATGAACAGCGCATAGGCGCCAAAGCCGTTGGTGGAGCCGGTCTTGTTCAACAGCCGGGCGCCGCTCGCCGGCCGTGGCGGGTGCTGCCAGTCCAGCGGTTGCGGCTGCAGGGCCATCGCCGGGGTGTTGCCGGCCAGCAGCTGGGTCTTGGGCAGCGGATAGGCGTAGGCCTCCCAGGCCAGACCCTGGGTCATGGGGCCGCTGCGATAGTAGCCCTGCTGGGTGGCGTCGAGCGCCTTGGCCAGGGGCGCCGGCAACCGGCCGGGATGCAGATTCGCCTCGACGAAGGCGAGCAGATCGCCCGCGGTGGTCTTGATGCCATAGGCCTCTTCGGCATAGGCGCCCGGATTGACCCGCAGCGGCTGGTCGTTCCTGCCATGGCCCCAGGCGTAGTGGGCCTGCTCGGCCGCCGGCACCTGCAGATAGGTATGGCCGAGGCCGAGGGGCTTGAGCACGTGCCGCTGCAAGGCCGTGGCGAAGGGCTCGTCGAGCCGCTGGGCCGCCAGGGCGCCGAACAGGCCGATGCTGGGATTGGAGTAGAGGCGGTGGCTGCCGGCGGGGAAGGGCGGCTGGAAGGCGCGGTAGAAGGCCGTCGTCTGATCGTCGCGGGTGACGCTGTCGGGAAATTGCAGCGGCAGGCCGCCGGCGCTGTAGGTGGCCAGCTGCAGCAGGCTGGCCTGGCCGATGGCGCTGCCGGCCAGAGCCGGGCGGACCTGAGCGGCGGACTCGTCCAGCCGCAGGCGACCGGTCGCTGCCGCGTAGCCACCCAGGGCGGCGCTGTAGGTCTTGCTCAGGGAGCCGATCTCGAACAGGGTGGCCGCGTCCACCGCCTGGCCACTGCGGCGATCGGCGGTGCCGAAGTAGTAGAGCCGGCGCAGGCCCGGGGCCGTGACACCCACGGCCAGGCCCGGAATGTCCTGCTCGGCCATCACCGCGCGGGCGGCGGCGCGGATCTCGTCGTCGAGGGGATTGGCGGCGTTGGCCAGGAGCGGCAGGGTCAGGCCCAGGCCGAGCAGCAGGGAAAGACGCGGGAAAGCCGACATGCGGGAGCCATTCCTGAGGAGGAGAGGCCAGGAGTCTAGCCGAGCGTTGCTGCTCAGGTATGAGACGCGGCCATCGTTGGAAGATTTTGCCGCCGGCGCTGTCCATGGCTGGCTGGAGCCCGATCCTCGACTGGACTACAGTCGCCTCTCACCTTTTCCAGGAGTCATCCCATGTCCGCTGCCCCCCTCGTCGAACAGATCCAACTGGGCCAATTGCCCGTCTGGCGCATCCGCGTCGGCCAGGCCGAAGCCCTGGTGGCCTGCCAGGGCGCCCATGTGCTGCGCTACGGCTTCGACGGCGAGCCGGACATCGTCTGGGGCAATCCGGAAGCCGTGTTCGAGCCCGGTACCCCGATCCGTGGCGGCATCCCGGTCTGCTGGCCCTGGTTCGGCGACCTGCTGAAGAATCCGGCCGCGGTCCAGGCCATGTGCACCACCACTGCGGACGCCCCGGCCCACGGCCTGGCGCGCCAGGTCGCCTGGCAGGCCGGCGGCGTCGAGGTGGACACCGATCGGGTGCGCCTGGACTTCCACCACCGCACCTCCGCCGAGACCACCCCGGGCTGGCCCCATGCCACCGAGCTGACCCTCAGCCTAAGTGTGGGCGAACGCCTGGAGCTGACCCTGAGCGTGCGCAATCTGGAAGATCACCCGCTGGTGCTGAGCCAGGCGCTGCACACCTATTTCGCCGTGAGCGACGTCCGTGAGGTGGGCATCGAAGGCCTGGCCAACGCCGACTACTACGACTGCCTGGACGGCTGGACCCGCAAGCGGCAGAACGGCGAGCCGACCATCACCGCCGAGACCGACCGGGTCTATGTCGGCCTGCCGGCACGCCTGGCGATCCGCGATCCCCAGTGGCAGCGCCGGCTGTTCGTGGAGACCCGCAACAGCCATTCGGCGGTGCTGTGGAATCCCTGGATCGACAAGGCCGCGCGCCTGAGCCAGTTCGCCAACGACGCCTGGACCGGCATGCTCTGCATCGAGACCGCCCGGGTGATGGACGACGTCCTCACCGTGGCGCCGGGCGCCTCGGCCGAGATGGCGGTGAGCCTGTGGCGCGAGGCGCTGTAGGGGCTGCTCAGGCGTCCGGGCTTGCCCTCACCCCGGCCCTCTCCCGGAGGGAGAGGGGGGGCTCAGGGGAGAGTTTGGTGCGTTAGGACTTGGGGCGCTCAGGGGAGTTTGATGCGCAGGACTTGGGGCTGTCAGGCTTCAAGCGCACCCTCACCCTGGCCCTCTCCCAGAGGGAGAGGGGAGGCTCCGATAGGCTTTGGCGTGTTGGATATTGGAGCGTGCGCAGGACTCACTCCTGGTTTGGCAGAGTCACTGCCTTGCTGCGGCGTCTACCCAAACGCCCCCTCTCCCCCTAGGAGAGGCCCGGGGTGAGGGAGCCGCCGGCACCTAGCCGAAGATCACAACTCCTCGCACAGATTCCGCCCGATCCACTCGGCCACGGCCGCGCGCTCCAGGCCGCAGCCGAGCAGGCTGTGCAGCTTGCCCAGGGCGGCTTCACGAGTCATGCCGCGGCCGGAGATCACCCCGGCATCGGCCAGGCCGCTGCCGGCGGCGTAGGTACCCAACTCCACCGTCCCGCGAGCGCCCTGGCTGAGGGCGACCACGGGGACGCCGGCAGCGCGCCATTCGGCGAGGGCGGCGAGGAAGTCGGCGTCATCCGCCGGACCCGTGCCGCTGCCATAGCACTCCAGCACCAGCCCCTGCACCCCACTGCCCGCCAGACCGCGCAGGGTGGCACCGTCGATCCCCGGAAACAGCGGCAGCACCGCTACCCGCGCTGGCTGACGCGGTTGGTCGAAGCGTAAGGCGGCCGGCGTGGCCACCAGGGTGTCACCGCTGCGCGGCCGGGCGCTTTCCACGAAGGCCTTCCAGCCGCTGCTGGCCTGCTTGGTGCAGCGCGCCGCCGGCAGGCGTTCGCCATGGAATTGCACCTGCACCCCCGGCATCAGTCCGCTGGCGAAGGCGGCGAAGCTGTCGGCCAGGTTGCCGTCGGCATCGCTGTCCGGCACGCCGGCCGGCAGCATGGAGCCGGTCAGCAGCACCGGAATGGCCAGGCCCAGCAGCCGGAAGGCCAGGGCGGCGGCGCTGTAGGCCAGGGTGTCGGTGCCGTGCAGCACCAGCACGCCGCGGCAGGCGGGGTCGGTGGCTGCCGCCAGGATCGCCTGGGCCATGCGCTCCCAGGCGGCGGGGGTCATGTTGGCGCTGTCGATCAGCGGCAGCAGCTCCTGCAGCCGCCAGGCCGGATTGTCCAGCTCCGGACGGCTGGCCAACAGGGCGTCGATGCGCGCCTCGAAACCAGCGGCGGGGGCCAGGCCGGCGGCGGTCGCCTGCATGCCGATGGTGCCGCCGGTGTAGAGGATGTGCAGGTAGGGTGAGCTCATGAGGGACTTCCTGATAGGACTGCCCCCACACGGGGTGGGGGCAGGAAAGCGGTCGCGGTCCGGGTCAGCGCGACCCGGTGGCGGCGGTCAGTGCGCCTGGCGCGGCTGGGCGGCGCGGGCTTCGGCGACGGTCTCTTCCAGACGCTCCAGCGCCGGCCAGGCCTGGCGATCCAGGTCCAGGTCGCGGAACTGGTCGGCATCGAACACCGGCTGATCCACCCCGGCACGGCGCTGGGCGTCGTAGTCGTTGAGGATGCGCATGCCGACCTTGATCAGCATGGCCAGGGCGATCAGGTTGACGAAGGCCAGGCAGGTCATGGTGATGTCGGCGAAGGCGAACACCGTGGTCAGGTTCTGCATCGAGCCCCAGCAGATCAGCACCAGCACCAGGCCGCGATAGCCGAGCAGCACGGCCTTGCCGCGGCCGAGCAGGTAGCGCAGGCCGTTCTCGCCCAGGTAGATGTTGTAGAGGATGCAGGTGAAGACGAACAGCGACAGGGCGACGCTGATGAAGATGCGGCCCCAGTCACCGACCACCGCGGCCAGGGAGTTCTGGGTCAGGACGATGCCGTCACCTTCGAAGCCCGGGGTGTAGAAACCCGAGAGCAGGATCAGCAGCGCGGTACAGGTGCAGATGACGAAGGTGTCGAGAAAGACGCTGAAGGCCTGCACCACGCCCTGGGCGGCCGGGTGCTTGACCGCGGCCACCGCGGCGACGTTGGGTGCGGCGCCCAGGCCGGCTTCGTTGGCGAAGACGCCACGCTTGACGCCCATGGTGATGGCGGCGCCGAGCAGACCGGCAAAGGCCGGCTCCAGGCCGAAGGCGCTCTTGACGATGGTCAGCAGGGTGCCGGGGACCAGGTCGATCTGGGTGATGATCACATAGAGGGTGACGGCGATGTAGGCCAGAGTCTTGACCGGCACCAGGATGTCGGAGACCGCGGCGATGCGCTTGATGCCGCCGATGAACACCAGGCCCAGCAGGATGGCCAGGGCGATCCCGGTGTACTGCACCGGCAGGCCGAAGGCGTTTTCCAGCGAGTGGGTCACGGTGAAGGACTGCAGGCCGACGAAGGCGAAGCCGTAGGTCACCAGCAACAGGCCCGAGAAGATCAGGGCCATCCAGCGCTTGTTGAGGCCGTGCTGGATGTAATAGGCCGGACCACCGATGTAGAGGCCGTCGCCGTCGGCGCGCTTGTAGACCTGCGCCAGGGTGCACTCGAAGAAGCTGCTGGCCATGCCGACCAGGGCGGTCACCCACATCCAGAACACCGCACCGGGGCCACCCAGGGTCACGGCCAGGCCCACACCGGCGATGTTGCCGGCACCGACGCGACCGGCCAGGCTGAGCATCAGCGCCTGGAAGGAACTCAGGCCGTCACCGCTGTTGCGCAGGGAATCCTTGAAGACGGTGAACATGTGCGGGAAATGGCGCACCTGCACGAATCGCGAGCGCAGGGTGAAATAGCTGCCCAGGCCGACGATCAGCACGATGAGCACATGGCCGGACAGGAAGTCGTTGAGCATTTCTAGGTAGTGCATGAAGAATCCTCGAGCATGCTAGTGATGCTCCAAGGCCGGCTCGCAAGCCTTGGGGCTATTATTGTGGAATATCCCGCCAGGGCCTGCTCCCGGCATGGGGAGACGACGGCAACAGGCTCTGGAACGGGTCGGTCCGGGTGGAACGGGCAGTAAGACGGACCGGGCGCCTAGATTCGGCTATCCCACCGGCGTGAACAATTCCGCGCCTCGCTTCAAAATGGCGCGACTTGATGCTAGTTTTCTGGCCGTCTGTCAAGCTCGGGCCGGATTCATGAGCGACTTTTCCGCCAATTTGCAGCTGCTCTGCCAGCGCCACCGCTCGATTGCCGCCGTCTGTCGCGCCGTCGGCATCAACCGTGCCCAGTTCAATCGTTACCTCAACGGGCAGAGCCGTCCGTCGCCTTACAACCTGCAGCGCCTGGCGGAGTTCTTCGGGCTGCCGGTGGGCGATCTGCAGCTGCCGCAGCGGCAATTCGCGGCGCGCATGGGCGCGCCGGTTGGTCAGGAGACGGGCTGGGCGGGGCAGGCCCTGGCCCTGTTCGGCGAGCGTCAGGAAGGCCTGGCGCGCTACCAGGGCTATTACCACGAATACTATCCGTCGCTGTCCACGCCGGGTGTGGTGCTCTGCGGACTGGTCTGGCTGTTCGCGGAAGCGGGCGTCTTCCGCTACGTGCGTTTCGAGCGCCTGCGCCGGCGCGACGAAGCCACCAGCCAGGCGCGCTTTCGCTACCTGGGCCTGGCCATGAGCCTGGAAAGCCGGCTGTTCTTTACCGACTACGAATCCCTCACCGGCAACGAGTTGTCGCAGACGGTGCTGCTGCCCAGCGCGCGCAACCGCATCGATCGCCTGAACGGACTCAAGCTCGGCGTCAGCGCCTCCGACCGGCGCGAGCCGGCCTGCACCCGGGTGGTCTGGGAGTACCTCGGCACGCGGCCACCTCGGGGTCGGGCCTATGCCCGCATCGGCCTCTACGACTGGCAGGACCCTGGTCTGGACGAGGATCTGCGCCAGCGCCTGGCCAGCGTGGCCCTGGTCGATCGGGTCTATCGCCTGGGCTAGAGGGGTTCCTCGATCGCTGGGTGGCAGCGATCGCAGTCTTCGAGGATGGCGCGGTCGCGCCCGGCCTGCTTGGCCCAGTAGAGCTGGCGATCGGCGGCTTCGATGAAGGTTTCGGCGCAGTCGTGATCCGGCCGGGCGCAGGCGCCGCCGATACTCACCGTCACGCGCGGACCGGCATGGGGCCCGAGATGGGGGATCTCCAGGCGCCTTACCGCGTCTAGCAGGCGCTGTGCCAGCTTGCCGGCATCCTCCTCGCGCGAAGGCGTGCAGAGGATGGCGAATTCCTCGCCGCCGTAGCGGGCCAGGCAGTCACCGGCGCGCAACTCGTCGGCCAGGGCGGTGGCGACCTGTTGCAGGCAGCGATCGCCGGCCGGATGCCCGTAGCGATCGTTGAAGGCCTTGAAGTGATCGACGTCGATCATCAGCAGGAGCAGCGGGCGGGGCGGGGGATGAGCCAGGGCGTTGGCCAGGGCCTGCATCAGCGCCCGGCGATTGGCCACGCCGGTCAGGGGGTCGGTGGCGGACTGCTGTGCCAGGAAGCGATTGGATGCGGTCAGTTCTTCGTTGCGCAGGCGGTCGCGCAGGATCAGCAGATAGCCCTGACGACGCGCGCGCTCCATCCAGAAGTTGTTGAGCAGGGTGAAGCTCGCGGTGGCGAACGCCAGGGTCATGACCAGCGACGCCTCCAGGGCAGGCAGGGCGTGCATCTGGGTGGCCAGGCCGATGGCCAGCAGGGCGACCAGGCTGTGTACCGCCGCCTGGCGCAGGGGCGGGGCGATGCAGCTGTTGGTGAAGAGGGTCATCAACGGCATGGTGGCCAGCCAGAGGGCGCGATGCGCGGCATCGGTGGCCTCGACGTCCAGCAGCGGCGGCGCATAGGCCAGCAGACAGGGCAGGATACCCACCCATTCGCGTGCCGGATGCTCGGCTGGCATCAGCCTGAGCGCCAGCAAGACCAGACCGCCGCCAACCACCACCAGTGCGCTGAGCAGGCTGATGAGCCAGAAGGCATTGGTCGTCAGGATCCAGTCCCAGATCGAGAAGCTGGCATAGGCCAGGATGGCCACGGTCAGGCTGATGCGCAGGTGCCGCCGGCGCGAACGGGCGATGTCGCGCTGATAATGCCGTTCCAATACCGGTTCGAAGCGCAGGGCCCAGAAAGGGCGAGCCAGCGCTCGGGCGAGGGCGAGACTGAGGGACATGGATGCCGTACCTGGCGGGAAAATCCGAGGATCACTTCAGCACAATAAGTCCCTTAGCACGATAGAGGGTTCCCGGACGCGGGAATGTAACCGCCGAATGGTAGCCATTGGCTACCATTCGGAAGGCCGTAAACGCCGCGGTCGCTAGTTGCCGGCCTTGATGCGACTCCAGGCGCGCGTCCGCACCCGCTCGATGGGCTGCGGCAGCGGTTGCACCACATAGAGCTTCTTGAGCATGTCCGGAGTGGGCACCAAGTCGTGGTTGTCGCGGATGGCGGCGGTCACCAGCGGCATGCCCGGCTTGTTGGCGTTGGGGTAGCCGAGATAGTCGCTGATCCCGGCGATCACCTTGGGTTCGAGCAGGTAATTGATGAAGGCATGGGCCTGGTCGACGTTGGCGGCGCTGGCCGGAATGGCCCAGGTGTCGAACCAGATGGGCGCGCCCTCGCGCGGCAGGCGCCAGTCCACCACCACGCCGTTGCCGGCTTCCTTGGCCCGGTTGCCGAACTGATAGAAGCTGCCCGAATAGCCCACCGCCACGCAGATGTCGCCGTTGGCGATATCGGTCATGTACTTGGTGGAATTGAAGTAGGCCATGTAGGAGCGGATCTTCAGCATCAGCGCCGTGGCCTTCTCGTAGTCCTTGGCGTTGGCGCTGTTGGGGTCCAGGCCCAGGTAGTGCAGCACCACCGGCAGGATGTCCGAGGGCGAGTCCAGCATGGCCACGCCACAGCTCTTGAGCTTGGCCATGTTCTCCGGCTTGAACACCAGGTCCCAGCTGTCCACCGGTGCGTCCGCCCCCAGCACCGCCTTGACCTTGGCCGGGTTGAAGCCGATGAGGATGGTGCCGTACATGTAGGGCACGCCGTACTGGTTGCCCGGGTCGTTGACCTCCAGCAGCTTGAGCAACTCCGGATCGAGATTCTGCCAGTTGGGTAGCTTGCGCTTGTCCAGCTTCTGGAAGACCCCGGCCTTGATCTGGGTTTCCAGGAACTGGTTGGAGGGAATCACCAGGTCATAGCCGGAGCGCCCGGTGAGCAGCTTGGCCTCCAGCGACTCGTTGCTGTCGAAGGTGTCCCAGGTGACGCGGATGCCGGTCTGCTTGGCGAAGTCCTTGGGCGTCTCGGGCAGGATGTAGTCGGCCCAGTTGTAGACCCGCAGTTCGCCGGGATCGGCGGCCTGGACGGCGGTGGCGAGCAGGGCGCCACCGAGCAGGGTGGTGAGCGGACGCAGGAGGCTGTGCATGGTCGGATTCCTCGCGATAGGGATCAGGCGCCGTCGAAGGCGGCCAGGACGTTCACCGTGTTGATGCCGATCTCCGCCACGGCGTAACCGCCCTCCATGACGAACAGGGTCGGCAGGCCGAGCCGCGCCAGGCGTTCGCCCAGGCGCAGGTAGTCGTCGCTCTCCAGCCTGAACTGGGAAATGGGATCGGCCTTGAAGGTATCCACGCCCAGGGAGACCAGCAGCAGGTCCGGGGCATAGTCCTGCACGCGCGTCAGCGCTGTTTCCAGGGAGGCGCTCCAGCTGTCCCAGGCGCTGCCGGCGGGCAGCGGCAGATTGAGGTTGAAGCCCTGGCCCGCGCCGCTGCCGGTCTCGTCGGCATAGCCGAGGAAGAAGGGGAATTCAAAACCCGGATCGCCGTGCAGCGAGAGGAACAGCACATCGTCGCGCGCATAGAAGATGTCCTGGGTGCCGTTGCCGTGGTGGTAGTCGACATCGAGGATTGCCACCCGCCGGGCGCCGCCATCGAGGGCGGCCTGGGCGGCGATGGCGGCGTTGTTCAGATAGCAGTAGCCGCCCATGACATCGGCCGCGGCGTGGTGGCCCGGCGGACGGCAGAGAGCGAAGGCGCTGCGCGCGCCCGCGGCGACCTCGGCCCCGGCACTCAGGGCCACCTGGGCGGCGCTGTAGGCGGCCTGCCAGGTGCCGGCGGTGATGGGCGCGCCGCCGTCGAAGCTGTAGTAACCGAGGCGTCCGTGCAGGCTGGTGGGCGGCAGCACCTGGCGCAGGGTACGCGCCGGCCAGGTATAGGGCAGCAGGTCCACGGTCTCGCCGCGGGCCGCCCATTCGTCCCAGGCGCCGGCGAGAAAGTCGAGATAGGCCGTGCTATGGACGCGTGCCAGCGGCGTCCGGCCGAAGTCCCTCGGCGCCACCACCTCGCCGAGCTGCCGGCGGTGACACTCGGCGAGGATGAATTCGACGCGCTGGGGTTTTTCGAAACAGGGCTGCAACTGGCCGTCGATCAATTCGCAGCGACCGTGGTGCAGGGCGTGATCGGGACTGTGGTGGATGCGCATGGCGACTCCGGGCGGCGGGCTCTCCCCTGATTCTTGCCAGCCCGGCGACCCGCGACGAGAGGCGCAGCGGCCAAAAGGGGATAGATCCGGCCAGATTGCGCCCGGCGTCGACCATCAACCGCCCTTGGCTTCGTAGACCACGAAGCGCTTCAGGGTCGGCTCCAGCACCTCCCAGGTACCCTGGAAGCCGCGCGGCACGACGAAGCTGCTGCCGGGACCGAGCCGGGTGGCGTGGCCCTGGTCATCGGTGACCAGACTCACCCCTTCGAGGATCTGGCAGTACTCCTCCTCGGTGTAGTTCACCCGCCAGGCGCCCACCTCGCTGTGCCAGTGGCCAACGGCGAAGACACCGCTGCCATCCTCGTAGTCGAGCCAGAGGCTCTGCAGTGGATCGCCGGCCAGCAACTTCTCCGCCGGCAGGCGGTATTGCTGGGTGGGTTGGCCGCGCGCTTCGAGCAGTTTCAGCGAGGGCATGAAAAATCCTCCTTGGGGACGGGAAGCGCTCAGCATACGCCGGCCGCTAGAGCCGATACCCCCGCGGCGATTGTCCGCTCCAGCGGCGGAAGGCATGGCGGAAGCTGGCGGTTTCGCTGAAGCCCATCACCTCGGCGATGCGATAGATGGGCAGCCGCTCCTGGGCCAGCAGGTCGCGCGCCCGTTCGAAGCGCAACTCGTCGAGCAGTTGCTGATAGCCGCTGCCGCCCGCCTGCAGATGGCGGCGCAGGCTGCGCGGGGCCATGCCGAGGTGGCCGGCCAGGGCCGCGAAGGAGGGCGGGGCCGCCAGGTCGGCGCCCAGCAGGGTGCGGATGCGGGCGAGCAGGGCGCGCTGGCGATCCTGCTCGGGGGCCAGGCGACCGCACTGCTCCAGGGCGTCGCGATGGGTCACCGGATCGGCCAGGGGCAGCCCGCGCTCAAGCCAGGCAGCGGGAAAGGCCAGGCCGTTATAGGGCGCGTTGAAGGCCAGGGGTGTGGCGCCGAAGCAGTCGCCATAGCGCGCGCGATAGGCCGGCTCGGCGTGCCGAAAGGCCACCTGCACCAACGGCAGGGGCGTACCGAGGAGGTCGCAGCAGATCGCCAGCAGCGAGGCCAGGCAGCACTCGGCGTTGCAGCGCTCCAGTTCCGGCGCGAAGGGATGGTCGTCGGCCCTGAGCCAGGCCAGCTCGCCGTGGCGCTCCAGGCGCAGGGTGAAATAGGCGCCCAGCAGCCCCTGGTGGGCCAGGGCCGCCTGCAACGCGGCGCCCAGGGTCGGGGCGCTGAGCAGGGCATAGCCGAGCAGTCCGTAGCCGGAGACGCGCAGCCGCCAGCCCAGCAGCAGCCCCAGTTCGGGCGGGGCGACCGGCAGGGCGTTGGCGATGACCCGCTGTTCCTGGGCCAGGGTGATGAGTCGATGGGGCTGTTCGAGATCGTCCAGCCGCAGGCCGCTGCCGGCCAGCAGCGGCGCCGCCCGGGCGGGCGTGTCGGCCGCCAGTTGCTGGAGCACCAGGGACACCAGGTTGAGATTGATCAGACCGGACTGACGCATGGGCAAACTCCCCGGGGCGGTGGCAGCCTTCCAGGCAAGAAGGATACCGCGCCCGCGGGGAGTTGCCGTCGGTTACCGCTCAGGTCTGGCGTGCGGGACTCAGACCTTGGCCTTCAGCGGTACGAGCCGCGGGGCGATCATGTTTTCCGGGCGCAGGATGTCGTCCAGGGTCGCCTCGTCCAGCAGATTTTCCTCGCGCACCAGCTCCAGCACGCCGCGACCGGTTTCCAGCGCCGTCTTGGCGATGCGGGTGGAGGTCTCGTAGCCCAGGTAGGGATTGAGCGCGGTGACCAGGCCGATGGAGTGCTCCACCTGACGGCGGCAGTGCTCGACGTTGGCGGTGATGCCGGTGATGCAGTGCTCGCGCAGCATGTCCATGGCGCGCTGCAGCAGGCGGATGGAGTCGAAGATCTTGTAGGCGATCAGCGGCTCCATGACGTTGAGCTGCAGCTGGCCGCCCTCGGCCGCCAGGGTCAGCGCCAGGTCGTTGCCGATGATCTCGAAGGCCACCTGGTTGACCGCCTCGGGGATCACCGGATTGACCTTGCCCGGCATGATCGAGCTGCCCGGCTGACGCGGCGGCAGGTTGATCTCGTTGATGCCGGTGCGCGGACCGCTGGAGAGCAGGCGCAGGTCGTTGCAGATCTTCGACAGCTTCACCGCGGTGCGCTTGAGCATGCCGGAGAACAGCACGAAGGCGCCCATGTCCGAGGTGGCTTCGATCAGGTCGGCGGCGGGCTTGAGCGGCTGGCCGCTGATGTCCGCCAGGCGCTGCACGGCCAGCAGCTGGTAGCCGGGGTCGGCGTTGATGCCGGTGCCGATGGCGGTACCGCCCAGGTTGACCTCGGTGAGCAGCTCCGGCGCCAGGGTCTTGAGGCGCGCCAGGTCTTCGCCCAGGGTGGTGGCGAAGGCATGGAATTCCTGGCCGAGGGTCATGGGCACCGCGTCCTGCAGCTGGGTGCGACCCATCTTCAGCACCTCGGCGAATTCCACGCCCTTGGCGGCGAAGGCGGTGATCAGGCTGTCCAGGCTGGCGAGCAGGGCGTCATGGCCGAGCAACAGACCCAGGCGGATGGCGGTGGGGTAGGCGTCGTTGGTCGACTGCGCCATGTTGACGTCGTTGTTCGGGTGGAGATGGCGATACTCGCCCTTGGCGTGGCCGAGCAGCTCCAGGGCGACGTTGGCGATCACCTCGTTGGCGTTCATGTTGGTCGAGGTGCCGGCCCCGCCCTGGATCATGTCCACCACGAACTGATCGTGGAATTCGCCGCGAATGATGCGCGAGCAGGCATCAACGATCGCCTGGTGCTTTTCGGTCGGCAGGTGGCCGAGCCGGTGGTTGGCGTCCGCCGCCGCCTGCTTGACCATGGCCAGGGCCACCACCAGCTTGGGGTAGTGACCGAGGGGCACGCCGGAGAGGCGGAAGTTCTGCACGGCGCGCAGGGTCTGGATGCCGTAGTAGGCATCGGCGGGGACGTCGAGGGTACCGAGAAGATCTTTTTCGAGGCGGACGGATGATGCAGAGTCGGACATGATAGCGTTGGGCTTCGATCGAGCGGCAGGCGCCGCGATGCTTTAGAATCTAGGCCTGCCAGCCGATCGCCGCCAATGCCGATCCGCCAAGCCTCATGCCGGATCGGCATAACTCTGGTTGTGACCTCGCGAGAGCAGACGACGTATGGGTGCCATGAACATCGAATTCAAATGGCTGGAAGACTTCGTGGCCCTGGCGGCCACCCACAGTTTTTCCCAGGCCGCCGAAAAGCGTTTCGTCACCCAGCCCGCCTTCAGCCGGCGCATCCGCGCGCTGGAGGAAAGCGTCGGCCTGACCCTGGTGGACCGATCCCATACTCCGATCAGCCTTACCGAGGCCGGTCAGCTGTTTCTGGTCACGGCGCGCAGCGTGGTGGAGCAACTGGGCGAGACGGTGCGCCATCTGCATCACCTGGAAGGCGGGCAGGGCGAGGTGCTGCAATTCGCTGCCGCCCACTCCCTGGCCCTGGGCTTCTTTCCGCAGTGGATCGCCGGGCTGCGTGGCCAGGGCCTGGCGCTGGCCAGCCGGCTGGTGGCCACCAACGTCGGCGACGCCATCCACGCCCTGCGCGACGGCGCCTGTGACCTGATGCTGGCCTTCCACGATCCCGACGCCGCGCTGCAGATGGATCCGGAGCTGTTTCCGTCGCTGCACCTGGCGCATACCGCCATGCTGCCGGTCTGCGCCACCGATGGTGAAGGCCGACCGATGTTCCAGCTGGACGGGCAGAGCAGCGTTCCCCTGCTGGCCTACAGCGCCGGTGCGTTCCTCGGTCGCTCGGTGAATCTGCTCCTGCGCCAGCGCAAGCTGCGCGCCGTCACCCTCTACGAAACCGCCATGGCCGACAGCCTCAAGACCATGGCGCTACAGGGCCTGGGCGTGGCCTGGGTGCCGCAGCTGTCGGTGGCGGCGGAACTGGCCCGCGGCGAACTGGCCGTGTGTGGCGATGCCGCCTGGCAGGTCGGCCTGGAAATCCGCCTCTACCGCTGTGCCCTGTTGCGCAAGCGACTGGTGCAGCAGGTCTGGCGACATCTCGAAAGTCAAAGCCACGGCGGCTGATCGACGGTAGTCAACTATGCTGATATCGGCTTTTGGTTAGCCGACGTCCTGCAAGCCTTTTGCGCCTGTCTGCGCGACACTGGCACCTCTCTCACGGAGGTCAGCCATGCAGCGCATCCGCGTCATCGACTCCCATACCGGCGGCGAACCCACCCGCCTGGTTCTCGATGGTTTTCCCGAGCTCGGCCAGGGCAGCATGGCCGAGCGCCGCACCCTGCTGGCCGGCGAGCATGACGCCTTTCGGCGAGCCTGCATGCGCGAACCGCGCGGCAACGAGGTGCTGGTCGGCGCCCTGCTCTGTGAGCCGGTATCTCCTGCCGCCAGCGCTGGCGTGGTGTTCTTCAACGAGGTCGGCTACCTCGGGATGTGCGGCCACGGCACCATCGGCCTGGTAGTGTCCCTGGCTCATCTCGGCCGGATCGGCCCTGGCGATCACCTGATCGAGACCCCGGTCGGCGATGTCACCGCCACCCTGCATGACGACGGCAGCGTCAGCGTGCGCAACGTCCCGGCCTATCGCCATCGCCAGGCCGTCCAGGTGGAGATTCCCGGCCATGGCCCGGTCAGCGGCGACATCGCCTGGGGTGGCAACTGGTTCTTCCTCTGTGCCGATCACGGCCAGCGCATCGCCGCCGACAACCTCGACGGCCTGCTCACCTTCAGCCTGGCCCTGCGGGGCGCGCTGGAGGCCGCCGGTATCACTGGCGACCAGGGCGGCCATATCGACCATATCGAACTCTTCGCCGAGGATCCGGACGGCGCCGACAGTCGCAGCTATGTGCTCTGCCCGGGGCGTGCCTATGACCGTTCGCCCTGCGGCACCGGCACCAGCGCCAAGCTGGCGTGCCTGGCGGCCGACGGTGACCTGGCGCCCGGAGCCGTCTGGCAGCAGGCCAGTGTCATCGGCAGTCGTTTCGAGGCGCACTATCAGCCCGGCGACGAGGGTCGCATCCTGCCGGTGATCCGCGGCCGCGCCCATGTCATGGCCGAGGCGACCCTGCTGCTGGCCGCCGACGATCCCTTCGCCTGGGGTATCCCGGGGTGAAGTCCGTGGCGGAGGTCCTCGTCGTCGGCGCCGGCATCATCGGCGCCAGCTGCGCCGCGGCCCTGGCCGCGCGCGGCTGCCGGGTGCGGGTGCTGGATGCCGGCCTGCCTGGCGCCTCCGCCGCCGGCATGGGCCACCTGGTGGTGATGGACGACGACCCCGCCGAATTGACCCTGAGCGCGCGCTCCCTGGCGCTCTGGCGTGAGCTGGTGCCCCAGCTGCCGAGCGCCGCCGACTACCGCAACTGCGGCACCCTCTGGCTGGCGCGCGACGCAGCCGAGCTGGATCTGATCGACGCGAAGCGCCAGCGTCTGGACGCCCAGGGCGTCGCCAACCAGCCCTTGAATGCGGCCGCCACCGCCGCTGCCGAGCCGGCGCTGACCACCCTGGCTGGCAGTCTGGAGGTGCCCGGCGATGGCCTGCTCTATGCGCCGGTGGTGGCCGCCTGGCTGCTGCAGCGCTCGCCGCTGATCGAATTCCAGCGTGCCCGGGTGACGGCGGTCGAAAGCCGGCGCGTCCGCCTGGACGACGGTCGCTGGCTGACCGCCGATGCCGTGGTGCTCGCCGCCGGCCTGCAAGCCGCCAGTCTCTGCCCGGACCTGCCGCTGGTGCCCAAGAAGGGCCATCTGCTGATCACCGATCGCTATCCCGAGCAGGTCCGCCACCAGCTGGTGGAGATTGGCTATGGCGCCAGCGCCCACGCCAGCAGCGGTGCCTCGGTGGCTTTCAATGTCCAGCCGCGACCTACCGGGCAACTGCTGATCGGCTCGTCGCGGCAATTCGAGCGTCCGGACATGGCGGTGGAGCCTGCGGTGGTTGGCCAGCTGCTGCGCCGTGCCCTGGACTATCTGCCCGGCCTGACCCATACCTCGCTGATCCGTGGCTGGACCGGCCAGCGCGCCGCCAGTCCCGATGGCCTGCCGCTGATCGGCGCCCATCCCGAACAGCCCGGTCTGTGGCTGGCGGTCGGTCACGAAGGCCTGGGCGTCACTACTGCCCCGGCCACTGCCGAAGCCATCGCCAACGGGCTATTCGGCGAGCCTTCGACGTTCCACGTGGAACCCTTCGCACCGGCGCGTTTCACCACCGTGCCGAGGAGCCAGGCATGTTGACCCTGTTCATCGATGGCGAGCGCCTGGAGATTCGCCCTGGCAGCCTGCTCACCGCCGCGCTGGCCAAGAGCGGCAATCCCGCCGCGCGCCGTTCGGTAGGCGGAGAAGCCCGGGCACCGTTCTGCGGCATGGGCATCTGCCAGGAGTGCCGGGTACAGGTCGACGGCGTACGCCGCCTGGCCTGCCAGACGCCGTGCCAGGACGGCATGCAGGTGGAGCGCCTGTCATGAATAGCGCGAGCTGCGACCTGCTCATCATCGGCGCCGGCCCGGCCGGTCTCGCCGCCGCCCGCGCCGCCAGTGGCCGCGGCCTGAACCTGATACTGCTGGACGACAATCCCTTGCCCGGCGGCCAGATCTGGCGCGCCCGGATGGGCCAGGTCGCCGCCGAAGTCGGTCAGTTGCCGGCGGACGTCACCCTGCTCACCCAGACCCGCGTCGCCGCGGTCCTGGGATCGCACCAGCTGCTGCTGGAAGACGCCCACGGCAGCCGGACCCTGAGTTTCGATACCCTCATCCTCTGCACCGGCGCCCGCGAACTGCTGCTGCCGTTCCCCGGCTGGACCCTGCCTGGGGTGACCGGCGCAGGTGGCCTGCAGGCGCTGATCAAGGGGGGCGTGGAAGTGGCCGCTGAGCGCGTCGTCGTCGCCGGCACCGGTCCGCTGCTGCTGGCCAGCGCCGCTACCGCGCGCCAGGCGGGTGCCCGGGTCGCCCTGGTCGCCGAGCAGGCCGCGCGCCGCGCCCTAGTCGAATTCGGCCTGCAGCTCTGGCGCTGGCCGAACAAGTTGCGCCAGGCGCTGACCCTGGCCACTCCTCGCTATAGCCCCGGCACCTGGGTCGAGGCGGCACTCGGCAGCGAGCGTCTCGAAGCCGTGCGCCTGCGCCAGGGCGACCGTCGTTGGGAGGTCGCCTGCGACCGCCTGGCCTGTGGCTACGGCCTGGTACCCAATGTCGAACTGGCGCAGAGCCTGGGCTGCGCGACCCTGGACGGCGCCGTGGCGGTGGATGACCATCAGCGTACCAGCCAGCCGCACATCCTGGCCGCCGGTGAATGCACCGGCATCGGCGGCAACGAACTGGCCCAGGCCACCGGCCGTATCGCCGGCCTGGTCGCCAGTGACAAGCTCGGCGCCATCGCTGGCGCGCAGACCGAGGCCCGTGCCTGGCGCCGCTTCGCCGCCCAGCTGGCGCGCACCTTCGCCCTGAATCCGGCCATTGCCCGGCTCGCCCAGCCGGATACCCTGGTCTGCCGTTGCGAGGACGTCGCCCTCGGCGCCTTGGTCGGCCACGCCGACTGGACCCAGGCCAAGCTGCGCAGCCGCTGCGGCATGGGTGCCTGCCAGGGCCGCATCTGCGGCCAGGCCACCCGCGTCTTGCTGGGCTGGACGCCGCCGGCGCCGCGCTTTCCCCTGCAACCCACCCGTATCGACAGCCTGCTGGCCCTGACCGAGGACGAGAGATGAATGCCGCCGCCCACCTGGACGCCCTGAGCCGCGCCCGGCCCGCCGACCTGCCTGCGCTGCTGGCCAGCCTGAGTCTAGTGGCGCCGCTGCTCGATGCCATCCCCGGCGTGGTGTTCTTCGTCAAGGACCTGGACGCGCGCTATGTGCTGGTCAACCTGACCCTGGCCCAGCGCTGCGGCTACGAGGACGTCAGCGAATTGCTCGGCAAGACCGCCGAGGAAGTCTTCCCGGCGCCCCTGGGTGGCGCCTACGCCGAACAGGATCGTCGCGTGCTGCGCGAAGGCCTGGCGCTGGATGACCAGCTGGAATTGCACCTCTATGCCGGGCGTACCCCGGGCTGGTGCCTGACCCGCAAGCTGCCGCTGCACGACGCCCAGGGCCAGCTGATGGGCATGGCCGGCATCTCCCACGATCTGCAGGCGCCCGCCGCCGATCATCCGGCCCACGCCAAGGTGGCCGAGGTCGATCGCTATCTGCGCGAGCACTATGCCCAGCCGCTCTCGGTGGGCGAACTGAGTCAGAGAGTCGGCCTGTCGGTCTCCCAGCTCGAACGCCAGTGCAAGCGCATCCTGCGCCTCACGCCCCAGCAGTTGCTGCACAAGGCCCGGCTCGACGCCGCCTCGCGCCTGCTGGCCCGCGATCTGCCCGTCACCGAAGTGGCCCTGGCCTGTGGCTATACCGACCACAGCGCCTTCAGCCGTCAGTTCCGCCGTCTCACCGGCCTGTCGCCCCGGCAATACCGCGACTCTCTCAAGCCCCGTTCCCGTCTGGAGGAAACCCCCGCATGAGCACTCCCCGCGTCAACTGGAGCGGCGTCTTTCCCGCCGTCACCACCCAATTCAACGACGACTTCTCGGTCAACCTGGAAAAGACCCATGGCGTGATCAGCAATCTGGTGCGCGATGGCGTCTCCGGTCTGGTGATGTGCGGCACCGTGGGCGAGAACACCTCCCTGACCCTGGAAGAAAAGATCTCCCTGGTGGAGGTCGCCAAGGACGCTGCCGGCGGTCGCGTGCCGGTGATCTGCGGCGTGGCTGAATTCACCAGCCTCAATGCCACCCGCACCGCCCAGGCGGTAGGGCGCGCCGGCGCCGACGGCATCATGCTCATGCCGGCCCTGGTCTACTCGGCCAAGCCCCACGAGACCGCCGCGCACTTCCGCAGCGTGGCCAGCGCCCTCGACCTGCCGCTGATGGTCTACAACAACCCGCCGATCTACAAGAACGATGTCACCCCGGACATCCTCATCTCCCTGGCCGACGTCGACAACATCGTCTGCTTCAAGGATTCCTCCGGCGATACCCGCCGCTTCATCGACGTGCGCAACGAGGTGGGTGACCGCTTCGTGCTCTTCGCCGGTCTCGACGACGTGGTGCTGGAAAGCATCGCCGTAGGCGCCGAGGGCTGGGTCTCGGGCATGTCCAACATCTTCCCCACCGAAGGCGAAACCATCTTCCGCCTGGCCAAGGCCGGTCGCTTCGCCGACGCCATGCCGCTCTACGAGTGGTTCATGCCGCTGCTGCACCTGGACGCCCGCCCGGACCTGGTGCAGTGCATCAAGCTCTGCGAAGAACTCGCCGGCCGCGGCAGTGCCTTGACCCGTCCGCCCCGCCTGGCCCTGCCCGACACGGACCGCGCCTTCGTCGAACGGCTGATGGCCAAGGCCCTGGAAACCCGCCCGCAACTGCCGGACGTGGGGATCTGAGGCTGGGCTTATCGCGGCTATGGTGGTTCGCCGCTGCGACCGCTCTGCCTTAATCGCGGCCATGCCGGTGCGCCGTAGCGACCGCTCCTACAGTCGTGTCTGAACCTGTAGGAGCGGCCCATGGCCGCGATAAACACAACGCTTCAGCATGACTTGTCGCCGCAGGGAACCGGAACACCCGAGCTCTCAAGCTACGCTAATCCGCCCCCTCTCCCGCTTGCGGGAGAGGGCTGGGGTGAGGGCGCTCTTCAAGGCGATCCCCCCCGAATCATCCAGCCCTCTGGTCCGTACCTTTCACCCCACACCACCCCCCATCCCAAGGGCGCCATGGCCTGTCCTGCACGCGACAGGCGATACCCGGTGCAGGGGCACGCTCCGCCCCGCTTTCGTCTATACTGTCCCGCTCATTTCCCAAGCCACGTCCACCGCGTGGCTTCTTCATTTCAGAGGCACGACGATGAGCGCACTCGTAGGCGTGATCATGGGCTCCAAGTCCGACTGGTCCACCCTGAGCCACACCGCCGACATGCTGGACAAGCTGGGCATTCCCCACGAAGTGAAGGTGGTCTCCGCCCACCGCACCCCCGACCTGCTGTTCCAGTACGCCGAAGAGGCTGCCGGGCGCGGTATCGAGGTGATCATCGCCGGCGCCGGTGGCGCCGCCCACCTGCCGGGCATGTGCGCCGCCAAGACCCACCTGCCGGTGCTCGGCGTGCCGGTGCAGTCGTCCATGCTCTCGGGCGTCGACTCCCTGCTGTCCATCGTGCAGATGCCCGCCGGTGTGCCGGTCGCCACCCTGGCCATCGGCAAGGCCGGCGCCATCAACGCCGCGCTGCTGTCCGCCAGCATCCTCGGCGGCAAGCATCCCGAGTACCACGAGCGGCTGAACGCCTTCCGCGACGAGCAGACCCGCACCGTGCTGGACAATCCCGATCCGAGGGAGCAGGCATGAAGATCGGCGTCATCGGTGGCGGCCAGCTGGGCCGCATGCTCGCCCTGGCTGGCACGCCGCTGGGCATGAACTTCGCCTTTCTCGACCCGGCGCCGGATGCCTGCGCCGCCGCCCTGGGCGAACACCTGCGCGCCGACTACGGCGACCCGGACCACCTGCGCCAGCTGGCCGACGAGGTCGATCTGGTGACCTTCGAATTCGAGAGCGTCCCGGCCGAGACCGTGGCCTTCCTCGCGCAGTTCGTGCCGGTCTATCCGTCCGCCGAAGCCCTGCGCATCGCTCGGGATCGCCTGTTCGAGAAGTCGATGTTCCGCGACCTGGGCATCCCCACGCCGGCGTTCGCCGACATCCTCTCCCAGGCCGACCTGGATGCCGCCGTGGCCCGTATCGGCCTGCCGGCGGTACTCAAGACCCGCACCCTGGGCTATGACGGCAAGGGCCAGAAGGTCCTGCGCCAGCCGGAAGACGTCACCGGCGCCTTCGCCGAACTGGGCAGCGTCCCCCTGCTGCTGGAAGGCTTCGTGCCCTTCACCGGCGAGGTCTCCCTGGTGACCGTGCGCGGGCGTGATGGCGAGGTGGCCTGCTATCCGCTGGTGCACAACACCCACGAGAGCGGCATCCTGCGCCTGTCGGTGGCCAGTTCCGACCACCCGCTGCAGGCCCTGGCCGAAGACTATGCCCGCCGCGTGCTGGAACAGCTCGATTACGTCGGCGTGCTGGCCTTCGAATTCTTCGAGGTCGAGGGTGGCCTCAAGGCCAACGAGATCGCCCCACGCGTGCACAACTCCGGGCACTGGACCATCGAAGGCGCCGAGTGCAGCCAGTTCGAGAACCACCTGCGCGCCGTGGCCGGCCTGCCGCTGGGCTCCACCGCCAAGGTCGGTGAAAGCGCCATGGTCAACTTCATCGGCTCGGTACCGCCGGTGGCCGCCGTCACCGCCCTGGAAGACTGCCACCTGCACCACTACGGCAAGGCCTTCAAGGCCGGGCGCAAGGTCGGTCACGCCACCCTGCGCAGCGCCGATGCGGCAACCCTGCAGACCCGCATCGCTGCCCTGGAAGCCCTGATCCAGGACTGATGCCCAACGGCTTCCGCACACGGAAGCCGTTTTTCCCTGAACCTCGAAGGATCACCGGTGGTCGGAGAGTACAACGACGCCTGCTGACCGGCGTTGTCTTACCAGCACTTAAACAGGGGATTCTTCACATGGGCATCATCGCAACCATCATCATCGGTCTCATCGTCGGCCTGGTTGCCCGCTTCCTGAAGCCGGGCGACGACAGCATGGGCTGGATCATGACCATCATCCTGGGCATCGTCGGCTCCGTGGTCGCCACCTACCTGGGCCAGGCACTGGGCATCTACCGCGCCGGTGAAGGCGCAGGCTTCATTGGTGCCGTGGTCGGCGCCATCATCGTGCTGTTCATCTACGGCATGGTGACCAAGCGTCGCTAAGATCGTGAACAGGTTCTAAGACGCCGCTTCGCAGCACCGCGTTTCTGCCCCTGGTGTCGCCCGTCGACCCAGGGGCTTTTTCATGGGCGAGGCCCCGCTTTGCGGCCCTGGGGCTGGACCCCTGACCTGGCGCGCCGCACACTCGGACTTTTGTGTCCGACCCGCCGACCATGCCCAGACTGCTCATCACCCTGCTGCTCGCCAGCCTGCCGTTGCTGACCCACGCCGCCAAGGGCGAACCGCCGGAAACCAACTGGCTCGACCTGCTCACCGCAGAGGATCGTCACGCCCTGGAAACCATGCCCGAGATCAGCCACAACAGCCCCGAGGCCCCTGGTGGTTTCGGCTCGCCCGGCGGACTCAAGCAGAAGGACAGTGGCTTGCCCGAGGTGATGCACTCCACCCGCACCGTGGCTGCCCTGAATGGCAGGAACGTGCGCCTGGGAGGGTTTCCGGTACCCCTTGAGACCGACGCCAAGGGCAATTTCCGCGAATTCTTCCTGGTGCCCTATCCGGGCGCCTGCATCCACGTCCCGCCGCCGCCGCCCAACCAGATCGTGCTGGTGCGCTACCCCAAGGGCGTGCCGCTTCCCGACATCTACGAGCCCTACTGGGTCATCGGCACCCTGCACACCGAGGCGGTCGACAACGCCCTGGCCGAGGCGTCCTACACCCTGGACGCCAGCAAGGTCCGCAAGGTCGAAGAAAGCGATCTCTAACGATCGTAGGTTGGGCTAAGACAGCTCCACCGTCGCAGCCCAACAGCCAGAGGTGGCACCGTAGCGTGGACAACGACGCAGCCTTGTCCACGTCTCCGAGGCCCTCGTCTTACCCCAGTGGAACACGCTGCGCGGTTTTCCACGCTACCGGCGCCAGGATTATCACAGCGCGTTACCCTGAAAGTCGCTAGGCCAGCCGCAGCGGTAGGTGCAGGGTGATGACCACCTCGCCCGCGCCGTTGGCGAAGCGCACCTCGCCGCCGAAGCTTTCGCTGAGCGCCTTGACGATGGGCAGGCCCAGGCCCCAGCCGCGCTTGTCGCTGCGGGTGGAGATGAAATAGGGCGTGGCGAGGTTGGCCAGGACTTCGTCGGGAAACTGCCCAAGGTTGCGCAGCTCCAGCATGACCTGGTCATCCGCCAGCCACTGGCGGACCCGGATCGGCGTCCCCGCCTCGCCGTGCTTGGCGGCGTTGAGCACCAGGTTGTCGAAGATGCGCAGAAAGGCGTATCTGTCCCATAGAACCTCCAGCTCCGGCGTCTCCACCTGCAGGTCGAGGGGGTTGCTGAATTGCAGCTGCAGATTGGCCGCGGCCTCGTTCAGCAGCGGACCCAGCACCAGCGGATCGCCGCTGAGGCGGACACCACCACCCAGGCTCATGTGACTGATGTCGAGCACGTCGGTGATCATCTGGTTCATGCGCTGCAGGTTGTCGTGCAGGGTCTGCAGCAGATCGTCGGTACGCCGCGCCGGACTGCGCTGCATCAGGTTGACCACCATGGTGGCGGCGGTGAGTGGCGAGCGCAGGTCGTGATTGAGCGATCTCATGAAGCGTTCGAGCATGACCTTTTCCGCCTGCAGGTTCTCGCTGCGGGCGATGGCTGAATTGCGCTGCTGCTCCATGTGCCCGACCCGGGAGCTGGCCTTGAGCAGGGCGCCAACGGTGGCCAGCACCTCTTCCGGATTGATCGGGTGGGTCAGGTAGGCCTGGGCCCCGGTGTTGAAGCCCTGGGCCTTGTCCTTGCCGGAGACGAAGGTGGCCGAGATGTTGATGATGGCCGGCAACCGGCCCCAGCCGCACTTGCGCTCGATGGCCTGGATCAGCTCGAAGCCGGTGGTGTCCGGCAGATTGACGTCGATGATCACCAGCTCGACGGATGCGTCGATCAGCGCCAGGCCGCCGGCGCCGCTGGCCGCTTCCAGGACCTCATAGTGGCGCTGGCTGACGAGGATCTTGCGCAGCACATAGCGATTGGCTTCGGTGTCGTCGATGATGACGATGCGGCGCAGGGCGCTAGTCATCGGACAGGCTCCGCGCCAGGGCGCAGACCTCGGCCAGCAGCCGCTCGGCGTGATCGGGGGCATGCTTGAACAGGATGGCGTGGCAATAGTCCTGCAGCCGCTGGCAACCCGCCTCGTCCAGCGGCTGGGCGGTATTGATCAGCACCCGCCGGTGCATGCTCCAGTCCATGCTGGCGAGCAGGTCCTCGCCGTTGATGTCGGGCAGGTCGAGGTCGAGGATGATGATGTCCGGGCGCACGGCATTGAGGCGATCCAGGCTGCTGCGAGCGCTGTCGGCCTCCAGCAGGACCGGATTGAGGCGTTCGAGGGTGCGGCGGACCAGATAGCGATCCCCTTCGTTGTCCTCGATCACCAGCACCGTGAGGCCGCTGAGATCGGGTTCCGGCGCGGCAGCCCGGTGGCTGGCGTAGTGACGTGGCAAACGCAGGGTGAAGCGACTGCCGCGCCCGATCGCGCTGTCGAGGGACAGCTCGCCACCAAGCAGCACGGCCAGACGCTGGGCGAGGGGCAGGCCCAGGCCGGTACCCTCGATGTGGGTCAGGTGCGGCGAGCGGATGCGCTCGAATTCCTCGAAGATCTTCTGCTGATCCGCGGCGGCGATGCCGATGCCGCTGTCTTCCACCAAGAATTCCAGGCTGGCGTCGTCCGGCTGGAATACCTGGATGCGCACCTGGCCCCGGGGGGTGTACTTGAAGGCGTTGGAGATCAGGTTGCGCAGCACCTGGAACAGCCGACTTTCGTCGGTATCCAGCAGCACTTCGGCAGGCGGCGGGGCGACGCTGAAACTGACCTGGGGATAGCGCGGCGCCAGGGCCGCGGCGAACTGTTCCAGGCGATCGATGAAGGGCGCCAGGGCAAAGGGCTGGGGCACGACGGTCAGTCGTCCGGACTGCACCTCGGCCAGGGCCAGCAGCTCGCTGACCAGGTTGGCCAGTTCCAGCGCCGCGTCGCTGATGAAGCGCACCTGGCGCTGCTGTTCGGCATTGAGCGCCCCGTCCACGCCGCTGGCGAGCAGCTTGGCGACATTCTCGATGATGTTGATCGGGGTGCGGAATTCATGGGTCATGTTGGAGAAGAAGCGCGTCTTCGCCTCGCTGGCCTCCTTGAGTTCCTGGGTGGCCTTTTCCAGTTCGGAATAGAGCGCCACCACCCCCTGGTTGGTGTTTTCCAGTTCCTTGTTGGTGACCTCCAGTTCCGACTGGCGCAGTTGCAGTTCGGTGTTGGTCAGCAGCAGCTCTTCGCTCTGCAGGCGGATCTGCTGATAGGGATCCGCTGGCGGACTGCCCTGCAATTCAGCCGTCAGCGCCTGCAGCAGCGCCGCCTCGGGAAAGGCGCGTGGCGCCTGGTACTTGCGGGCAGTGATGCGCGTGCCGGCAGGGGAGGTCTGGATGTCGAAGTCATCGAACAGCCGCTGGGCGCCGCGCAGGCCGATGCCCATGCCGGTGCTGGAACGATAGCTGCCCGCGCGGATGGCCTCCATCTCGGCGATGCCTGGGCCCTGGTCGACCGCCCGCACCTCCAGGCCGCGCAGGCGCTGGCCTTCGTCACGCAGCAGGGCGAAGTCGAACTGACCGCTGCCGGCGTACTGATGGATGTTGCGCGCCAGTTCGGAGACCGCGGTGGCCAGGCGGATCTGCTCCAGCACCGGCCAGTCCAGGGCCGCGGCCAGGCGCTTGGCGGCCTGGCGGCAGTGCACGATGTCCTGCTCGCTGCGCAGGGCGAGGGTCAGCAGGGGCAAGACGTCAGACATGCTTGAGTACCAAAACGGTGGCATCGTCGGCGGAGCGCCGGAAGTCACGGTGCAGGAGGGCGGCGATCAAGGCCGGATGCCGCGCCCCGAGCCCGGAGTGCTCGGCCAGTCCCACCTTGGACGTCAGTCCATCGGAGTTCAGCACCAGCAGGGTGCCGGGTGTCCAGGGGTAGGTATAGGTCTGGATCCGGCCGATCCGGTAGCCCAGGGTGCCGTTGTTGGACACCAGGCTGCGCGAGGTGTTGCCGAGCAGGCGTCCGGCGATGTTGCCGATGCCGCAAAAGCTCACCTGGCCCTGATCCGGGTCCAGCTCGGCCAGCGCCAGGGCGGCGCCGCGGGTGTCCATCAGCGCCTGGTGCAGATTCTCCATCAGCCGCTGCAGCGGCAGGTGCGCGCCATGGCGCAGGAACACCTCCCGCGCCCGGCGACTGGCCATGGCGGCCTGCTGGCCATGCCCCAGGCCGTCGCACACCAGCAGGCGCCGTCCGCTGACCGCCCAGGTGTCACCGCAGACCTGTTCCTCGGGGTGCGGCGTGCACAGGGCGCCATGCTGCAACCGGGTACCGGGCACTCCGGCCAGATGGAAGCGCGCCAGCACCACCGTACCCTGGCCCGGTCGCGAATGGATGTCGAAGACATCGGACTGCCGGCGGATCGCCCCCAGACCGGCACCCAGGGTGGCCGCCGTGCTGTAGTGATCGCTCAGGCAGCGGGCGACGTCATGCATGCCCGGGCCGCGATCCACCGCCAGGACATCCAGCACGCCTTCGCCGCTCAGGGTGGCTAGGAGCTCGCCATGCCCGGCATGGCGAACCAGGTTGTAGCCCAGCTCCTGGGCGACGATGGTCAGGCGCCCGAGCAGGGTTTCATCGGTGGTGACGCTGGCGGCCAGCCGGACCAGGGCGCGCCGGGCGGCATCGACGTGGACCGTGGTAGTCACCGGCAGCACCAGGCTGCACGGCTGGTCGCTCATCGCCACTTCCAGAGTTCGACGGTGGTGCCCTGGCCGGGCTGGCTGTCGATGTGGAAGTCGTCCACCAGCCGTCGCGAGCCGGACAGGCCGAGGCCCAGGCCCTTGCCCGAGGTGTAGCCGTCGACCATGGCGCGGTCGAGATCGGCGATGCCCGGACCCTGGTCACGGATCACCAGGCGGATCGCCGGCTTGCCGGCGCGCAGCGTCTCCTCGATCAGGCATTCGCCCCCCAGCCCGTAGACCAGGCCGTTGCGCGCGATTTCGCTGGCCGCGGTGACGATCTTGGTCTGGGAGATCAGGCCCAGGCGGATGGCTTCGGCGACCTTGCGCACCTGCTGACGGATCAGCACGATGTCAGTCTCCTGGCGGAGTGGAAGCGTCTGTGTCTTCGCCACCCTCTGACTCCTCCAGCGATTCGTCCGCGGCGACCATGGCTTCCAGTCGGCGCATGCCCTTTTCCATGTTCAGCGCCGTGGCGATGCCGTCCAGCGACAGCCCCAGCTCCACCAGGGTGATGGCGACTGCCGGCTGCATGCCGACCACGATCACCTTGGCATCGAGGATGCGCGAGACTTGGGCGATATGGGACAGCATCCGGCCAATGAAGGAGTCGACGATTTCCAGCGCCGAGATGTCGATGAGCACGCCCTTGGCCTTGTGCCGCACGATCTGCTCGGTGAGGTCTTCCTGCAGGTCCAGCGCCAGCTGGTCGTGCATGTCGACCTGGATGCTCAGCAGCAGGAAGGGGCCCAGCTTGAGGATCGGAATCCGCTCGATCATGGCGCGTTCCTCAGACCCTTACCGGGGCGGCCAGGCGCACGCCCTGCTGGCGCAGGGCCAGGCGGAAGGCATCGGCCAGGGACGCCTTGGTGATCACATCGCCCAGGTCCACGCCCAGGTGGACGATGGTGGCGGCGATCTGCGGACGGATGCCGCTGATGATGCACTGGGCACCCATCAGGCGGGCGGCGGTCACCGTCTTGAGCAGGTGCTGGGCGACCATGGTATCCACCGTGGGCACGCCGGTGATATCGATGATGGCGATGTCCGATTCGGTCTGGACGATCTTTTCCAGCAGCGACTCCATCACCACCTGAGTGCGGTTGCTGTCCAGCGCCCCGATCAGCGGGATGGCGAGGATGCCATCCCACAGTTCCACCACCGGGGTGGACAGTTCCAGCATGCTTTCCTGCTGCTCGCGGATCACCGTCTCGCGGCCGCTCATGTAGCTTTCCATGCTGTACAGACCGAGATCGTCGATCAGCCGGGTGGCGGCCCAGATCTCGGCGAGCGGGTCGTCGCACTCGTTCTGGATCAGCTTGAACAGCGGTTCCTTGAGCGAGAAGACGAAGGTCGCCGTCTGCGCGGGCGTCAGGCCCGCACGGCTCTGGTCGAAGGAGAAGCGCTCCAGCAGCGCCCGTACCGGCTGCCAGTGCGGCTCGCGCAGATTGCCCAGGCCCTGGGCGGCGGCCACGGTGATCCGCCGCAGCAACTCGGCGGAATTGGCCAGGATGGTGGTTTCGTCGAGCAGGTCGATGCGCATGCCGGCCGCGCGCTGGGCGCCGATCCAGGCATCGAGCAGCGGCCGCTCATGGGTGCGCAGCAGCTCGACCAAAGCGGTACTGTACATGAAGGTTCCTAGGTGACGAGAAGACGGCTCAGGACGGGCCGACCGGGCGGAAAGCGTGGGAAGAGGCAGGTGCAGAGAGGGATCCGACCGCGCGATCGGATCCCCGGGGGATCACATGTCCATCTTTTCCTTGGTGATCTTGCCGGTCTTGGCGTCGGCATGGAAGTCGTACTTCATACCATCTTTCTTCATGCCTTCGCCTTCCCACTGACCGTCATCGGCTTCGATCTTGCTGATCGAGGTGTAGCCCTGCTCCATGAGCTTGGACTTGACGTCGTTCATGGGCATCCAGTCGGCACCGGGCTGGTCGGCCAGGGCCGCGGTGCTGGCCAGGACGGAACAGGCAAACAGGGAAGCGAGCAGCTTGGATTTCATCGCGAGACCTCGTCGTGGTGGTATGCCCAGGGTTGGACCACCACCAGACGCTACAGATCCCCTCTGGCCCAGGCGTTAGACTGACGATTCTTCGACCAGGTGCGGCAACAGCCCGACCGGTGCCGACTTGGGCCTACCCTTGACCTTGCGCGGCACATAGGGGCGACTGGCCAGGCGCCAGAGATCGCGCCAGCGCTCGGCAAGGGCCGTGGGCTTGTCCAGATAGAGGCGCAGGCCCAGGGAAAAGGCCTTCTCCTGCAACCGCTCGCGCTGCTGGGCCAGGCTTTCGCCGATGGCCAGGCGGGTGTTGCTGGCGCCGAACAGGGTCGGCTCGTCCACCAACAGCTGCTGCATCACCGCTAGGTCGTGATCGTCGCCCAGGTATTCCGAAAGACGCTTGAGGCTCTTCTGCCGCGTCTTGAACTCCGCCGGCCAGGCCGCGGCAAGCAACTGGGTGTGATACCAGTGATCCTTCACCCGCTTGCGCCAGTCGTGCAGGGTATCGTCGGTGGGCTTGTCGCGCGCGGTCTTGAGCGCCTGGCGCCCGGCCTTGTAGTTGTCTTCCAGGCCGCGGGCGAAGAGGGCGAAGCCCTTGCCGGCGAGTTTCCAGCCGGCCACCTCCTCACGCAGGGCGGTCAGCGCCTCGAGCAACGCGGGATGGCCGCTGGCCGCGGCGATCTGCTGGTCGGCGCGCTCCTGCAGGCGCTGGCGCACGCGCTTCATGGCCGGCGAGGCGAATCTCTTGCGATCGGACTCGCCCAGCTTGTCCCAGCTTTCCACCAGGGCGGCGCTGTCACGCAGCGAGGACAGCTCGCGCCCGAGATCGCGCAGGTGCCGATTACGACTGGCGAAGGCGCGCTTGCCCAGGGCGCCGTGCAGCAGCCGCAGGAGGGCGCGCAATTCCTTGAGGCGCTTGCGCGTCTCGTGCACGCCCTTGGGGGTACCGCTGGACAGGGACGCCTCAGCCTGTCCCAGACGATCCGTCACCACGCGGCGGACTTCCTCGTCAGCCGGTTGCCGCGCATCGAAACGAAAGGCCATCGAACTCTCCTTATGGGTGGACTGCAGACCCGCTCTGCGCGGGAGCCTAACGGTGGGAAGACCGCTACAACAGCGGGAGATGCCAAATTTCATTTAATCGTCATATTTCGGTCATGGATGTCGGCTCGGGCACCGCCTGCCGCCGGGTCGGTCAGAAGGGCTATAGTTGCCCGACCACCCGCGCAAGGAGATCCGGATGTTCGAAGCCGCCGAAAACGAACACCTGCTCGACGAGGCCACCTACGACGCCAAGCTGCCCAAGCTGCGCGAGGCGCTGCTGGCCGCCCAGTACGAACTCAAGACCCAAGGCCGCTTCCCGGTGATCGTGCTGATCAATGGCATCGAGGGGGCGGGCAAGGGCGAGACCGTCAAGCTGCTCAACGAGTGGATGGATCCGCGCCTGATCCGTGTCGAGACCTTTCTGCAGCCCAGCCACGAGGAACGCCAGCATCCGCCGGCGTGGCGCTACTGGCAGCGCCTGCCGGGCAAGGGGCGGATCGGCGTGTTCTTTGGCAACTGGTACAGCCAGATGCTGCACGGCCGGGTCAACAAGGAACTCAGTCGTGTCGAGCTAGATGCCGCCATCGGCCAGGCGGAACGTTTCGAGCGCATGCTCGCCGACGAAGGCGCGCTGATCCTCAAGTTCTGGTTCCACCTCTCCAAGCCCCAGCTCAAGCAGCGCCTGAAGCACCTCAAGAACGATCCCCGCCTGGGCTGGAAGCTCAGTCCGCTGGACTGGCGCCAGGCCAAGGTTTACGACCGCTTCGTCAAGGAGGGCGAGCGCGTGGTGCGGCGAACCCATCAGGACTATGCCCCCTGGCACGTGGTGCCCGGTTTCGACGAGCGCTTTCGCAGCCTGACCGTCGGCACCGTGCTGCTCAAGGCGCTGCAGCGCGCCTTGGCCAACAAGCCGCGCAAGCAGCGCAAAGCCGCCGCGGTGCTGCCGCCGCCGGTCGATGGCCGCGGCGTGCTGGAGGCCATGGACCTGAGTCAGCGCCTGGACAAGGCCGATTACGACGACCAGCTGCTCGCCGAGCAGGCCCGGCTGGCGCGGCGGCTGCGCGACAAGAAGTATCGCCGCCATGCCCTGGTGGCGGCCTTCGAGGGCAATGATGCCGCTGGCAAGGGCAGCGCCATCCGCCGCGTCACGGGTGCCCTGGATCCCCGACAGTACCGCATCGTCCCGGTCGCCGCGCCCAGCGACGAAGAACTGGCCCAGCCCTATCTCTGGCGCTTCTGGCGGCATATCCCGCGGCAGGGCAATTTCACCATCTTCGATCGTTCCTGGTACGGCCGGGTACTGGTGGAGCGGGTCGAGGGGCTGACCTCCGCCGCCGACTGGCAGCGTGCCTATGGCGAGATCAACGACTTCGAGGAACAGCTCCACGACGCCGGCCTCGTGCTGGCCAAGTTCTGGCTGGCCATCGACCAGGACACCCAGCTGGAGCGCTTCCGCGCCCGCGAGGAAACGCCCTTCAAGCGATTCAAGATCACCGAGGACGACTGGCGCAACCGGGACAAGTGGGACCTCTACAGCCAGGCGGTCAACGACATGGTGGTGCAGACCAGCACCGCCATCGCGCCCTGGACGCTGGTGGAGGCCAACGACAAGAGATTCGCGCGGGTGAAGGTATTGCGGACGCTCAACGAGGCGCTAGAAAGGGCGTATGACAAGTGCTGAGCCAATGCCTGGGCTGATTGGCTGATTATCGAGGTTTGCGGCCACCCCTTGTTTCGCCCCCTCGGGCGAGTCACTTTTGCCAGTCGCGGCTGCGCGCCCCGGACAAAAGTAACCAAAAACGCTTGCCCCGCCATCCGGCCCCGGCTGCGCCGGGGTCCGTTCTCTCCATCGTCGCTCCAGGGGCCCGCCGCGAAGGGCCTTCCCTGGCCCTCGCGACTCTCGCGGCATCCATGCCGCTCGACCCCTTACGCAACGATTGCGTTCGCCCTGCTGGAAGGGGCGTTGGGCGCGCCTGCATCTTGGGGTGCCCAAGAGAAGAGGCGGCGTGAAGCGCGGTAAAGCCGGCTGAAACATTAAATCCCAGAAACGAAAAAGCCCCACCGAAGTGGGGCCTTTCTGCAACCGGATCAGTCGTTAGACGACTTGAACCTGGTCAGCTTGCATACCCTTCTGGCCTTTGACAGCCACGAAAGTGACCTTCTGGCCTTCGCTCAGGCTCTTGAAGCCGGCGCTTTCGATGGAGCGGTAGTGCACGAACAGGTCGGCGCCGCTTTCCGGGGTGATGAAGCCGTAGCCTTTTTCATCGTTGAACCACTTGACGGTGCCATTTTCACGATTGGACATGAGTATCTCCAGGGTGTAGGGGGAACAACCACGTTAGCGAGACATTCGCTAGCGGGACTGTAATGCGAGAGTGAGACGAGCCAGGAGATGAAAATGAAGCAACATCAAGCAGGTATCGAGTAACTATTGCAGTAGCAGTGCCCACACCATACTCGCTTTCACGAGCTTGTATAGCCCTGATTCGCATATTTGTTGACCAATGGCGCTGCTTGCGCTGCCAGAGCGTCTCACTCAGGCTACGGATTCCCCTGCTCGAAAGAGACTCCGCATGGACAAGCTGCACCGGATCAAGGGGGCCTGGCCCTACCTGATCGCCGTCTTTCTCAACGCCTTCGTCGATCTTGGCCACAAGATCGTCATCCAGAACACCGTGTTCAAGGTCTATGACGGTTCCACTCAGGTGGTGCTGACCGCCCTGGTCAACGGCATGATGCTGTTGCCCTTCATCCTGCTGTTCAGTCCTTCCGGCCATGTGGCCGATCGCTTCGCCAAGGTCCGGGTGCTGCGCCTTGGCGGCTGGGCGGCGGTGGCCATCACCCTGGGCATCACCCTGGCCTACTATGCCGGGCTGTTCGAACTGGCCTTCGCCATGACGCTCCTGCTGGCCATCCAGGCGACCTTCTATTCGCCGGCCAAGTACGGCTACATCAAGGCGCTGTTCGGCAAGCAGCGGCTGGCCGAGGGCAATGGCCTGGTGCAGGCCAATTCCATCATCGCCATTCTCGCCGGCACCGTGGTCTTCACCGCCTTCTTCCAGCTGCACCTGGGCGAGGGCCAGGCCACGCCCCATGCGATCCTGCAGGACATCGCCCCGCTGGGCTGGCTGCTGGTGCTCTGCAGCCTGGCCGAGGTGGCGCTGCTCTATCGCCTGCCGCTGCTGGAAGAGCCCAGGCCGCGCGAGCCCTTCGACTGGCATGCCTATCTGCGGCTGCAGACCGCCCGACGCAACCTGGCGGTGATCGGCGAGAATCCGGTGATCCGCCTGTCGATCATCGGCCTGGCGGTGTTCTGGTCGGTGGGCCAGGTGCTGCTGGCGAGCTTTCCGGCCTATGCCAAGGATCATCTGGGCATCGACAACGTGCTGCTGTTGCAGGGCATCCTGGCCTGCGCCGGCATCGGCATCGCGATCGGCTCGGCGCTGGCCAGTCGGGCCTCCCGCGGGCGCATCGAGACCGGGCTGATCCCGGTGGGCGCCCTGGGCATCGCCCTCGGCCTGTGGTGGCTGCCGGCGCCCAGTTCGGCCTGGGTGCATGCGCTCAACTTCATCTTCATCGGCCTGATGGGCGGGCTGTTCATCGTCCCGCTCAACGCCCTGATCCAGTTCCATGCCCGCGAGGATCAGCTCGGTACGGTGCTGGCGGCCAACAACTGGGTGCAGAACGTCGCCATGCTGAGCTTTCTGGTGCTCACCGCGGTGATCGCCCTGCTCGGTCTGGACAGTCGCTGGCTGTTGCTGCTGATCGCCGCCGTGGCGCTGATCGGCGGCGCCTACACGGTGTGGAAGCTGCCCCAGAGCCTGGTGCGTTTCCTGCTCGGCCTGATGGTCACCCGGCACTACCGCATCCAGGTGCAGGGCCTGCAGAACCTGCCGGCCCAGGGCGGGGTGCTGCTGCTGGGCAATCACATCAGCTGGGTGGACTGGGCCATGGTGCAGATCGCCAGTCCGCGCCCGGTACGCTTCGTGATGCTGCGCGCCATCTACGAGCGCTGGTACCTGAAGCCCTTCCTCAAGGCCATGGGCTGCCTGCCCATCGCCCAGGGTACCGGCGCCGGCGCGGCGCTGGAGCAGGTGGCCGGGCTGCTGAGCGCCGGCGAGGTGGTCTGCCTGTTTCCGGAAGGGGCGATCAGCCGCACCGGTCAGCTCGGCGAATTCCGCCGCGGCTATGAAAAGGCCTGCGAGCGGGTCGGTCCCGAGGTGCAGATCGTGCCCTTCTACCTGCGCGGCCTCTGGGGCAGCCAGTTCTCGCGCTCTTCCAGCAAGCTCAAGGAGCTGCGAGACAGCCCGCTGCACCGCGAGGTGGTGGTGGCCTTCGGCAAGGCGTTGCCCAAGGACACTCCGGCCGATGTGCTCAAGCGGCGGATCTTCGAGTTGTCGATCCGCTCCTGGGAGCGCTACATGCAGGGCCTGCCGTCGCTGGCCGATGCCTGGGTCGCCAGCGTCAAGCGCCGGCCCAATGGCCTGGCGCTGATCGACGACCTGGGCGCTCCGCTCAAGGCCGCCCAGGCGCTTACCGGCGCCGCCTGCCTGGCGCGGCGGATGCGCAAGCGGCCCGAGGCCAATCTCGGCCTGCTGCTGCCTACCAGCAGCGGCGGCATGCTGGCCAACATGGCGGTGCTGCTGGCCGGCAAGACCCTGGTCAATCTCAACTACACGGCCACGCCTGAGGCGCTGGCATCCGGCCTGGACCAGGCCGGTATCCGTACCGTCTACACCTCGACGCGCTTCCTCGACCGCCTGCGCAAGCGCGGCCTGCCGGTGGACGAGTTGCTGGCCGGACGCGAGGTGGTGGATCTGGAGGAGTTGCGCGCCGGCATCGGCAAGGCCGAGCTACTGGCCAACTGGCTGGCGGTCTGGCTGTTGCCCACCGCCATGCTGCAGGTGCTGGTGAGTCGCGCCCACGATCCCGAGGCCACCGCCGCGATCCTCTTCTCCAGTGGCAGCGAGGGCACGCCCAAGGGGGTGATGCTCAGCCACAGCAACCTCATGGCCAATCTCAAGCAGACCTCGGACGTGCTCAACACCCAGGACGAC
Organism: Pseudomonas sp. LA5; assembly: GCF_028640825.1. Lineage (NCBI taxonomy): Bacteria > Pseudomonadati > Pseudomonadota > Gammaproteobacteria > Pseudomonadales > Pseudomonadaceae > Pseudomonas > Pseudomonas sp. LA5. Next base: position 171,762 of record NZ_JAQYZY010000018.1, read on the forward strand.
GACGTCTTCATGGCCTCGCTGCCGCTGTTCCACGCCTTCGGCCTCACCGTGACCCAGTTCCTGCCGCTGATCGAGGGGGTGCCGGTGGTCTGCCAGGCCGATCCCACCGACGTGGCTGGCATCGCCAAGGCGGTGGCGACCCACCGCGCCACGGTGCTCTGCGGCACCTCGACCTTCCTGCGGCTGTTCGTGCGCAACACCAAGGTGCATCCGCTGATGCTGGAGAGTCTGCGCATCGTGGTGGCCGGTGCCGAGCGCCTGGATCCGGCGGTGCGCGAAGCCTTCAAGCTCAAGTTCAACCAGGACATCTACGAGGGCTACGGCGCCACCGAGACCGCGCCGGTGGCCTCGGTCAACCTGCCCGATGCCCTGGACATGAGCTACCTGCAGGTGCAGCGCGGCGGCAAGCTCGGCACCGTGGGCATGCCGCTGCCGGGGACCGGCTTCAAGATCGTCGACCCCCAGACCCTTGCCGAATTGCCCACCGGCGAGGCCGGCATGGTGCTGATCGGCGGGCCGCAACTGATGCAGGGCTACCTGAACGATCCCGAGCGCACCGCCAAGGCGATCCGCGAGATCGACGGCGAGCGCTGGTACGTGACCGGCGACCAGGGTCGGCTGGACGAGGACGGCTTTCTCACCATCGTCGACCGCTATTCGCGCTTCGCCAAGATCGGCGGCGAGATGGTCAGCCTGGGCGCCGTGGAGCAGGCCCTGGCCAAGGCGGTGGCCGATCCGGAGATCGAGCTGCAGGCGGTCAATCTGCCGGATGCCAGGAAGGGCGAGCGCATCGTGGTGCTGCATACCGGCACCCTGGACGGCGCCGCGGTGGAAAAGACCCTGCTGGCCCAGGGGGTGAGCGGACTGCTGCTGCCTTCGGCCTGGCTGGCGGTGGACAGCCTGCCGAAACTCGGGACCGGCAAGGCCGACGTGGCCGGCGCGAAACGGCTGGCGCAGACGCGCTTGAGCGAGGCGGGGGAGGCCTAGGCGATAAAACATTCATCCGGCGCCAGCGAACCCTAAAGCCTGGCGCCGTTTGGCCGATCATGAGGGGGCTAATCATTTTTTCGAGGTCTTCCCGGTGAAGCTACGCTCCCTCAACATCGCCCCGCGGGCCCTGGTTGCCTTTGGTTTCTTCGCCCTGCTGGTGATCGGCCTCGGGCTGTTTTCCCTGGGCCAGAATCGCGTCATCAAGGAGGGCGAGGAGCAGATCGTCGGCAATGTCATCCCCAGCGTCCAGACCATCGGCGAGATCCGCGCCGATCTGCTGAGTCTGCGCATGCACAACCAGGGCCTGATGCTGGCCAGCTCCAACGCCGAGACCCAGGCGGTGCACAAGGCCATCGAGGCGGCCAAGGCCAGCCTGGAACAGCATGTGCGCCAGTTCGACGCCCTGTTGCTCACCGACACCGGGCGGGAGGTCTACACCCGGATGACCGGCCAGCTGGCCACCTACCTGAACAACCAGAATCGATATCTCAAGGCGCTGGACGACCAGAACGACGCCGAGCTGCTCAAGCTGGCCGGGCAGGACGGCGAAATGGCCCACAGTGGCAATGCCCTGAGCGCTACCGTCAACGAACTCGCCGGGGTGGTCGACGGCAAGGTCACGCGGCTGGCCGCTGCTTCCATGGCCAGCTACCACAACGCCATCGCCATCACCGTGGCGGTGATGGTGGCGGCCCTGGCCGGTACCCTGCTGCTGGCCTGGCGCTTTACCCGCAGTCTCACCGGGCCGCTGGAAAAGGCCCTGGCGGTGGCCGAGCGCATCGCCGCCAACGACCTCAGCCGGATCGTCGAGCCGGACGGCCGCGACGAACCCGGCCGGTTGCTGGCGGCCATGGCGCGGATGCAGGACAACCTGCGCGGCACCCTGGAGCGGCTGACCCTGTCGTCCACCACCCTGGCATCCACCTCCGAAGAGCTGTCGACGGTCACCGATACCGGGCTGCGCGGCATTCAGCGGCAGAACGATGAACTGGCCCAGGCGGCCACCGCCGTCAACCAGATGACCGCCGCGGTGGAGGAGGTCGCGCGCAACGCCGCCGCCGCCAGCGCCGCCGCCCAGGATTCGCGCACCTCGGCCGACCTCGGTCAGCGCCGGGTCGAGGAGACCCTCACCACCATCCACGCCCTGCATGGCGCCGTGACCTCCAGCAGTGGCGAGATCGACGGCCTGGCCGCCCAGGTGCAACGCATCAGCGGGGTGCTCGACGTCATCCGCGGCATCGCCGAGCAGACCAATCTGCTGGCGCTCAACGCCGCCATCGAAGCCGCGCGTGCCGGTGAGGCGGGTCGCGGCTTTGCCGTGGTGGCCGACGAGGTGCGCGCCCTGGCGGCCCGTACCCAGCAGTCCACCGGCGAGATCGAAGACATGATCGGCGCCATCCAGGGCGGCGCCGGCAAGGCGGTGGACGCCATGGCCACCAGCAATCAGCAGGCTGGTGTCTGCCTGGAGGTGGCCGCGGCCGCCGGCGAGGCCCTGGCCGAGATCGGTCGCCACATCGGGCAGATCACCGAGCGCAACCTGAGCATCTCCGCCGCCACCGAGGAGCAGGCCCAGGTGGCCCGCGAGGTGGATCGCAACCTCACCAGCATTCGCGACCTGTCCACCCAGAACGCCGCCGGGGCCGGGCAGACCGCCGCCGCCAGCACCGACCTGGCGCGCCTGGCCGGTGACCTGAGCGGTGCGGTGCGGCAATTCCGGCTCTGAACGCGGAATCCTTCAGCGGGCAATGGCCTCCAGCGCCCGGTTGCGGGTGCGCGGGCCGAACAGGCCGATGGTCAGCACCACGATCAGCATGCTGGCGACGATGAAGGCGAGCACGCCCGGAGTGCCCAGGCGCTCCAGCAGGGTGCCGATCAGCAGGCTGCTGAACACCGTGGACAGCCGACTGAAGGAATAGCAGAAGCCCACCGCCCGGGCGCGGATGGCGGTGGGAAACAGCTCGGCCTGGTAGGAGTGGAAGGCGAAGGTCAGCCAGGCGTTGCAGAAGGTGATGCCGATGCCACAGAGGATCAGACCGAGGGCGCCCTGCTGCAGGGCGAACAGGCTGCCGAAGCCCACCGTCCCCAGGGCGGAGCCGACGATCTGCCACTTGTTCTCGAAGCGATTGGCGATGCGCACGAACAGCAGCGGCCCCAGCGGATAGGCGAGGGTGATGACGAAGGCATAGCCCAGGCTGTGGGTCAGGCTCACGCCCTGGCCGGAGAGCAGCGCCGGCAGCCAGTTGCCGAAGCCGAAGAAGCCGATGGCCTGGAACAGGTTGAAGACGATCAGCATGATCACCCGGCGCCGATAGGGTGGTTGCCACAACGCCGCGAAGCGCGCGCTTACCGCAGGTTCTTCCACCACTGCCGCCGGCGGCGGCAGCGGCTGGCCGCGGTCGGCCTGGCAGGCGGCTTCCAGGCGCTCCACACCCTGTTCGGCTTCGTCCAGCCGGCCCTGCTGGGCCAGCCAGCGCGGTGATTCGGGCAGGCGCTGGCGCAGCCACCAGATGAACAGGGCGAAGACGGCACTGGACAGCACCACCCAGCGCCAGCCGGAGATCCCCAGCGGCGCCTGGGGCACCAGCCACCAGGACAGCAACGCCACCGCCGGCACCGAGAGGAACTGGAGGGCGAAGGCGAAGGCGAACGCCGAGGTGCGCATGGCCTTGGGCACCAGTTCCGACAGATAGGCGTCGATGGTCACCAGCTCCAGGCCCAGGCCGATACCCACCACGAAGCGCAGGACGATCAGCCCCAGGGCGGTGGTCTGCAGGCCCATGGCCAGGGTCGCCAGGGTGTAGCCGACCAGCGCCCAGGTAAAGATCGCCCGGCGGCCGAAGCGGTCGGCGATGGGGCTGAGCAGGCTGGCGCCGACGAACAGGCCGAGAAAGGTGGCCGCGGCGAAGGCGGCCTGGTCGGAGACGCCGAACACCCCGGCCGCGCCGGTCTGGAAGACGCCATCGCGCAACAGACCGGGGCTGATGTAGGCGGTCTGGAACAGGTCGTAGAGTTCGAAGAAGCCGCCGATGGACAGCAGCGCCACCAGGCGCCACAGGCTGCGGGTGGCTGGCAGGCGATCGAGACGCGCCGACAGGGCGGCGGCGCGCTGGGAGGGGGGCAGGGCAGTGGCCGAAGCCGAAGACGCAGAGGTCATGGGACGCTATCCAGAGAACAGTCGTCCTACAGCTTACGGATCAGCCTGTGCCGAATGTTGCCAAAGATTTCCAAGTGCAACGTAAGGTTTGGCAGGAAATCGCGTTTTCGAGCCGGTTTCTGGCAGCGGCTTGCGTCGATCAGGGAACCAGCGCCAGAGCGGTGCGCAGATCGACCACCAAGACATCCAGATAACCACCCTGTAGCGCGCCGCGAATGGCGTTGACCTTGCGCAGGCCGCCGGCCAGACCCACCACGCGGTCGATCTTCAGCAGTTGCGGCAGATCCACCGCGACCACCGTCTCTTCGCTGTCGTCCAGCACCGGCCGGCCCTGGGCATCGAAGTACCTCAGGCAGATGTCGCCCACCGCGCCGCGGGCGGCGAGTACCTCCAGCATGGCCTCGCCATGGTAGTTGCCGCTGTTGCGCAGCAGCTGCGACGGCTCCAGTTCGCCGATGCCGACCAGCGCCACGGTGAGCCGGGCGAAGCGTTCGGTCACCTCGCGCACCTCGTCCAGCTGCAGGATGCGCTGGCGACTTTCCGGTGACTGCTCGATGCTCTGGGACGGCAGCAGATAGGCCGGGCAACCCAGCAGATTGGCCAGTTGCTGGGTCAGCAGGGTGGCCTCGAAGGCGCCCTTGTTGCCGACCCCGCCGAGCAGCTGCACCACCTCGGTCGCGCCCTGGCGACTGCTGCCCCGGTGCATGTGGCCGACCATGGCGCGGATGGTGGAGCTCCAGGAGGAGATGCCGATGTGGTCCTTCTCGGTGACGCTGGTTTCCAGGTAGTGGGCGGCCGCCGAGCCGATGGCCTGCTTGATGGCCTCTTCGTCGTCGCCGGTGGGTTCCACCACGATGGCCTGGCGGATGCCGTAGCGTTGCTGCAGCTGACGCTCCAGTTCCAGATGGAAGTTGCGCGGGCGCTGCACCGAGATGCGCACGATGCCTTCCTTGAGCGCTCGGCTCAGGGCGCGGCTGACGAAGGATTGCGACAGGTCGAGCTGTTCGGAGATCTGCGACTGCTTGAGTCCCTCTTCGTAGTAGAGGGAGGCGATCTTGGTCAGCAGGCGTTGTTCTTCGAGGTTACTCATCCAGATTCCCGGTACCAGCGGATACGCCGCGCTCGCGGCCGCCAGCCCGGACCGGGAAGTCCCTGGCCGCGACGAACCACCGAAAAGCAGGCACGTACCTGTTAGAAAGGCGCATTTTCCAGCTATTTTCCCCCAGCTTCCCGCCGGACGCCAAGGCTTTTGCGGCCGGGCGCTCCTGCCCGAGGCTGCTCGTCAGCGCGCGAGCTAGCGTCAGGCAAGGCGAAAAGCCCTGAGGAAGCGGAGTTTACGAGTGGTAAATGAACATTCCGAAGGGCTTTCAACGCCGTTTGGCCGACGCGTAGCCGCCTATGAGCAGCTTCTCAGGACATGATCAGGCCACCGTCTACATTGATCGCCTGACCGGTGATGTAGGCGGCGTCCGCCGAGGCGAGGAAGGCCACCAGGCCGGCCACGTCGGCGGGGGTGCCGGCGCGCTTCATGGGAATGTTGCCGACCCACTCGGTCATCAGTTCGCCCTGGCCATAGCGCTTTTCCGGGGTGGAAAGGATCTCGCCCCAGACCCGGTCGTTGTAGTCCCACATCTCGCTTTCGATGATGCCCGGGCAGAAGGCATTGACCGTGATGCCATGGCGCGCCAGTTCGTGGGCCAGGCTCTGGGTGATGCCGATGACGCCCATCTTGCTCGCCGCATAGTGCGGCGTGTAGATGAAGCCCTGGCGACCCTGGCCGGAGCTGGTGTTGATCAGGCGTCCGCCACGCCCGGCCGCGACCATGCGCCTGGCCGCCTCGCGGCAGCACAGCCAGACGCCGGTGGTGTTGACCTGCAGGATGCGATCGAAGTCTTCGCGCGGCATGCGGTCGAAGGCGTCGATGGTGATGATCCCGGCGTTCTGCACCGAGACGTCGATGCGACCGAAGCGGGCCTCGGCCTGGGCATAGAGGTCGGCCACCGCCGCCTCGTCGGTGATGTCCACCACCAGCGGCAGCACCTCGGCACCGGTCTCGGCGGCCAGCCGCGCGGCGGTGTCGTGCACCCGCTCGGCGTTGGAGACCAGCACCAGGTTGGCGCCCTCATGACCGAAGCGCTCGGCGATACCCTCACCGATACCGCGGCAACCGCCGGTGATGACCACGGTTTGACCAGCGAAGCGACGTTCCACGTGAAACCTCCTAGGGCGGTTGGCGATCCGGCGCGCGTGATCGCCAGCGGGTTGTTACCAGCAGACGAAACCACCATCGACGATCAGATCGACGCCGGTGCAGAAGGACGCCGCCGGGCTGCAGAGGAATATCGCCGGGCCGACCATTTCCTCCACCTCGGCCATGCGGCCCAGCGGGGTGGTCTGCTCGAAGATCCTGACCTGGTCGGCTACCTCGGGACGGGTGTTCATCGGCGTGGCGGTGTAGCCGGGGCTTATGCAGTTGACCCGGATGCCGCGCTCGGCCCACTCCATCGCCAGGCTCTTGGTCAGGTGGATGACGCCGGCCTTGGAGGTGTTGTAGTGGGCCTGCAGCAGGCCGCGGTTGACGATGCTGCCGGACATGGAGGCGATGTTGACGATGGCTCCCTTGCCGCGCGGCAGCATCACCCGCGCCTGGGCCTGGCAGCTGAGCATCACCCCGGTGAGGTTGATGTCGAGCATGCGTTGCCAGCGCTCCAGTTCCAGTTCCTCGGCCGGCTGGGCGTTGGCGATGCCGGCGCTGTTGACGGCGAGGCTCAGCGGGCCGAGTTCGGCTTCGGTACGGGCCACGGCGGCCTCGAGATCGGCAGCGCTGGTCACCGAGCCTTCCAGGGCCAGGGCACGGCGGCCGTGGGCCTGGATACGCTCGAGGGTACCGGCCAGGTCGCGACTGCCGGGCAGGTCGAAGCAGGCCACCTGGGCCCCGGCCTCGGCGAGACCGATGGCGATGGCCTGGCCGATGCCGCTGCCGGCACCGGTGACGAAGGCGGTCTGGCCGCCGAGATCGAAGAGACGCATGGGAAAACTCCTAGTCAGGCGGTAGCCAATTCCATCACGGCCACCGGAGTGGCCTGTTCGCGTTCGAGAATGCCCATCTGCTGGCCACGGCTCATCACCATGACCCGGTGCGACAGGCCGAGGACCTCGTCGAGGTCCGAGCTGACCACGATCACCGCCATGCCGGTGGCCGCCAGTTCGGCGATCACCTGGTAGATGGCGGCGCGGGCGCCGACGTCGATGCCGCGGGTGGGCTCGTCGAGGATGAAGACCTTGGGATTGCGCGCCAGCCACTTGGCGATGATCACCTTCTGCTGGTTGCCACCCGAGAGGGCGGCGATGGCCTGCTCCGGCTGACCCTTCACGCCGAGCCGCGCCACCGCCTTGCGGGCGAAGGCGCGCAGCTTGCCGGGCGACACCCAGCCACCGGCGGCGAGCAGATCGGTGTTGCCATAGATGAGGTTTTCCTCGATGGCGTGGTCGACCACCACGCCCTGCTGCTTGCGATCCTCGGGCACCAGCACGATGCCGGCCTGGATGGCTTCGCACGGGCTGGCGAAGCGGCAGGTCCGGCCTTCCAGCACCAGGGTGCCGGTGACCTGTTCGGCCGCGCCGGCGATGGCGCGGACCAGTTCGGTACGGCCGGCGCCGACCACCCCGGCCACGCCGAACACCTCGCCGGCGCGCACCGCGAAATCGATGTGCTTGAGCGGCATCTCGCGGCAGCTGAGATCCTTGACCCGCAGCACCTCCTGCGTACCGGGCGCGGCCATGGTCGGGAAGATGCGTTCCACGCTGCGCCCGACCATCTCTTCCACCAGTTGCCGCACCGGCACCTGGGCGGTGGCGTGCAGGGCGATCTGGCGCCCGTCGCGCAAGACCAGCACCCGGTCGGCGATGCGCGCGATCTCTTCCAGGCGATGGCTGATATAGATGAAGGACACGCCCTCGGCCTTGAGCCGCTCGACCTGGGCGAACAGCAACTCGGTTTCTTCTCCACCCAGGGCCGCGGTGGGCTCGTCGAGGATCAGCAGGCGTGCCTTGAGGGTCAGCGCCTTGGCGATCTCCACCAGTTGCTGGGCAGCCACGCTGAGGCCGGCCACGGTGCGTGTGGCGGGTACCTTCAGGCCCAGGCGATCCAGCTGGCGCTGGGCCTCGGTTGCCATGAAGGCGCGATCGATCCGCCCGCCGCGCATGGGCAGGCGGCCGACGAACATGTTTTCGGCGATGGTCAGCTCCGGCAGCAGGCGGATCTCCTGGTGGATCAGGCCGATGCCGGCGGCCAGCGCGGCGCCGGGGGAATCCGGGACGTAGTCGCGACCCAGCCAGGTCATGCGCCCACCGGCCTCGGGGGGTACCAGGCCGGCGATGATCGACGACAGCGTGGACTTGCCGGCGCCGTTCTCGCCGAGCAGGGCCAGGACCTCACCCGGCTGGATGTCGACGTCCACCCCGGCCAGCACCTCGATGCCGGCGTATTTCTTGCCGATGTTTCTCAGGCTGAGAGCGGCGGGCTGTTCCAGGGGCATGACGGCGGACATGGGGCCTCCGAAGGGGGAGCAGAAGCTGTGCCTCCCTCGGGAGGCACCTGGATAAGGGGCGGGAGGCGGCGGCCGTTACCCGCCGCTGGCCAGACGATCCGTTACGGATGGTTCTCGATGAAGGGGGCGACATTATCCTTGGTGGTCAGGATCGCCTCCTGCAGCTGCTCCTTGGGTACCTGCTTGCCTTCCTTGAGCGCCACCGCCGATTCCAGGGCCATGCGTCCCATCTTGCGGGTCTGCTGGGTCATGGTGGCGGACAGGGTGCCGGCGGCCACGGCCTTGAGGCCGGCCACGTCGCCGTCGAAGCCGACGATGGTCACCGGATGGTCGAGGTTGGCGACCTTGACCGCCTGGGCGGCACCCAGGGCCATGGCGTCGGCCCGGCCGAAGAATACGCTGATGTTGGGATCGCGCTGGAGCATGTCCTGGGCCACGGCGAAGCCCTTGTCCTGGGCCCACTCGGCGGGCTGCTGGGCGACCACCTTCAGCTCGGGAAACTTGGCCAGGCCTTCGGCAAAGCCCTTGGCGCGATCGTTTTCCGGCGTGGTGCCGATCTGGCCCTGGAGGATGGCGACGCGGCCCTTGCCGTTGGTGACCTTGCCGACGTATTCGGCCAGGGTGCGGGCGGCGGCGACGCTGTCGCTGGCGATGAAGGTGTCACCCGGGGCGTCGGGGGCGTTGCGGTCCACCGCCACCACCGGGATGCCGGCGGCCTTGGCCGCCTTGACCGGGACACCGGCAGCGGTGGCGCCGGCCGGGATGTAGATCAGGGCGTCGACCTGGCGGGTGATCAGGTCCTGGATCTGGTTGACCTGGGTCGCCGAGTTGCCTTGGGCGTCCACGGTGATCACCTTGATGCCCTTGGCCTTGCCTTCGGCCTCGACGGCCTGCTTGATCTGATTGAAGAAGTCGGCCTGCAGGTTGGCCACGGCCAGGCCCACGGTGAGTTCCTTGGCCTGGGCATTGAGGGCGCCGGTGCAGGTGATGGCGGCGAACAGGGTACTGAGCAACAGCTTCTTGGGGGTCAGCATGGATGGCACTCCGTTGTTATTGTTGTACTGCGGTGACGAGACGAAGCAGATCTGACCTAGCGCTGCCCGTTACGGCGGCGCAGGGTGTCCAGGGTGACGGCCAGGGCGATGACGATGCCGATGACCACCTGCTGCACGAAGGGCGAGACCCCCAGCAGATTCAGGCCGTTGCGCAGCACGCCGATGATCAGCACCCCGACCAGGGTGCCACCGACGCTGCCGACGCCGCCGCTGAGACTGGCGCCGCCGATCACCACCGCGGCGATGGCATCCAGCTCCATGGACAGGCCGGCGCTGGGCTGGGACGAGTCCAGGCGCGCCGCCATGGCCACCGCGGCCAGGCCCGCCAGGGCGCCGCTCAGGGCATAGATCCAGATGGTGATGGTGCGCACCTTGATGCCCGACAACCGCGCCACCTCGGCGCTGCCGCCCATGGCATAGAGGTTGCGACCACCGGCGCGAAAGCGCAGGAACACCCAGGCCACCAGCAGCATCAGCAGGAACAGTCCGACGGTGACCGAGAGGAAGCCGAAGTGCCGCACCGTGGCCAGGTTGGTGAACCAGTCCGGGAAGCCGACGATCTGGCGACCGTCGGTGAGGATGTTGGCCAGGCCGCGGGCCACCGACATCATGGTCAGGGTGGCGATGAACGCCGGCAGCCGGGCCCTGGCGATGAGCAGCCCCGAGACCAGTCCGCAGACCAGGCCACCGAGGATGGCGGCGGGAATCGCCAGGCCCAGCGACCAGCCGATGTCCTGGTAGAGCCAGCCCAGCAGCATCATGGAGAAGGCCAGCACCGAACCCACCGACAGGTCGATGCCGCCGATGACGATGACCAGGGTCATGCCGATGGCCAGGATGCCGAGCACGGTCACCTGGTCGAGGATGTTGAGGGCGTTGCGCACGGAGAAGAAGTACTCCGAGGCAAAGGAGAACACGGCGATCAGCAGCGCCAGCCCGATCAGCGGGCCGCCGACGTTGCGCGGCAGGCGCAGTGCCAGGCGAGCGAGGGGCTTGGCGGGTGGCGAGGCGGTCGGGGCTTTGGCGTCCACGCACTTCTCCTAGGGGTTATTGTTCTTGTGTCCGGCTCGCCTGAATATTTATGCGTGCCTGATTTTTAATTCAGACTCCGCCTGTTCCGAATGGAAGTCAAGCGCCTTTTCATCGCTGCATGCCGAACGCGATGGCTTCGGCAATCCCGCATCCCGCCCCGCATTCTATCCGCTCGCCAGATCGCCAATGGCCTTTCCTGGCTATTGACGGCCCTGCGGATTGGGGTCTAAATGGTAAATATATTTTCAGTGACGAATAAATATTCATAAGACGCCCACTGAAACCTCGGCAGGCGTCTGCTCCATCGCAGCTTCGGATACCCGAGGGGGTCGCCTGATGAATCCGTTCCAGTACGACGTCGCGCAGATTCGCGAAAAGGCCCGGCTGATCCGCCGGCGCGTCATCCAGCTCAATGCCGGCTCGCCTGCCGGCGGCCATACCGGGGCGGATCTGTCGGAGACCGACATCCTCGCCACCCTCTATTTCCGCCTGCTCGATGTCGCCCCGGAACGCCTCGCCGATCCCCAGCGCGACATCTACATCCAGAGCAAGGGCCATGGCGTCGGCGGCCTCTACTGCTGCCTGGCCGAGGCCGGCTACTTTCCGCCGGAATGGCTCGACACCTACCAGCATTTCGACTCCCACCTGCCGGGTCATCCGGTGCGGCAGAAGACCCCTGGCATCGAGCTCAACACCGGCGCCCTCGGCCACGGCCTGCCGGTCGCCACCGGGATCGCCCTGGCCGCCCAACGCGATGGCAGTCCGCGCCGCGTCTATGTGCTGACCGGTGACGGCGAACTGGGCGAGGGCTCCAACTGGGAGTCGGCGCTGACCGCCGCCAAGTACCGGCTGGACAACCTCACGGTGATCGTCGACCACAACCGCCTGCAACTGGCCGGTCCCACCGCCGAGATCCTGCCGCTGGAGCCCCTGGCCGAGAAGTGGCGCGCCTTCGGCTTCCATGTGGTCGAGTGCGATGGCAACGACGTGGCCCAGCTGGTGGAGACCCTGGAAGCCCTGCGCGAACACCGCGGCCAGCCCCAGGTGCTGATCGCCAATACCGTCAAAGGCAAGGGGGTTTCCTTCATCGAAGGCAAACCTGAATGGCACCACCGGGTGCCCAAGGGCGACGAGATCGCCGCTGCACTGGAGGAACTCGACCATGGCCACTGATACCCAGACCCCGGGTGAAGCCCATCTCGCCAGCGTCATGGTCGAGGCCTTCATCGCCGCGGTGGACGCCGGCGTCGACCTGGTGCCGGTGGTCAGCGACTCCACCTCCACGGCCAAGATCGGCCCCTTCGTCAAACGCTTCCCGGAGCGCCTGGTCAACGTCGGCATCGCCGAACAGACCCTGGTCGGGGTGGCCGCCGGCCTGGGCCTCGCCGGCAAGGTGGCGGTGACCTGCAACGCCGCGCCCTTTCTGATCTCCCGCGCCAACGAACAGGTCAAGGTGGACGTCTGCTACAACAGGTCCAACGTCAAGATGTTCGGGCTCAACGCCGGGGCCAGCTATGGTCCCCTGGCCAGTACCCACCACAGCCTCGACGACATCGCCGTGATGCGCGGCTTCGGTAACGTGGAGATCTATGCGCCGGCCGATGGCCGCGAGTGCCGGCAGATCGTCGAGCACGCCCTGGCCCATGACGGTCCGGTCTATATCCGCCTGGACGGCAAGGCGCTGCCCGATCTGCATGGGTCCGACTACCGTTTCGTCCCCGGTCAGGTCGATGTGCTGCGCCAGGGTCACGACGTCAGCCTGGTGGCCCTGGGCTCGGTGGTCCACGAGGCGGTGGAGGCCGCGCGGTCGCTGGCCGAGCAGGGCATCAGCGCCCAGGTGATCAATCTGTCGTCAATCCGTCCGCTGCAGCGCGAGGCGCTGCTGGAAGCCCTTTGCGCCGCTCGCGGCGGGGTGGTCACGGTGGAAGAGCACAACGTCAACGGCGGGGTGGGCAGCCTGGTCGCCGAGGTCATGGCCGAAGCCGCGCTGGGCGTGCCGCTGATCCGCCTTGGCATCGCCGATGGCGAGTATGCTGCCGCCGGTGGCCGCGGGCCGACCCGCGCCAAGCATGGTATCGATGCCGCCGGCATCGTTGCTGCGGTGCAGCGCCTGCGCTGAGGCTCAGGCGTCTGCCACGACAAGAACAACAGGAGCTGCCATGGCCGCCGAACCGCTGATCCTCGCCCTCGACGAGGGCACCACCAATGCCAAGGCGATCCTGGTGGATCGCGCCGGTCGGGTCGTGGCCCGCGGTTCTCGGCCGCTCACCGTCCAGCATCCGCAGGCGGGCTATGCCGAGCAGGATCCCCTGGCCATCTGGCAGGCCCTGCAGGGCGCCATCGGCGATTGCCTGGCCCAGACGGACGCCCCCCTGGCGGCCATCGCCATCAGCAACCAGCGTGAATCCGCCCTGGCCTGGGAGCGCAGCAGCGGCCAGTTGCTCGGCCCGCTGGTGAGCTGGCAGTGCAAGAGATCCCAGCCGCAGTGCGAAGCCTTGCACGCCGCCGGTCACGGCGAGTTGATCCTGCAGCGCAGTGGCCTGGCGCTGGACCCGATGTTTTCCGCCGGCAAGTGGCGCTGGCTGCTCGATCAGATTCCCGACGGCACGGCCCGCGCCGCCGCCGGCGAGATCTGCCTGGGCACCGTGGACAGCTGGCTGCTTTGGCAACTCAGCGGTGGCACGAGCTTTCTCATCGACGCGGCCAATGCGGCCCGTACCCAGTTGCTCGACCTGCGCGATGGTGACTGGGATCCGCAACTGCTGGGTCTGTTCGGCATTCCCCGGGCGGCGCTGCCGGAGATCCGCTCCAGTGCCGGCTGCTTCGGCGAGACCCGTGCCCAGGGCCCGCTGCCGGCCGGTCTGCCGATCCTGGCGATGATCGGCGATTCCCATGCGGCGCTGTTCGGCCAGGGCGGTTTCGTCCCGGGCAAGGTCAAGGCCACCCTGGGTACCGGCTCCTCGCTGATGACCCCCATCGCCGAACCCGTGGTCTCCGCCCATGGCCTGGCCACCACCCTGGCCTGGCGCCTGGGCGAGACCCCGACCTTTGCCCTGGAAGGCAACATCGTCCACACCGGCGCCGCCGTGGGCTGGACGGCGCGGCTGCTGGGCGGCGCCGGAGAGCTGGAGGCCCTGGCCGCCGAAGCCGCGGCGCTGCCGGACAACGGCGGCGTCTACTTCGTCCCGGCGTTGGGTGGCCTCGGTGCGCCGCACTGGCGGGCCGAGGCGCGCGGACTGTTCTGCGGCCTGGCGGAGAATTGCGGGCGGGCGCACCTGATGCGCGCGGCCCTGGAAGCCATCGCCTACCAGATTCGCGACGTCTTCGACGCCATGCAGCAGGACAGTCCGACGCCCCTGGACGAACTCTGGGTGGATGGCGGCGCCACGCGCAACGAATGGCTGCTGCAATTCCAGGCCGATCTCCTGCAGCGCCCGGTGATCTGCAGCCTGTCGCCGGAGGTCTCGGCGCTGGGCGCCGCCCACCTGGCCGGCCACGCCCTGGGCTGGTGGCAGGACGCCGCGGCCCTGGCCGATCTCGAACGGCCCCGCCGCCGTTACGAACCCCGCGCCAATGCCGTGCCCGAACTCTATGCCGGCTGGCGCCAGGCGCTGGAGCGGACGCTGCGGTAAACGAGAAGGGCAACGGTCTTCATCGCGGCCATGGCGGTGCGCCGATGCGACCGATCCGGCAGGATTCTGATGTTCTGATGTTCTGCTGATCGCGGCCATGGGCCGCTCCTACAATGGCATACGTACCTGTAGGAGCGGCCCATGGCCGCGATTCCACTGGGCTCCGTAGCGTGGAAAACGGCGCAGCCTTTTCCACTGTGACGTCGTGATGGGCTGTTGCCCTCACCCCAACCCTCTCCCCGAGGGACAGGGGGCTGTCCGAGCGGGCGTTCGTTTTCATCCGTCCTGGCAGGATCGGGCCGACTGGCGCGACCCTACTCGTGGGCGGAGGCCGACCTGGCTCAGGTCGGCAGGGTCATGAAGATCTGGGTGCCCTGACCGGGGCGGGAGACGACGCCGATGCGCCCCCCGTGCTGGCGGATGATTTCCTTGCACAGGGCCAGGCCCAGGCCGGCGCCGCCCTTCTGGCTGCCGATCTGTACGAAGGGCTCGAACACCCGGCCCTGCTGGGCGTAGGCGATGCCCTCGCCATTGTCCTGCACCGCCATCAGCAGCTGCTCGTTCTGGCGCATGGCCTGGATGACGATACGGCCGCCCGCCGGGGTATGGCGCAGGGCATTGCTCAGCAGGTTGTCGAACACCCGGCCCAGTTGCTTGGGGTCCAGGCTGACGCGTGGCAGCGGCGTGTGCAGCAACTCGACGGCCAGCTCGACATCGCGCTCGTGGGCCTCGTCGGCGTGGCGGGCACGGGCCGCCTCCAGCAGATCGCCAATCTCGCTCGGCAATTTTTCCGGACGCTGCAGACCGCTCTGGTGACGGGAATAGTCCAGCAGGTCGTTGATCAGCTGCACCAGGCGATGGGTTTCCTCGTCCACCGTCTGCAGCAGAAAGGCCTCGCGGGATTCCGGCGCCACCTTGAGGCGTTCGCGCAACAGACCGAAGGCCATGTGCATGCCGGTGACCGGGGTGCGCAATTCGTGGGAGGCGCGCAGGACGAATTCGTTGCGCACCCGATCGAAGGCGCGCTGCTCGGTGACATCGCGCAGCACCATCAGCGCGCCCACGCTGCGGCCGTCGGCGTGGTTGACCGGGGTCAGACTCCAGGCCAGCAGCCGCACCTCGTCGTCGACGCGGATCTCCAGGTCTTCGGGCGCCGCATCCAGGGCACCGCCGGCCAGGACGCGCTGCACGCTGGCCTCGATTTCCGGACGTTCCAGCGCCGCGATCAGGGATTCACCCAGGTGATTCTCGTTCCAGCCCAGCTGGCGGCAGGCCACCGGATTGGCGTGTTCGATGTTGCCCTGGGGATCGAGGATCACCAGGCCGTAGTCGATGCTGTCGAGCACCGCCTGCAGGCGCCGCTGCCCGGCCACCAGCGCCTCGACATTGGTCTGGCTGAGGCGGTGCAGGGCCTGGGCCATGTTGCCGAAGCGGCGGCTGAGCAGGGTGAATTCGGCGATCTGCGAGGTCGGCAGCTGGACGTCGAAGTTGCCCTGGCTGATGCGCTCGGCGGCCTTGGCCAGGCCATCGATGGGTCCGGTGAAGCGCCGGGCGATGCCGTTGGCGGTCACCACCCCGGTGACCAGGATGGCCACGCCGATCAGCGCCAGCAGCAGGGCGATGATCACCGCGCGGTCATGGGCCTCGTCCTGCATGCGCTCCAGGGTCACCACGTAGCTGCGCTGCAGGTCGTAGATGCGCGTGCGCAGCGCATTGAGGGTTTGCTGGAAGCCGCGATCGGCGCGCAACTCGCCATAGCCCGCCGGCGGTGAGCGCAGGTAGTCGGCGAAGCGCTGGTAGCGCTGCTTGACGTCTTCCAGGATGGCCAGCTGCTCGGGATTGCGCATCTGGCCCTCGACCCGTTGCAGGTACTCCTGGAAACGCTGCTGGGCCGCCACCAGTGACTGCGGATCGGGTGCCCCGTCGAGCATCTGGAACAGGCTGTTGCTCAGCTCCTGGCGCATGTTCAGCGTCAGGTTGATGAAGTCCAGGTTGCTGCGGGTCTGGACGCTCTGCTCGCGGGCCAGGTGCAGCACGCTGACCAGGCCGACCAGCAGCCCGATGAGGGCTACGGCGATCAGGGCGGAGATGCTGAGAAAGAGGCGGGTGTGCAACTTGATCGGCAGCTTCATAGCCCGTACTGCTTGCGTTTTCGATAGAGCGTGGAGGCGTCGATGCCCAGGGTCTTGGCAGCCTGGTCGAGGGTTTCGCTGGTGGCCATCACCGCGGCGATGTGAGCGCGCTCCAAGGCCTCCAGGCTCAGCGCCTCGCCGACCCGCGGTGCGCTGGCGGCGCCGCCGGTGGCCGGGCTGTCACCCAGGCCCAGGTGATTGACGTCCACCAGGTCCTGGCCGCAGATGATGCTCGCGCGTTCGATGACGTTGCGCAGCTCGCGGACGTTGCCCGGCCAGCCGTAGTTGCGCAGGGCGTCCAGGGCCGCCTCGCTGAAGCCGTGGGCGGGTCTGTTGTAGTCCTTGACGAAGCGGGCGAGGAAACGCTCGGCGAGATCGACGATGTCTTCCTTGCGCTCGCGCAGCGGCGGCAGGTTGAGCACGATGACGTTGAGGCGATAGAGCAGGTCTTCGCGGAATTCGTTTTCCGCCACCATCTGTTCCAGGTTGCGGTTGGTGGCGGCGAGGATGCGCACGTCGGCGCGGCGGGTCACCGGATCGCCGACGCGTTCGTATTCCTTGTCCTGGATGAAGCGCAGCAGCTTGGGCTGCAGGGCCAGGGGGAAGTCGCCGATCTCGTCGAGGAAGAGGGTGCCGCCGTCGGCCTGGCTGACGCGACCGAGGGTGCTCTCGCTGGCCCCGGTAAAGGCGCCGCGGGTATGGCCGAACATCTCGCTTTCCATCAGATCGGCGGACAGCGAGGGGCAGTTGATGGTGACGAAGGTCTTTTTCGCGCGGCGACTCCAGGCGTGGATGGCGCGGGCCAGTTCGCCCTTGCCGGAACCGGACTCGCCGAGGATCAGCACGTTGGCATCGGTGGTGGCGACCTGCCGGGCGGTCTCCAGGATGCTCATCATCGTCGGACTGCGCGAATCGAGACCGGCGCTGGATTTGCGCACCTCGCCTTCGAGCGCCTCCAGGCGCGCCGAGAGCTGGCGGAACTCCAGCTGCTTGGCCGCGGCCATGCGCAACTGGTCGGGACTGCAGGGTTTCACCAGATAGTCGGCGGCGCCGGCCTGCATGGCGTCCACCGCGGTGTCGATGGCCGAGTGGGCGGTAACGATCACCACCCGCATCCAGGGTGCCTGGATGCGCATCTGCTGCAGGACGTCCAGACCGTTGTCCGCGCCCAGGCGCAGATCGAGAAAGCAGAGGTCGTAGACCTGACGTAGCAGCAGGGCTTCGGCCTGGGCCGCGCTGTTGGCCGTGGCGACGCTGTAGCCGGCGTCTTCCAGACAGAAGCGGAAGGTACGCAGGATGGCGGCTTCGTCGTCCACGAGCAGGATGCGACCGCTGGTTTGTTCCATGACGGCAAAACTCCAGGCCAAAGGGCCGAAACGCGCTAAAGGACAGGGCTGGCAGTTAGTCCATGATACATCGTGCAAGTTGCAATCCGCAGGATCATCGGGCTATCGACCGTCCCTCTGCGAGCATCGTGCAGATCGCAACCCGGAGGGGCGAAAACGGGGAAAAGACGGTTTTCCTGGTGCCCGGGAAGACTTTTATCCGGTCATTTGCCGTTGCGCCTGGCAGCCGACCGGACCGGGGCCATCCAAGCAACCCCTGGCCATCATGCAAAACGCAATGCTTCTGGCGTTGCACCTTGCAAGGTGCATGTGTGGCGGCTACCAGTGAAAACTGTAAGTTTTTGATTTATAAGATAAAAAATATTTTCGAAAAGCTGGCACGTAGTCTGCAATCTCCTTGGCAAGCCGGCCTTAGGGCCAACGGACTGCAGGAGAGACCCGATGATCAGCCAGACCCTTCGCAAGCACTTGGTAGGTACTGCGCTCTTCGCTTGCTTCGCCAGCGCCGCCGTCGCTGCCCCTCAGGGCCAGGACGTCAGCCGCGAACAGGCCCTCATCGCCTCTACCCGCATTGCTGCCCAGGCCATGGTGCCCGCAGCCAAGCCGCTGGCAAGTCAAGGTCGTGGGGAACTCAAAGCCATCCCGGCACAGTCCAACGGTGACCGTCTGGTAAAGCAGACCCGCTGGGTATTCTGAGGTCATGACCATGATGTGGATGCTGCTGGTGATTGTGTTGTTCGCTGCAGCGGCGGTTGTGATCGGGATGTTGCTCAGCGCTTTGATAATGGGTCGTGCGCTCAATCAGACGCACAACCTCAACGGTCTGGATCTCGATCTGACCGCTGTGGAACCACGGATGGCGAGTCTGGATACCCAGGATTTCGCTAATAAAACCACTGCTCGCTGGACAGGTGCTGTCGTCCGCTGAGTGCACTTGTAATACATAGGAGAAACACCATGCTGAGCTGGGCTATCACTTTCCTGATCATCGCGATCATCGCAGGCGTCCTGGGTTTCGGTGGCATCGCCGGTACTGCCACCAGTATCGCCAAGATCCTGTTCGTGCTGTTCCTGGTGCTGTTCGTGGTGTCGTTCTTCATGGGCCGTCGTCGTCCCTGACGCCAGCCTCATGAGAGACAGGCTGCCGGTCGTGACGACCGGTAGCCGAGGCGCTGTCATTGAATTGCAGCTTTAAGCCGATTCAATGGACAACCTCGAAGTCGTCTCCTGATCCGAGACGCAAGGGCCACAAGGTCGGGACGCTCTGCAGTAAGGGAGGGTTCCAAGAGTACAGGGAGTACTTTCGCACTCGCGGCGGACTGGGCTGGATACGACCACACCCCTGAATTCGACCGGTTTCGTCTCAAGCGAAACCTGCCGGTGTCAGGGGTGTTGTCGTTTTGGCGCAGTGAAAAGGCGGGTGTCCGGGGCGAGCTCAGCCCTGCCAGAAGGCGTCCCACCAGGAGCGTTCGCCGCGAACGTCTTCCAGTACCACGGTGCAGGTGGTGCCAGCCGCCAGCAGCAGCCCCTCGGGCAGCGGATCCAGGGCGATGCGCACCGGTACCCGCTGGGCCAGGCGAACCCAGTTGAAGGTGGGATTCACGTCGGCGGTGAGTTCACGACTCTGGGGATTGTCCCGGTCATAGATGCCGCGGGCGATGCTTTCCACATGTCCGCGCAGCGTCTGGCCGCTCATCAGGCGCATCTCGGCTGCCGCTCCCACCTGCACGTGGGGCAGCTTGGTTTCTTCGAAGTAGCCATAGACCCAGAACGAATGGGCGTCGATGACGGCCAGTTTGGCTGCGCCGGCGGCGGCGTAATCGCCCTTGAACACCGAAAGGTTGGTGACGTAGCCGTCGACCGGCGCCAGTACCCGGGTGCGCTTGAGATTGAGGCGCGCCGATTCCAGCTGGGCCTGGGCCTGGCGCAGATCCGCCTCGGCGGCCAGGGCGGCGCTGCTGGCGTCTTCGCGGTTCTCGCGAGAAACCACCAGGCTGTCGATGTCGGCACGGCGGCGGGCGTTCTGCTGGCGCATGGCCAGGGTGGCCTTGCGCGCGGCGACCGTGGCCTCGGCCTGATGCACGGCGATCTCGTAGTGCTCCGGATCGATCTGCAGCAGCAGGTCGCCCTTGTTGACCCACTGGTTGTCGCGCACGGCGATCTCGGTCACCAGACCCGCCACGTCGGGCGCGATGGTGATGACCTCCGCGCGCACCCGGCCATCGCGGGTCCAGGGATCGTTCATGTAGTGCACCCAGAGCAGCCGCCCGAGGATCAGCGCCAGGCAGACCACCAGCAGGGTAAAGAGCACGCCGAAGAGTTTCTTGAGGATCATGGCAGGAGTCCTAGCGATAGACGCACAGCGCCAGGGCGCAGTAGAGGCAGATGAACAGGGCCAGGCGCA
Source organism: Pseudomonas sp. LA5 (assembly GCF_028640825.1). Classification (NCBI taxonomy): domain Bacteria; kingdom Pseudomonadati; phylum Pseudomonadota; class Gammaproteobacteria; order Pseudomonadales; family Pseudomonadaceae; genus Pseudomonas; species Pseudomonas sp. LA5. The sequence continues at coordinate 192,057 of NZ_JAQYZY010000018.1, forward strand.
GCAGCGCCGGATGCCAGACGACGTGGTAGAGGCCGACCGCGGCAAGCACCCGGTCCAGCGCCCAGGCGAGCAGGGCGGCGACCAGGAACAGCACCGTCACGGTGGGCAGGTAGAGGCCGTGGAAGGCGATTTCACGGGGCATGGGGAATCTCGTGATAGCGGGCCAGGGGCCCCTGGGGATCGAGCAGGGCACTGCGGATGAAATGCAGGTCGCTCTGCACCTGGCGCAGGGGCGACTCGTCATAGGGCAGTTCCGGCGGTTCGGTCACGGTTGCCACGGCAAGCAGGGCCGCGTCCACTGCCACCAGCGCCCGCCGCAGATGTTCCGCGCCGGGCTTGAGGAAGAGGCGCACCAGGGCGCGCCCGAGCACGCGGATGGCCTGGCGCCAGGCGCTGCCCTCGGCATAGCGCGGGGTCGCGGGCAGGCGGGCCTGCAACTGGCGCAGTTCGATCACCGCATGACCGATCTCCAGCACCACGAAGGCCCAGCCGATCAGGCGCCGCTGCGCTTCACCGCGTCCGGCGCTGACGCCATAGGCCTGGTTGAGCAGGTCGCGGGTCTGGCCTTCGAAGGTCGGCGCCAGGTGCGGCAACGGCGCGCTCACCGCCCGCACCAGCTGCTGGCGCAGGTCACGCTCCAGGCGGCGCCACAGCCAGGGGCTGTTGGGTGGCAGCAGCACCGCCGAGACCGCCGCGGTGATCACCATCGACAGGACCACGGCGATGCCGTTGTTGATGAAGACGTAGGCGTCGTAGACCGGCGGATTGTCGGGAATCGAGGTGAAGCAGAAGAACACCAGGCAACCCAGGCCATAGCCCATCCAGCCCGGGCGCAGGGAAATCCAGGTGCCCAGCATGAACACCGGCGCCAGGGTCAGCAGCAGCAGCGGCAGGCCGCTGATCCAGGGAAAGACGAAGAAGGTCAGGAAGAAGCCCAGCACCACGCCGCCACTGGCGCCGACCGCCATCTGCAGGGCGGTGCGCTTGGGATCGGGCGAGGCCGAGGCCAGCGCCGAGACGGCCGCGGCGTTGAGCGCCAGCATGCCGCCGCTGGGATAGGCGCTGGCGATCCAGAAGGCGCCCAGCACCAGCACCAGAAAGGCGCTGCGGAGGCCGGTGACCGCCGCGCCCAGGGCATTGGCCTTGGCCACGAAGCGCGGCTTCCACTGTTCGCGACTGTGGCGTGGCGCCGCCAGGGAGGCATGGGTCTGCAGATAGCCGTGCCATTCGCCAGTGAAGCGAAAGAGCAGCTCCACGGCGGTCTCGAAGTCCCGCCGGTCAGCTTCGCTCAGGGACGGCAACTCGGCACGCAGGGCGCGAATGCGCGGCCGCAGACCCTGGTGCAGCTGCTCCAGACGCGCCGCCGCCACCAGGGCCGCGCGTTCGGTAAGGGCCTGGCCACGCCATTCCTCGAACACCTCCAGCAGCGGCGCCCAGAGGCGTTCAAGGGCTGCCAGCGGCAACTGGGCATTGCGCTCGCGCAGGCGCATCAGCAGGCGGCTGAGGGCATGCAGGCGGGTAGTCAGGCCCATGAATTCGGCGTTCAGCCGGGCCAGGCGCCCGCTGCGCATGCGCATGTGCGGGTCTTCGAAGGCCGAGGCGCTGCGCAGGCTTTCCAGCCCCACCGCCTCGGCGGCCAGGCGTACTCCGGCAGCCTCCAGGGAGGCACGGTCGAGACGACCGCGCAGGACGTCGGCGGCCAGTCCGGCGAAGCCGCCCATGCGCCGATAGAGAGTCGCGCGCATGGCCGTGGCGCTGGTCTGCGGAAAGACCGCCGCGCTCACCGCGCCGCTGCAGAGCACGCCCAGGGTGATGGCCAGCACCCGCATCACCGCCGACATGAAGGCGGTGTCGGCATTGAGCGCGGCAGGGATGCCGATCAGCGCGGCGGTGTAGCCGGCCAGCATGCAGGCATAGCTGCGAAAGTCCCGGTAGCGCGCCGAGCCGGCCACGCAGAGGCCGATCCACAGCGCCAGGAAGATCAGGAAGGGCACCCGTTCCTGGGCGAACAGGGCGATCAGCATCAGCATCACCGCCAGTCCCAGCAGGGTGCCCATCACCCGATAGAAGCTCTTGGCCAGCACCTGGCCACTCTGCGGCTGCATGACGATGAACACGGTGATCACCGCCGAGCTGGGATGCGGCAGTTGCAGGCGCATGGCCAGCCACAGGGTCAGGCTGGCGGCGAGCAGCACCTTGGCCTGGTACAGCCAGAGGCTGCCATCGCTGCGGGCCCAGGCGCCGAGGGCCTGGCGCAGCGGCGCACCGGTGGCGGTGCCGGCAGTCATCGGGGGGCTCGCTCGACGGCGACGCGCGCCGGCACCAGGTCGTGGTCGCCCGGGCCGCGTTCGAGGTCCGCGCCGCCACCGAGGGCGACCAGGGCCGCGGCCTGGGCCGCCAGGCGCAGGGCGTGCACCTGGGCGGTGACGCGTTGCTGGGCGAACAGCCGGGTCTGGGCGTCGAGCACGTGCAGGTAGTCGGTCAGGCCGCGGCGAAAGGCCTCGCGGGCGATGTCGTAGGTGCGCTGGGCCTCCTGGCTGGCCTGGTCGGCGAGGGTGGCCTGCCGGGCTGCCGAATCGGCCTTGATCAGGGCGTCGGAGATGTCCTTGAGGGCGTCGACGAGGGTCTGGTTGTAGGCGCTGACGGCCACGTCGTAGGCCGCCGACTCCGCGCCGAGGCGGCCGCGCAGGGCGCCACCGTCATAGATCGGCAAGGAAAAGGCGGGACCTATGAAGGAGCCGGTCTTGGCGTGGGTCAGCATCTCGCTGAGGCGACCCAGGGTCAGGAACTGGCCGACGTTGGCCACCAGGTCGATGTTGGGATAGAAGCTGGCGCGGGCGACGTCCACGCCCTTCGCCGCCGCGGCGATCTGCCAGCGACGCGCCACCACGTCGGGGCGCTTGCCGACCAGTTCCAGCGGCAGGGCGCTGGGCAGGCGCGGTGCCGCGCCCAGGGTCAGGCGCGGGCGTTGCAGGCGGGCGCCGGCACCCGGGCCCTTGCCGGCCAGGGCGGCGAGCTGGTTGCGATCCAGCGCCAGGGTCTCGTCCAGGGCTTCCAGCTGGCGTTCGGTCTCGGGCAGCAGGGCGCGCGCCTGGCTGACCTCGAACTGGGTGCCGAGGCCGCCGTCCAGCTGGCGCTGGGCGAGGTCGGCCAGGTGCCGCTGCTGCTCCAGGGTGGCGGCGAGGATGTCGCGCTGGTCGTGGTGCAGGGCGAAGCCGATATAGCTGCGGACGATGTTGCCGGTCAGCTCCAGCTCGGCCGCGCGCACCTCGGCGGCGGCCTGGTGGGCCTGGTCCAGGGCCTGGGCGCTGGCGTCGCGTTCGCGGCCCCAGAAGTCCAGGGCATAGCTCAGACCCAGTTCGGCATTGTTGTTCCAGGTGGTGCGATCGGCCAGCTCGCCCGGGCCATAGAAGCCGTCGGTGGGCCAGCTGTAGCGCTTGAAGGCGCCCTTGCCCTCGACCTGCAGGGCTTCACGGGATTCGGCCAGGCCGGCCAGGGACTCGGCGCGGCGCACCCGGGCGGCAGCCGTGGCCAGGCGCGGGTTGTCCGCCAGGGCGCCGCTGATCCAGGCATCCAGCTGGGGATCGCCATAGGCGCGCCACCACTGGCGCTCGGGCCAGGCGGCCTGGCTGGCGGCGGCCTGGATGGCTCCGTCGGTGGCCAGCGCCTGGTCGTCGAGGCGCTGCGCCTGGGGCGCGTTGTGACCGGTACCGATACAGCCGGCCAGCAGGGTCGCGAGGGCGACCACCGAGAGCGCAGGCCAGACTCTGCTAGAGGAAGGCGACACGTGGAGGTCCGTTGGCAACAGGGCCAAACCTGCGTCTGGCATGAGGCAGCGCAGCGAGGTTGGCGAGATGAGCTGGAACTGAAGAGGACGCCTGTAGAGGACGGACGTAAACCGCGAGGTCAGCGGACGTTACCATTAGGCTGCTAACGATTCTATAAAATTCCGAGGTGGTCGATTAGCGCGTCAACCCGCGAATCTTTGTTTCACATACTGAAATAATATGGAGAATGACGCTTTTCCCGACTGTCGAGGCGGCATGGACACCCTGCACAACATGCGCGTTTTCGTCGCCGTGGTGGAAAGCGGCAGCTTCACCGGGGCGGCCCAGACGCTGCAGACCACCACGGCCCACGTCTCCCGGGCGGTGGCCCATCTGGAAACCCATCTGCGCACCCGCCTGCTGCACCGCACGACGAGACGCATCGCCCTGACCGAAGCCGGCCAGCGCTACCTGGCGCGCTGCGAGCAGATCCTCGCCTATGTCGAGGAGGCCGAAGCCGAGGCCGGGCACGCTCAGGCGCGGCCCGAAGGGCGGCTGCGGGTGCACAGCATGACCGGCATCGGTCAGCATTACGTGATCCGCGCCATCGCCGGCTATCGCGCCCTGCACCCCGAGGTGCGCTTCGACCTGACCATGGCCAACCGCATCCCCGATCTGCTGGAGGAGGGCTTCGACCTCGCCATCGTGGTAGCCGTGGAGCTGCCCGACTCCGGCTTCGTCTCCCAACAGATCGGCCACACCTACAGCATCCTCTGCGCCTCGCCGGCCTATCTGCAGGAGCATGGCCAGCCGCAGACGCCGGCGGAGCTGGCCAATCACGCCTGCCTGAGATTCATCAGTCCGGTGGTGTCCTTCGACCGCTGGCACTTCGACGGCCCCAATGGACCGGAAACCTATCGCATCGGCGAGACCCCCTTCCAGGTCAACGTCGGCGACGCCATGACCGAGGCCCTGCGCCAGGGACTGGGGATTGGCGTGCTGCCGCTCTATTCGGCAGTAGACGGCCTGCGCGACGGCAGCCTGGTGCGAGTGCTGCCGGCCTATCGCCTGCAGCGCCTCAACGTCTATGCCCTCTATGCCTCGCGGCAGTACCTGGATGCCAAGATCCGCACCTGGGTGGCCTATCTGCGCGAGCAGATACCCGGGGCGCTGGAGGCGGACGAGGCCTTCGTGCGGGCCGTCAGCGAAGTCGTCGGCCAAGCGCATTGAGATCGGCGGGGCGCTTGGACTAAGCTCGGGGGAGACCGGGCTGCACGCCAGGTCATAGTTAGTAAGCTATTGAAATATCGCCCGGTATCGCGGTCCTGAGGGCGACAGGACGGTTGCTCGACGGCACGCTCCGGTGGCGTCGAGGTCCATGTCCCGAGTCGGTGGTCACGCCGACGGACCGCCGTGCAGGACGGCCGGATCATGCAGGCGGTCAGGGACCGCCGTCAGTACCACGGGAGTCCAATGAGCGCTACCGCAGGACCCACTCTGAGATTCGCCGACCAGCCGCTCAAGGGCATCGCCCTGATCTGCTTCGCGGTCTGGCTGTTCGCTTCCCACGATGCCCTCTCCAAGTACCTGTCCGGCTTCTATCCGGTGGTCATGGTGGTCTGGGCCCGCTACCTCTCCCACACCCTGCTGATGATGGGCATCTTCATCCCGCGCTCGGGGCTGGCGGTGATCCGCACCAAGCGGCCGGGGTTGCAGGTGCTCAGGGCGCTGTGCCTGATCGGCTGCAGCCTGTTCTTCACCACCGGGCTGCGCTATCTGCCGATGGCCGAGGCCACCGCGGTCAACTTTCTCGCCCCGCTGATGGTGACGGCACTGTCGGTGCCGCTGCTCAAGGAGAGCGTGACCCGCAGCCAGTGGGCGGCGGTGCTGGCCGGCTTCATCGGGGTGCTGGTCATCGTGCGGCCGGGCGGCCAGCTGTTCACCCCGGCGGTGCTGCTGCCGGTCTGCTCGGCGGTCTGCTTCGGGCTCTACCAGCTGCTGACGCGCCTGCTCAGCGGCATCGACAGCCCCACCACCAGCAACTTTCTCACCGGCATCATCAATACCCTGGTGCTGAGCAGCGTGGTGCCCTTCTTCTGGGAGATCCCGACTCTGACCCACGGCTTCATGCTGGCGCTGCTCGGCCTCTTCGGCATGTCCGGCCACCTGCTGCTGACCCAGGCCTTCCGTTATGCGCCGCCGGCGCTGCTGGCGCCCTTCAGCTACGGCCAGATCGTCACCGCCGGCATCATCGGCTACCTCGTCTTCGGCCATGTGCCGGACAGCGGCGCGCTGATCGGCATCCTCATCATCTGCGCCAGCGGCCTGGCGGTGGCCTGGCAGCAGAGCCGCAAGGCCTCCAGGGCCAAGAAGGCCCGGGCGGTGCCGGCGGCGCAACCCGAGGCGCTGCCGGAGGTGGTGGCCGATGCCGCCGCGGGCGCTCCGGCTCAGCGCAGTCCGTAATCGGCGATGATCCCGATGAGGATCGCCAGACCCGCCCAGTGGTTGTGCAGGAAGGCCCTGAAGCACACCAGCGGGTCACGGTCGCGGGTGACGTGGAATTCCCAGGCGAAGCAGCCGGCTGCCACCAGCAGGCCCAGGTAGAAGGGCAGGCCCAGGCCGAAGCGGCCGCCGGCCAGCGCCAGGCAGAACAGCGTCAGGCCCTGCAGGGTGGCGATGATCACCCGGTCGGCGTCGCCGAACAGGATGGCGGTGGATTTCACCCCGATCTTGAGATCGTCTTCGCGGTCGGCCATGGCGTAGTAGGTGTCGTAGCCCACCGTCCAGATCACGTTGGCGACGAACAGCAGCCAGGCCGCCGCCGGCAACTCGCCGGTCTCGGCGGTGAAGGCCATGGGCATGCCCCAGGAAAAGGCCGCACCCAGTACCGCCTGAGGGTAGTAGGTATATCTCTTCATGAAGGGATAGAGCGCCGCTACGCCAAGGGCGCCAAAGGACAGCCAGACGGTGGTGGCATTGGTGCAGAGCACCAGGCCGAAGCTGAGCAGCACCAGCACGGCAAAGAACAGCAGGGCTTCCTTGGGCGAGATGCGCCCGGTGGCCAGGGGACGATTCTTGGTGCGGGCGACATGGCCGTCGAAGTTGCGGTCGGCGAAGTCGTTGATCACGCAGCCGGCCGAGCGCATCAGCACCACGCCGAGCACGAAGATCAGCAGATTCTTCAGACTCGGCACGCCCTCGGCAGCGATCCACAGCGCCCAGAGGGTGGGCCAGAGCAGCAGATAGATACCGATGGGTCGGTCCAGCCGGGTCAGTTGGACAAAGTCGCGGATGCGCTCGCGGCGCGGACGCGTGGCGATCACCCGGGCGCTGGGCTCGGGGCCGCGCGGCGCGGCAGGACGGCGATCACGGGGACGGGAGGCGTTCTTTTTCATCGGACGGCTGCATGGTGAAGGGCCTGGCGATTATAGGGGCCCCGGGGCGTCGCCGCTGCCGTCGTGATGCTCCGCCTAGCCCTCGCGCCCGGCGTGAGGCCAGAAGGCCGGCAGAAAGACCTCGCCCACCAGGATCGCCAGGGGACCGCGCCGGAACACCGAGCGCCGGGCCCAGCAGGGCGCGGTTGCCGCCCCTGCGGGCAGCCAGGCCAGTGGATAGCGGCAGGCTTGCAGCGGCCCGCGGACAAAGGCCGGTGCCTGGAACAGCCAGTGCCCGAGCGGCCGCTCGCCCAGCGCCGCCAGGTCGAAATCCGCCGCTTCCAGGGCCGTGCGCGCCGCCACGCTGCGGGCGAAGACCCAGGCTTCGCCATTGCCGCGCAGCCAGACCTCGCGCACCCAGCCGGGGCTGGCCGGCGGCACTTCAAGCGCCTGGCACTCGTCCGGGCGCAGCGGTTGCCAGCCCTGGGCGATCACCTCGACGGCGAAGCGTCCATCGCTGAGGGCGGTCAGCCGTTCGGTGAGGGAACCACGGTCCGCATAGAGCCAGCCGAGCGGCGCCTCGGTGTAGTCCGGCTCGGCGCCGGCCGCTGCGTAGGTCAGCCAGCGCGGGCCGCCGTCACAGGCCCCAGACATTGCCCAGGGTGCTCAGCAGGGAGGGCTGGGTGCCTTGCTTGCCGAGATAGCCGAGGATCACCTGGGCGAACTGGCTGGTCATGCCACTGTTCATGCCCAGGGCGTTGAAGGTCTTGTCGACGTCCTGGCGGCTGTCGACATTGCCCAGCAGGCTGCCCAGCGGACTCTGCTTGGCATCCTGACCGCCGCCACCGAGCAGACTGCCCAGGCCGCCCAGTTGCGCCAGGCCGCCAGTGGCATTGGCGCCGGCCAGCTGATCCAGGCCTGGCACGGCCTTGGCCAGCTGGCGATAGTCGTTGCCCACCAGCTGATTCTTGGCCAGGCCGAGCAGGGCGCCGGTGCCGCCCACCGCCTGCTGCGGGGTGACGTTGAGCTGGCTGGTCAGCGCCTGCAGCAGGCCCTGGGCCTGGGGCGTGGCCGCCGCGGCGGCGGTGGCCTTGGCGTTGTTGTTGCCGTTGGCGCCGTTGTAGGCGTTGACGGCGTCGTTGAGGTTGAAGGCGAAGACCGGACTGGCGGCGAGCACCAGCGGCAGGGCGAGAACGGACAGACGCATGGGCGGACTCCAGCGGGTTGCGTGAAAGGTCAGAGGATAACCCGACGGCGATGACCACAGACTGAACGGCGTCCCTGCAGGGAGCGGACGCTGCGGTTATCATCGCCGTTTTGCCGGGAGAACCGCGATGCTCAACGGGTTGTGGCTGGGCTTCTTCATCGTTGCCGGGATCAGCGCCTTCGGCCAGTGGCTGGTGGCCGGCAACACCGGGGTGTTCGCCGCCATGGTGGAGAGCCTGTTCGCCATGGCCAAGCTGTCGGTGGAGGTCATGGTGCTGCTGTTCGGCACCCTGACCCTCTGGCTCGGCATCCTGCGCATCGCCGAGAAGGCCGGGCTGGTGGACGCCCTGGCGCGACTGCTCGGGCCGCTGTTCGCCCGGCTGATGCCCGAGGTGCCGCGCGGCCATCCGGCGCTGGGGCTGATCACCCTCAACTTCGCCGCCAACGGCCTGGGCCTGGACAACGCCGCCACGCCCATCGGCCTCAAGGCCATGCGTGCCCTGCAGGAGCTCAATCCCAGCAGCACCACGGCGAGCAATGCGCAGATCCTCTTCCTGGTGCTCAACGCCTCCTCGCTGACACTGCTGCCGGTAACGGTGTTCATGTACCGCGCCCAGCAGGGCGCCACCGATCCGACCCTGGTGTTCCTGCCGATCCTGCTCGCCCATACCTGCGCCAACCTGGTCGGGCTGTTCTCGGTGGCCTTCATGCAGCGGCTGAAACTCTGGGATCCGGTGGTGCTGGCCTGGATCGGCGGGGGCGCCCTGGCCTTCGGCGCCTTCGTCGCCTTTCTCTTCACCCTGACCGCCACCGCGCTGGCCGGGTTGTCGTCGCTGCTCGGCAACCTGACCCTGTTCGGCATCATCCTGGCGTTCATGATCCTTGGCGCCCTGCGCAAGGTGCCGGTCTACGAAGCCTTCGTCGAAGGCGCCAAGGAAGGCTTCGACGTCGCCAAGTCGCTGTTGCCCTATCTGGTCGCCATGCTCTGCGCGGTGGGCGTGCTACGCGCCTCCGGCGCCCTGGAAGCCATCCTCGAAGGCGTTCGCCATGCGGTGACCTTCTTTGGCTGGGACACCCGCTTCGTCGAGGCGCTGCCCACCGCGCTGGTCAAGCCCTTCTCCGGCAGCGCCGCCCGCGCGCTGCTGATCGAGACCATGCAGACCCATGGCGTGGACAGCTTTCCGGCGCTGGTGGCGGCGACCATCCAGGGCAGTACCGAGACCACCTTCTATGTGCTGGCGGTGTACTTCGGCGCGGTGGGCATCCAGCGCGCCCGCCACGCGGTGGGCTGCGCCCTGCTGGCGGAGTTCACCGGGGTCACGGCGTCGATCCTGATCTGCTACTGGTTCTTTGGCTGAGCCTTGGGTTCCAGGTCGACCATCCAGTCGTCCTGCACCATGCGCCGCTGGCGGCGCGAGGTCAGTTGCTGGGTCTGCCAGTCTTCGGCGATCAGCGCGCAGTAGTGGCCGTCGTGCTGGCCCAGGCGAAAGCGCCGGCGTACTCCAATGGGATCGTGATCCGAACCATAGAAGGCGACCGCGCGGATCTCCAGGCCCTCGAATACCCAGCCCTCGGGCGGCCGGTGGTTTTCCAGGGTCAGGCCGTTGTGCTCGGCGGCGCGGCGGATCAGGCCCTGGAAGGTACCGATGTGGGTGAAGTCACCGGTGTTGAGCGGACCCTGGTGGGTCGCCTCGCCCAGCACCAGATCGGGGTCGAAGTCATCCTGGCCGCTCTCGCGGATGTCGGTGACATCGGTGTAGAGCGTCTCGCGATTGGTCTTGAGGATCACCGTGAGCTGGTTGATGAACACCGGCTCGGCGCTCATGTTGGACAGCAGGCAGAGGGCACCCACGCCCTTACCGGCGCCGCGGTTGATGATCAGCCGCGGCTGGCGCTGGCGCTTGTAGTTGTTGAGCAGGAGCTGCGCATAGAGCACCCAGACGCCCAGGGTGCAGCACTGGGCGAAGAGCGTGAGGACTTGGGAATTGTCTTTCAACCACTGGAACATGGGGGCACTTCGCTGGAAGGAGTGACCATCGGAAATACCGTTCGGGCTCCAGGTTCCACCGCTTCGCTGAGCAAAGGGCAGCGCTGAGAACATCGCCACAGCTCGGGCGTCCAAGCCTGAGAGGTCATCACGCCAAGGAAAATCGCCATGCTGCGTCTATCGCTACTCTGCTGCGCCGCCCTGCTGAGCACCGCCGTGCGGGCCGAACCCCTGTCCTGCGACCAGCTCAAGGCCGACATCGAGGTCAAGATCCAGTCGGCCGGGGTGACCGCCTATACCCTCGAAGCGGTCCCCAATGCCGAGGTGCGCGATCCCAACATGGTGGTGGGCAGTTGCGCCAACGGGACCTACAAGATCCTCTATCAGCGCAACGACTGATCCCCGACCCGGGGGACAGACCGTTCATCCGCTGGATACTTGTACAGTTCCGCCTGGCTTAGTACTGTTTGCGCATACAGTATTTAGCCAAGAGGGTAATGCCATGTCGCCGTTCGCCCGGATTCGCCAAGCTCTGTCCCTTGCCCAGCCCGCACCGCGCTGGATGGAACGCGAGGATTTCCTGCGCATGAGTCGCCAGCTGCGCGAGCAGAAGAGTCGTCCGCCCGTGGTCCGCACCCAGGACCGCAGCCAGGACGACTGGCTCAGCGTGCCCGCCTAGCGGTCCATTGCCTGACCGTGCTGGCCGCCTGGCCAGTCGCGGGTCAGAAGGGCGAGCAGATGCCTCGTTCGGAACTCACCAGTTCGCGCGGGCCGTCGTAGAGGGTGATCTCGCCCTGACCGAAGGTGTTCTCGGCTTCCAGGCGATAGCGCCGGCCGGCCTGGAAGTCCGCGTAGTCCAGTTCCAGATAGCACTGGATCTGCAGCGGTTCCCGCCAGCCGAAGCGCGAACCGAAGCCACCGCCGCCATAGAGTTCGTAGCGATAGCTCACCTTGAGGCTGTGGCTGCCGGGGGTGAGCTGGAAATAGCGGCCATCGTCGAGACGCCTGCCGTCCTGGGACTCGGCCAGCAGCGAAGCCCCTACCGCGGATTCGCGCAGCACCAGATCGACCCATGCCTGATGGGGATCCACAGGGGGCAGCGGCGTGGTGCAGCCGCCCAGCAGTAGCAGCAGAGGGACCAGCAGGCGCAGACGCATGGACGGCGACTCGCGGCAGGGAGATCAGCCGAGTCTACACGTCGCCGCAACGACTGGCAGTGCTGCGCGCCACTTCCTGGTTGCGCTCGTCATAGAGGCGCGCCCAGGGCCGCCAGCCGGTCTGGCCGGCTTCCAGGCGATAGCGCTCGCCCGCGGCGAAGGCCTTGTAGTTGAGGGTCACCAGGCAGGTGCGCGCCAGCGGATCGGCCACCTGGGCGCCGATGTTGGTGGGCTGCACCTCGAACTGGTAGCGTACCTGCAGATCATGGCTCCCTGGCCAGACCTGGAAGTAGCGTTTGTCTTCGAGATCCTTGCGATCGGCGCGCAGGGCTTCCAGCTTGGCCTTGCCATCGCTGTCCAGATCGATCCAGGCCTGTGCCGGATCGGGCTTGGGCAAGGGCCACAGGGAACAGCCACCTAGGAACAGCACAGGCAACAGCAGGCACAGTCTACGCATGACGGCTACAACTCCGGGCAGGGAAGGACGCGCCACCCAGCCAGGCACCCTGCCTGCGCAACGCACGAGCCGCTGGCTGGCGCTGCTGTCCCTCGTGATCGGACTGAGCGGTTGTACCTCGGTCGGGTACTACGGCCAGATGGTACAGGGCCAGTGGGCGCTGATCCGTGATCGCGAGCCCATTGCGACGGTCGTCGCAGATCCGGCGCGCCCCGCCGTCCTGCGCGAACGCCTCGCCGCCGCGGCGGCGGCCCGCCGCTTCGCCAGTGCCGAACTGGCCCTGCCGGACAACGCCAGCTATCGCAGTTTCGTCGAACTCAAGCGGCCCTTCGTGCTGTGGAATGTCTTCGCCACCGCCGAATTTTCCACCCAGCCCACCACCCACTGCTTTCCCATCGCCGGTTGCGTGGCCTATCGCGGCTACTACCGGGAAGCCAAGGCCCGAGCCGAGGCGCAGCGGCTGCGGGCGCAGGGCCAGGACACCTATGTCGGTGGCGTGCCGGCCTATTCGACGCTGGGCTGGTTCAGCGATCCGCTGCTCAGCAGCATGCTGCGCTGGGACGACGACCAGGTGGCGGCCACGATCTTCCACGAGCTGGCGCACCAGCGTTTCTATCTGCCCGGCGATACCGCCTTCAACGAGTCCTATGCCACCTTCGTCGAGGGCGAAGGCCTGCGGCAATGGCGCGCCAGTCGCGGCCTGCCGCCACCCGATACGGGGCGCGAAGCCCGCTATCAGCAATTCCGCGCGCTGCTGCTGACCACTCGCGCAGACCTGGCCAGGCTCTATGCCCAGCCATTGACGACCGCGGCCAAGCGCGCGGCCAAGGCCCGGCGCTTCGCGCAGCTGCGCAGCGATTACCAGCGGCTGCGCGCCACCCCGGCCTGGCGTGACGATCGCCGCTTCGATGGCTGGATGAGCCAGCCGCTCAACAACGCGCGGCTGGTGCCCTATGGTCTGTACGAACAGTGGGTGCCGGCCTTTGCCGCCCTCTATCGACAGCACCCGGGCAACTGGCCGGCGTTCTTCCAGCGGGTACGGCTATTGGGCGAGCGGCCGGCGGCCGAGCGTGAGCAGGCGCTCAAGGCGCTGCTCGACCAGGCGACACCGCAGCCCTAGCGCGGTGCCCGCCAGTTGGACCAGGCGGCGACCAGACCCAGCGTTGCCGCCAGGGCCAGCCCCAGCCGCGGGGCCAGGCTGTTGTCCAGATGCAGCAGCAGCGCCAGGGCCGCGGCGCCCAGGGCCATGCCGGTCTGCCGCGCAGTGGCCTGGACGCCGCCGGTGGCGCCGTTGCGCCCGGCCGGGGCGGCGGTGAGCATGATCCTGTTGTTGGGTACCTGGAAGAAGCCGAAGCCGATGCCGCCGAGGATCAGGCAGGGGATCAGCAGGGCGGTCGAGCGCTCCAGTGGCATCACCGCTGCCGCCGCCAGCCCCAGGGCGATGCCCAGACCGCCGAGCATGCACAGCCGCTGCGGCGGATGGCGGTCGGCCAGGCGCCCGGCTACCTGCGCCGACACGGCCACGGTGAGCGGCCAGGCCAGCATCAGCAGGGCCACCTGCAAGGGCACCAGCCCGAGCTGGTGTTGCAGATAGAAGGGCAGGGCGAGAAAGCAGAGCATCTGCGCGGCAAAGGAACAGACCGAAGCCAGCACCGAGTGACGCATGGCTGGCAGTCCCAGCAGGTCCACCGGCAGCAGGGGCGCCGGCAGACCGCGCTCGCGGCGTACCAGCAACAGCAGACTGGCCGCGGCCAGCAGCAGCAGGCCTACGCCCTGCAACGGCGCGGCGCCGAGGCGTTCGAGACCGCCGATGCCGGCGCAGAACAGCAGGGCGTTGAGCAGCACGCTGAACGGATCGAGGCGGCGCTGCGCACGGGGGCTGTCGGGCAGGTTGTGCACCAGCAGTGCGATCAGCATCGCCACGGGCACATTGACGGCGAACAGCCAGGGCCAGCCACCCAGCGCCAGGATGGCCGCCCCCAGGCTGGGCGCAGCAGCCGATCCCAGAGCCACGCAGAGGGCATTGATGGCGATGCCACGACCCAGCCGGTCGCGCGGATAGGAGAGTCGGACGATACCGGCGCTGACGCACATGATGGCGGCGGCGCCCACCCCCTGCAGCGCCCGTGCAGCCACCAGGCTGGCGAGATCCGGCGCCAGGGCGCAGCCCAGGGAGGCCAGGCCGAAGATCCCGACCCCGGCCGTGAAGACCGGGCGCAGGCCAAGACGCTCGGCCACTGCGGCCAGGGGAAACAGCAGGGCGACCAGACTCAGCTGATAGGCGCTGACGATCCAGACCGCCGCGGCGGCCGAGACGTCCAGGGCCTCGGCGATGCTGGGCAGCGCCAGGTTGGCGATGCCGCTGTCCAGCACCGTCATGCTGATGGCCAGTAGCAGGGCGGCGACGGCGCGATAGCGGCGTGGCGGGGGCAGGCCGTCGGTGACGGCGGCGGTGGTGCTCAATCCTCGACCTTCACGTGCTGGTCGCTTTCGCCAAGCTTCCAGTAGCCGGCCGCCTTGACCCAGTCCCGCGGCAATCCCTTGGCCAGCAGCGCCTGGCGCGCGGCACGGGCTTGCGTGGCTTCACCGGCGATCCAGGCATAGCCTTCGCCCGCGGGCAGCTCCAGCTGCTCCAGGGCCTGCATCAGGGCATTGGCCCCGGTTTCGCGATAGACCCAGCGGATCTCGGCGGCGGCGGCCGTCGACAGGGCGATCTCCAGGCCCGGACGCGCCACTTCGGCGACGACCTGGACCCGGACGCCGGCGGCCAGCTGCTCCAGGCGGCGGGCGATGGCGGGCAGGGCAGTCTCGTCGCCGGCCAGCAGGTACCAGTCGAAGTCCTCGGGCGGCACCAGGGCGCCCTTGGGGCCGCCGATGATCAGCTCGGCACCGGGCTGCGCCTGACGCGCCCAGGTGGTCAGCACCCCGGCTTCATGCAGATAGAAGTCGATGGCCAGTTCGCCACGGGCGGCATCGTAGTGGCGCGGCGTGTAGTGTCGACCCACCAGCTGCTCGGCGCTGGCGGCGCGGATCGGGGTGGTGTCGGCGGGCACGAACAGCTTCACGTGCTCGTCGAAGGCCGCGCTCTGGAAATCGGCCAGGTCGCTGCCACCAAAGGTCAGGCGCAGCAGGTCGCCACCCAGGTCTTCGCGGCGGACGACGGTCGCCCAACGTCGCTTGAGGTCGAAGCGCACACGCTGGAAAAGGTGAGGGGCACTGGCATCGCCCTCGCGGCTGTGAAAAGATGTCGCCATTGCGGAGGTACCATTCATTGAGGTTACTCACTATATTCGAGGTAAGCAGCTTTCATGTCAACCGCCGCCGCCATTGCCGAAGCCCTGATGGATCTGAAACGGCAGATGCGCCAACAACTGGATGAGACCCTCAAGGCCTCCGGACTCTCCTTCGCCCGCTATAAGGTGCTCAAGGTGCTGGAGCGCCTGGGACCCTGCCGTCCGGGCGAGGTCGCCGAACAGCTGCGCCATGCGCCCCGTACCCTGACCGATGCCTTCGACGCCCTGGAGCGCGACGGCCTGGTCCGTCGCGAACCCCATCCCCAGGACCGCCGGGCGCTGCTGGTCCATCTGACCGAGCAGGGTCGCCAGGCGCTGGACCAGGCCCAGGTGCCGCGTACCCAGGCGCTGGAAGCGGTCTTCGCGCCGCTGGATGCCAGCGAGCAGGCGCAGTTGCTGGCCTATCTGGAGCGGGTTCGCATCCGCAATTGAGTCGCGGGCGAACTCCCTGTCGGTCGTTGCGCTCGAAAGAGACACCCTATTGAGGAGAGCCTGCCATGACTGACCAGCGTTCCGATGCCCACCTGGGCAAGACCCCGCCCAACGAACCCGCTCTCGATGAGGCGGGCCGTCCGGTGGATGTGGTGAAAAAGGACATGGAGCAGCCGGAATCGACGCCGACCGATGCCATCGACAAGGTCATCACGCCGACCGACATCAAGACCAAGGAGCAGGAAGCCGAAGCGCTCAAGCGCAAGACCGCCGAGGTCGAGCGCAAGCTGGAGCGCTGATGCTCCACGTGGAACCTCGGGTCGCCGAGGTTTCCATCGTCTCGGCAGGCGCGGTCGGCCATAGCGGCAGCCATGCCCTGTCATAGCGATATTGCACTGGCCCCTGTTGGACTGGGTTCCTAATCTGGGCGTTGATCGTCATCAACTCAAGGAGCGCTCTTGGACCAGGCCACCTTCATCGAACAACTCGCCCGCGAGGGCTTTCAGCCACCGGTGCTGGTCGAGCGCGAAGCCCTGGGCAGCCTGGAAGCCCATGCGCATCCCTTCGAAGCGAAGGCGCTGGTCATCGAAGGCGAACTGCGCATTCGCACGGCAACGGGCGAGCGTCGTTATGGGGCAGGGGAGGTCTTTCACCTGGCCGCCCATGAGCCTCACTCGGAAGTCTTCGGCGCCCAGGGCGTGCGCTATCTGGCGTGTCGGCGACCGGCCTAGCCTTCGCTGTCGTTCTTCTCGATGTCCTTGCGCTGGCGGTTGAGGATCACGCAGCCGTATACACCGCCGCCCAGCAGCAACAGAGCGAGGATGGAAAACAGGGTCATGAAGATGGAGTCGTTCATCGTGCTCTCCGAAAGCGGGGTCGGAGCAGTCTAGCGACTCACCAAGGTCTCGGCGAACGAGCTCTGGAACAGGGTGTTGCCGATGCCTGGGCGGCACCGGCAGGCACCTGTGACCCTTAACCTTCGAGCGTGGCGTTCAGGTTGATCTTGGCACCCTTGAGCACCTTGGACACCGGGCAGCCTTCCTTCGCCTGATTGGCGATGGTGGTGAACTGCTCCTGGGTGGCACCGGGGATCTTGGCCTTCATGGTCAGATCGATGGTGGTGATCTCGAAGCCGTCGCCGACCTTGTCCAGGGTCACGTCGGCCTTGGTCTCGATCCGCTCGGGGGTCAGACCGTTCTGGCCCAGCAGCATGGAGAAGGCCATGGAGAAGCAGCCGGCATGGGCCGCGCCGATCAATTCTTCGGGGTTGGTGCCTGGCGTGCCTTCGAAACGGGTGTTGAAACCGTAGGCATTGTCCTTGAGCGCGCCGCTCTCGGTGGAGATATGGCCTTTGCCATCCTTCAGACCGCCTTGCCAGACCGCGGAAGCATATTTCTTCATGGAGCATCTCCGGTTGTTAGGTACGAATCCATATAGAACAAGCCAGCAGCCGGTAAGTTCGTTGCAGTCGATCCGGGACCGCCATGGTCAACTCTTTTCGACCACCCCTGGAGGCCCCCATGAACTACCGCAATCTAGGCCGTACCGGTCTGAAGATCTCGCCCCTCTGCCTCGGCTGCATGACCTACGGCGTCCCCGAGCGCGGCAATCACCCCTGGACCCTGCCGGAAGACCAGAGCCAGCCGCTGCTGAAGAAGGCGCTGGATCTCGGCATCAACTTCTTCGACACCGCCAACAGCTACTCCGACGGCACCAGCGAAGAGATCGTCGGCCGCTTCCTCAAGGCCAATGCCGTGCGCGAGGAAATCGTGCTGGCGACCAAGGTGTACTTCCCGCTGCGCGACAAGCCTAATGTCGGCGGCCTGTCGCGCAAGGCCATCTTCGCCGCCATCGACGCCAGCCTGCAGCGCCTGGGCACCGACTATGTCGATCTTTACCAGATCCATCGCTGGGACTATCACACATCCATCGAGGAGACCCTGGAAGCCCTGCACGACGTGGTCAAGGCCGGCAAGGCGCTGCACATCGGGGCCAGCAGCATGTACGCCTGGCAATTCGCCAAGGCGCTGCACACCGCCGAGCGCCATGGCTGGACGAGATTCGCCACCATGCAGAACCACGTCAATCTGCTCGCTCGCGAAGAGGAGCGGGAGATGCTGCCGCTGTGTCGTGATGCCGGCATCGGCGTGATCCCCTGGAGTCCGCTGGCCCGTGGCCGCCTGACCCGTGACTGGGACGCCAGCACCGCGCGCACCGAAAGCGATGCCTTCGGCAAGACGCTCTATACCGCCAGCGAGGAATCCGATCGGCAGATCGTCGCCGCCGTGGCGCGCATCGCCGAAGCCCGCGGCGTGCCGCGTGCCCAGGTGGCCCTGGCCTGGCTGCTGCAGAAGCCGGGCATCGACGCGCCCATCGTCGGCGCGTCCAAGCCGCAGCACCTGGAGGATGCGGTGGCGGCGCTGGAACTGCAGCTGAGCGAGGAAGAGATCAGTGCCCTGGAAGCGCCCTATGTGCCGCATCCGGTGGTGGGATTCAGCTGAGGCGGGGCCTGCCCTTACCCCGGCCCGCTCCCGTAGGGAGAGGGGGAAAAGCGCATCGGTGCGGTTGGATGAGCGCTGGTGCCCCAGGCCTCCAGAGCTTGCCGCGATCTTTGAAGTGAGGAGTTTTCAGGCGTACCCGAATCTCACCTTACAAAGACGAGGGCCGCTCTGCTTCCCTCTCCCTGAGGGAGAGGGGCCGGGGTTGAGGGCGTCCGGACTCAGGCGTACTGGTCGGCGATCTGGCGTTCGGCGCTGGCCAGGGCCGCGCGCTTGGCTTCGTCGCCATAGGCCAGGCCTTCGGCGCGGACGATCTGGACATCGGTGATGCCGAGGAAGCCCAGCAGCAGCTTCAGATAGTCCTCATGGGCGATACCGGTGGGCTTGCCGGCATGGATGCCGCCCGCGGTGGCGACGATGATTGCCTTCTTGTCGCCACACAGGCCTTCCGGACCGGCTTCGCCGTAGCGGAAGGTGGTGCCGGCCACGGTGATGCGATCGATCCAGGCCTTGAGCTGGGTCGGGATAGTGAAGTTGTACATGGGCGCACCCAGCACCAGCACGTCGGCGGCGAGGAATTCCTGCAGGGCGCGGGTGTTGCGCTCGGCTTCGTCACGTTGCTCGGCGCTGCGCTGCTCGGCCGGGGTCGCACCGGCAGCCAGGCTGGCGGCGGAGAAGTGACCCAGGGAATCGTGAGCGAGGTCATGGTAGCTGACCTCGAGACCTGGCGTAGCGGCCTTGAGGGCGCCGACGACCTTGGCGCTCAGGGCGCGGGAGGCGGAGTGATCGCCCAGGATGCTGGAATCGATGTGCAAGAGTTTCATGGCGGTAGTCCTGTGGGGTTCGACGCGATGAGCCCAGACTACCGATAAGACGATCGGCTGATTAGTCGCCTAGAATGCGATGCTTCGTCCCATGGATAGGACAATCGCCCATGCAAGACCTCAATGATCTCGCCTACTTCGCCAAGGTGGTGGAAGCCGGGGGTTTCGCTGCCGCCGGGCGCCTGCTGGGCATTCCCAAGTCGCGGCTGTCCCGGCGCATTGCCGAACTGGAGACCCGCCTGGGCGCGCGGCTGCTGCAGCGCACCACCCGCACCCTGACCCTGACCACTCTCGGCGAGCGCTACCTGGTGCACTGCCAGGCGCTGCTGCGCGAGGCGGAGAACGCTGCCGAAACGGCGGCAAGTCTGTCCAGCGAACCCCGTGGACCGCTGCGGGTGTCCTGCCCGGTGGCCCTGGCCCAGGACTACCTGCCCGACGTCGTCACCCGCTTCCTGCAGCGCTATCCCCAGGTGCAGCTGGAGCTGGTGCTGGTCAATCGGCGGGTGGACGTGGTCAACGAGGGCCTCGACGTGGCCCTGCGGGTAAGGGACGTCGACGACGTGGAGCCGGGGCTGATCGTGCGCCGCCTGCGCCAAGCCTCCGGGGTGCTGGTGGCCGCCCCCGCCTTTCTCGTCGGTCGCCAGCTGGATGCGCCGGAAGCCCTGCTGGGGGTCCCGCTGCTCGGCGCCCTGGAGCTGGATCGCCGGGTGCACCTGCGCATGGTCGGTCCCGCCGGCCAGCGCCGCGAACTGGTGCTGGAAGCCCGACTGGGCATCGACGACTTCAGCGTACGCAAGACCGCCGCCCTGGCGGGCCTTGGCTACACGATGCTGCCGCTGCTCTATTGCGAGACCGAACTGGCCGAGGGTCGCCTGCAGCGCCTGCTGCCGGACTGGTCGCTGCCCGGCGGCCACCTGCAGGCCGCCTATGCCCACAGGCGCGGCCAGTTGCCGGCGGTACGCGCCTGGCTGGAGCACCTGGAGGACAGCTTTCGCGATCAGGGCGGGATGCCGGTCTAGATCACCGTCGCCCAGGCCGAGGCGAGCAGCAGCGCCGCCATCCCCAGGTTGAAGCCGCGCCAGGCGCGGGTCGATTTCAGGCCATGCGCCGCGACCCGGCCAAGCAGCGCCCAGAGACCCAGGCAGGGTACGGACACCAGCAGGAACACCAGGGCCAGCACCAGCACCTGCTGCCAGAGATCGGCACCGGGTTCGGCGTAGACGGTCACTACCGCCAGCGCCATGCTCCAGCTCTTGGGGTTGAGCACCTGCAGCCCGGCGGTACCCCCAAAGCCCAGACGGGCACCGTCATCCGCCACCGCGGGCGCGCCGGCGCGGGCCAGTTGCCAGGCCAGCCAGCTCAGCCAGAGCACCCCGGCCCAGGCCAGGCCGCGCTGCCAGTCCGGATGTTGCGCCAGGGGCTGGCCGAGACCGAAACCCACCACCAGCACCAGGGTCACCGCGCCCAGGCTGCCGCCCAGCACCAGCGGCAGGCTGGCCCGGGCACCGTGGCGGGCGCTGTGGCCGAGGATGAGCACATTGGTCGGTCCGGGGGTGATGGAGGCGACCAGGGCGAACAGCAGGAAGGGCAACAGGGACATGGGAGACTCCTGGAAGGACTGAGCCACCAGGGTCGCAAGCCTTGCCGCTAGCGGTCTGGAAGATTCGAGCAGCGCGCGCGATAGGCCGCCGGGGTCAGGCCATAGGCGCGGCGGAACCAGCGACCCAGATGACTCTGGTCGGCGAAGCCCAGGGCGGCGGCGGTCTCCGCCGGCGACAGGCCGTCGGCCAGCAGGCGGCGCGCCCGCGACAGGCGCAGCTGCACCAGATAGGCATGGGGCGCCAGCCCAAAGGCCGCCTTGAAGGCGCGGGTCAGGCGGAATCTGTCGACGCCAGCGGCCTGGGCCAGTTCCTCCAGACCGATGTCCTCGTGATGATGGGCCTGCAGGAAGTCGCGGGCGCGCAGGGCCACCTGGGGCAGCCGTGGATCGCCGGCCTGGGGCGCCCGCCATTGCAGGTGCGGCAGAAGGCGCAGCAGCAGGGCATCGAGGGCGCTCTGGCGGACGATGCGCAATTCCGGACGACTCAGGACCTCATGGGCCCAGGCCACGGCGCGATGCAGCTCGGCCTGCTCCACCAGGGTCCGGGCGAAGCCGGGCTCGCCCAGGGACCGGCCGTCGCCATGCAGTCCCTGCAGCTCGCGCGCCAGCCACTGGGGATCGAGATAGAGCATGGAGTAGGTGAAGCCCTCGGCCTCCGGCGCCTGGCCGTCGTGCAATTCACCGGGCTCCAGCAGGAAGACCTGCCCGGGGGTACTCAGGTGGCGCTGACCGCGGCAGTGGAATTGCTGCAGGCCCTGCTCGGTGTAGCCCACCAGATAGGCGTCGTGCCAGTGCGGGTCATAGGCATGGCCCTCGAAATGGGCGCGCAGGGTCTCGATGCCGGTCTCGGCGTCCTGCTGCAGCTGGATCCAGTGATCGTCGGCCATGGCGAGAGAAGGGGGCTTTCGGGCCTTTCAGTCTAGTCACTGACCTGATGTCGGTCTGGAAGATTCGTGCAGCCTTAGCGTCCCAGCCGCGCGGGCAGCTCCTGCGCCAGATGGCGGATCAGTTCGGACAGTCGGCGCGGCACGTGGCGCTGCTGGCGGTGCACCGCATAGATGGCCGCCGCCGAGGCCTCATGATCGGTCAGCAGCGGCACCAGGGCGCCGCTGGCGATCAGCTCGGCCACGTCCCATTCCGATCTCAGGATCAGCCCGTGGCCCTCCAGCGCCAGGCGCACCACCACCTCACCATCGTTGCTGCTCAGGCTGCCGCGGACCTTCTGGGCGAAATGCTCGCCGTCCCGGGTGAAGCGCCAGACGGCGTAGTCGCCCGCGTCCTGGCGCAGCACCAGGCAGTTGTGCCGCGCCAGGTCGGCCACGCTTTCCGGCACGCCGGCCCGGGCCAGGTAGGCGGGGGCAGCGCAGAGCAGGCGGCGGTTGTCCAGCAGGCGATGGGCGATGACCCGGGCGTCCGGCGGTTCGCCGACGCGGATGTCCAGGTCGAAGGGACCGTCCAGCAGATTCACCGGATGGCTGGAGAGGTACAGGTTGAGCTCAAGTTCGGGATGGCGGCGGGCGAAGTCCGACAGCAGCGGCGCCAGGTGCCGGCGGCCGAAGCCGAAGGTGGCGTTGAGATTGAGCACCCCGGCGAGAGGCGCATCGGGTCGGCCGACCGCGGCTTCCAGGTCTTCCAGCTGGGTCAGCAGCGGGCGTGCGCCTTCCAGATAGCGCAGGCCTTCCGGGGTCAGGTCCAGGCGCCGCGTGGTGCGGCGGATCAGCTGCACGCCCAGCCGGCGCTCCAGGGCGGTGAGTCTCTTGCTCACCGCCGCCAGCGACAGACCCAGTTCCCGGGCGGCGGCGGTCAGGCTGGGATGGCCAGCCAGGCGGACGAAGAAGGCAAGGTCATCAGTGGACAAGATTCTTGATCCCAGGTTAAGAATGGCTTTCCCTGGAGCGGGATTGTACGCCTCCGGCGCGAGACTACACTGGGTCCATTCCATCCAGACTGCCGGAGAAAGCCCATGCAAGCGTCCAAGCCCCACAAGATCGCGGTCATCGCCGGAGACGGCATCGGCAAGGAGGTCATGCCCGAAGGCATCCGCGTGCTGGACGCCGCCGCCCGCCGCTTTGGTATCGAACTGCAGTGGGACCACTTCGACTTCGCCAGCGCCGAGTACTACCAGGCTCATGGCAAGATGCTGCCGGACGACTGGTTCGAAACGCTCAAGGGCTACGACGCCCTCTATTTCGGTGCCGTCGGCTGGCCGGACGTGGTGCCCGATCACATCTCCCTCTGGGGCTCGCTGCTGCAATTCCGCCGTCGCTTCGACCAGTACGTCAACCTGCGTCCCTGCCGGCTGATGCCCGGGGTCAAGGCGCCCCTGGCCAATCGCCAGCCCGGTGACATCGACTTCTATGTGGTGCGCGAGAACACCGAGGGCGAGTATTCCAGCGTCGGCGGCATCATGTTCGAGGGCACCGAGCGCGAGGTGGTGATCCAGGAAACGGTGATGACCCGTCACGGCACCGACCGCATCCTCAAGTTCGCCTTCGACCTGGCCCAGCAGCGGCCACGCAGGAAGCTGACCTCGGCCACCAAGTCCAATGGCATCGCCATCACCATGCCCTGGTGGGACAAGCGCGTGGAGGAGATGGGCAAGGCCTATCCGGACGTGGCGGTGGACAAGTTCCACATCGACATCCTCACCGCCAACTTCGTCCTGCATCCGGACTGGTTCGACGTGGTGGTGGCCAGCAACCTGTTCGGCGACATCCTCTCCGACCTGGGCCCGGCCTGCACCGGCACCATCGGCATCGCGCCCTCGGCCAACATCAATCCGGAGCGCACCTTCCCCAGCCTGTTCGAGCCGGTGCACGGTTCGGCGCCGGACATCGCCGGGCGGGGCATCGCCAATCCCATCGGCCAGATCTGGTGCGGCGCCATGATGCTGGAGCATCTGGGCCATGCCGAAGCCGGCGCTGCCGTGGTGGCGGCCATCGAGGCCGTGCTGCGCCAGGGGCCGGAGCAGGCGCCCCTGACCCGCGACCTCGGCGGCCAGGGCACCACCGAAAGCCTGGGACAGGCCATCGCCGCGGCCCTGGCCTGAGATGGACGGCCTCTTTGCGGGCTTCGAACAGCGGCGGCTGGACGTCGGCGGCGTCGAGCTCAATTGCCGCGTCGGCGGTCAGGGGCCGGCGCTGCTCCTGCTCCACGGCCATCCCCAGACCCATGTCATGTGGCATAAGGTGGCGCCGCGGCTGGCCGAGCGCTTTACCCTGGTAGCCGCCGACCTGCGCGGCTATGGCGACAGCGCCAAGCCCGACGCGGGTGCCGAGGCCTACAGCAAGCGCACCCTGGCGCGGGACAACGTCGCGCTGATGCGCCGGCTCGGTCACGAGCGCTTCGCCGTGCTGGCCCACGACCGTGGCGCCCGCGTCGCCCATCGCCTGGCGCTGGATCATCCCGCGGCGGTGGAGCGGCTGATGCTGCTGGACATCGCGCCGACCCTGGCCATGTATCGGCAGACCGACGAGGCCTTCGCCCGGGCCTATTGGCACTGGTTCTTCCTGATCCGCCCGGCGCCGTTGCCGGAGCGATTGATCGAAGCCGATCCGGAAGGCTATCTCAAGGGCGTGATGGGTACCCGCAGTGCCGGCCTGGCGCCCTTTCCGCCGGAGGTGCTGGCCGAATACCTGCGCTGCCTGAGCCTGCCCGGCACCGCCCGTGGCATCTGCGAGGACTACCGCGCCAGCGCCGGGATCGACCTGGCGCATGACCAGGCCGACCTGGATGCCGGGCGCCGGCTGGAATTGCCGCTGCGGGTGCTCTGGGGCGCCGAAGGCACCGTGGGGCGCTGCTTCGATCCGCTGGCCGAATGGCGCCAGGTGGCCACCCAGGTCAGCGGGCGCGCCTTGCCGGGTGGCCATTACCTGGCGGAGGAATTACCGGAGCTGGTCGCAGACGAGGCCCTGGCCTTCCTGGGTTGAGTCAGCGGATGCAAAGGACTGTTGCGTCATCTGGCTGTAACAAAGTGTGACGTTATCGAGGTCAAGTGGGTCTATTCGTGAAATTTTCGTGAAAAGAGACCTCGATGAACGCTCCACTCTTCCCTTCCACCTGGCAGTGGCGCCGCCTGGCGCTATGCCAGGGGCTGGCCCTGGGCCTGCTGCTGCTCTGGCTGATCCCTGACGTTCGGAGTCAGTTGCTGGCCTTCGACGCCAGGTTGTTCCACTCCCTCAATGCCCCGCTGGCGCAGTCCAGCGCCTGGCTCTATCTCTGGACCTTTTTCAGCCTGCGACCAGTGGATGCCCTGGTCGGCCTGATCCTGCTGGCGCTGCTGGTCCGGGGCGACTGGGCCTATCCGGCCCGGCAGGTACGGCCAGCGCTGGCGGCCTTCGTCGGTCTACTGGTGATCCTGCTGATCGTGCGCACCCTGCTGACCAAGGGCATCGAAGCCTGGGGTTTGCAGCATTCCAGTCCGTCCGATGTGCTCGCCGGCGCCTATCTGCTCAGCGATCGCTTTCCCGGGCTGGAACACGGCTGGGAGTTGAAGGACAGATCCGGCGCCAGCTTTCCCGGCGATCACGCCTCGGTGCTGCTGCTGTGGGCGCTGTTCATGGCGCATTTCACCCGCGGGGGACGGCGACTGATAGTGGCCGCGCTGGCCGTGCTGTTCATGCTGCCGCGGCTGGTGGCCGGCGCCCACTGGGGCTCGGATGACTATATCGGCGGGCTGGCCCTGGCCTTGGGTGTGATCAGCCTGGGCCTGCACACGCCGCTGGCCGCCGCCTTTGCCCGCCAGGGCGAGCGCCTGCTGACGCCCCCGTTGCGGGGCCTGGGACGGTTGCCGCTGCTGGGCCGGCTGAGTCTGCTGCGGCCCTAGGGTTCGCTAGGCACGCGTCGGGGCCAGGGCCGGCAGCAATTGCTGGTCGATGGCCTGGCGCACCGCCGGCAGCAGCGCCGCGCTGCCCGATAGCAATTCCTGGATCAGTTGCCGCAAGACCTGGGCGCGTTCCTGGTTGAGGCCCGTCACCGCCTGGCGACAGGCCTCGTCCGCGGTCGCCGCGGGCGTCACATTGAAACCCAGCGCACGCAGGCGGTCGCGGAAGTCGTCCTGGTCGATCAAGTCGGCGATCATCATGGTGCTGCCCTCTCCGGTGGAATGCCTGGATTCTCCCACTGGTGTCGCAGACGGCAAGCCGGGCTGGCGTCGCCGCATAGCCGGATGTCGTTTTTGGAAAGCGCCTCGCCGTCTGCCCAGGCAATGTAGATTTATTACGACGCCCTGCCCGGACAATCTGCCGCAGGGTCAAGGGCGAGGTTCGCCGTTAGAATGGCGCCTATCAACGACATTTTCCGGTTGTTCGCCACCAGAGTCGAGCAACCCCCGGTTACACACTGAGGCCCATCAGGGCGTTTGAACCTCTTCCGTCTCCAGCGGTTGAGGTTTTTTTTTGTCTTTTGCCAGGTCAGCGGTGGGCAGGGTGCCCAATTCGCCAGCGAGAAAGCGCTCCAGGGCCTCGCGCAGGGCCTCGGCCCTCTGGCCCCGCGCGCGCAGGGCGCCGTGCAACAGACCGGCACCTTGCCACAGGCGACAGGGCGTCCCGCCGCCACGCAGGGCAGCGGCATAGGCGCGGCCGTGGTCGGCCAGGGGATCGCGCTGGGCCACGGCGACCAGGGCCGGCGCCAACCCGCTGAAATCGCCAGCCTGCAACGGCAGGGCGAGAGGCTCGCGGCGCTCCGCCGGGCGGGGCAGATAGACATCCAGACACGCCCGCCAGTCGGCGGCGCTCAGCAGCGGCGCCTGGGCCTGCCGGCGTTCGCTGGGCAGCATCCGTGCGGTCAGCGCGGGATAGATCAATGCCTGGGCCCGCGGCTGGGCACGCCTCTGCTGCCGCAGCGCCAGGCACAGGGCGGCAGCGAGAGCGCCGCCGGCACTGTCGCCGGCCACCGCCAGCCGGGTCGGGTCCAGCCCCAGGGTCAAGGCTTGCTGCTGCAACCAGTCCCAGGCCTGGCAGGCATCGTCCAGGGCGGCGGGATAGGGGTGTTCGGGCGCCAGGCGATAGTCCACCAGCAGCACCGCCAGTCCCAGTCGTTGCGCCAGCCGTGCTGCGAGAAAGCCATGGGAATCCAGGTCGCCGAGCATCCAGCCGCCGCCGTGCAGATAGAGCAGGGCGGGGCGGTCAGCGGCGGACTCCCGCGGCGCCACCAGCCGCAACGGCACGGCGCCAGCGCGGTGATCGCTGACCGCCAGGCCCCTGTAATCAGCCGGCGCCAGGGCGGCGCAGAGCCGCGCATAGGCCTGGCGCTGTGCCCGGAGGTCCGGATCGATGGTGGCGAAGGCCTGGCTGGCCGCGACGAAGGCGGCCATGTCCGCCGACAGCGGCGGCGCCTTCATGGGCGGGGCGGAGGCAGGCCGATGACCCGCCCGACATGCTCCGGCCAGGGCTCGTCCCGCTGCGCCGCCAGCCGGGTCGCCAGCCAGTCGTGCACCCGTGGCGCGAAGGGCGCGGAACGGGGGCCGTCCAGGTGGACGTGCAGCAGCAGTTGCTCGGAGGCGGCCAGCAGGTCGGCCTGGCCCTGGTGATGGAGGCCGAAGTGCAGGTGCAGCCGCTTGGCGTCCAGCGCCAGGAATCTCACCCGCACCTCCAGCCGGGCATCCGCCTTCACTTCATGGAGGAAGTTGAGGTGGCACTCCAGGGTGAACAGCGAGTGCCCGCTGGCGGCGCGGCCGGCGGCGTCCAGGCCCATGGCGTCCATCAGGGCGTCGCTGGCGTGGCTGAAGATCAGCAGGTAGTAGGCGTCGCGCAGGTGGCCGTTGTAGTCGACCCACTCGGGCGCGACCGGGGTGCGATGGATGATCATGGCCGCTCCTAGTCCCGAATCCCGTGGCGCGTCTTGCAGTCGGCGATGGCCGCCTGCACCGCCAGCAGGCAGTCGTCGCGATAGCGCTCCAGCGCCGCCAGTTCCAGATCGCCCTGCTGGGCCTGGGTACCCTCGACCACGGCGTCGATCAGGCCGTCGGTCAGCTCCGGGGCTTCCAGGTAGGTCCAGGGCAGCTTCAGCGCCGGACCGAATTGCTGCATGAAGTGGCGCATGCCCGCCGGGCCGCCGGCCAGGGTGTAGGTCAGGAAGGTGCCCATGAACGACCAGCGCAGGCCGGCGCCATAGCGGATGGCGTCGTCGATCTCGCCAGTGGTGGCGACGCCGTCGTTGACCAGGTGCAGGGCTTCGCGCCAGAGCGCTTCGAGCAGGCGATCGGCGATGAAGCCGGGCACCTCCTTGCGCACCCGCAGCGGTCGCATGCCCAGCTCGCGATAGAAGGCTTCGGCGCGCTCCAGGTTGGCCGCCGAGGTCTGGCGGCCACCCACCACCTCCACCAGCGGCAGGAGATAGACCGGATTGAACGGATGGCCCACCAGACAGCGCTCGGGGTGCAGCGCCTCCGCATAGAAGTCGCTCGGCAGCAGGCCCGAGGTGCTGGAGCAGATCAGGGCGTCGGGCCGGGCCGCGCGACTGACCTGGGCATGCAGTTCGCGCTTGAGCTCCAGGCGTTCGGGGGCGCTTTCCTGGATGACGTCGGCGCTGGCCACCGCGGCGTCCAGGTCGGTATGGAAACTCAGGCGCTCCAGGCTGGCAGCGGGTGCCAGGCCCTGGGCCTCCAGGGCCGGCCAGGCATTGGCCAGGCGGATGCGCAGGGCGGCCTCGGCGCCGGGTGCCGGGTCCCAGGCGCGCACCGTAAGGCCGCGGGCCAGGGCGCGGGCGATCCAGCCGGCACCGATCACGCCGGTGCCGAGGGCGGCGAAGACGGCGCTCATCGGGCACCTCCCAGCTGCATCCGGTCCCGCCCTTCGGCGGGGCTCAGGGCGCGCCCGCCCAGCCGCTCGATGATCTGGATGACCCGCTCCACCAGGCTGCCGTTGGTGGCGTGGACACCCCGGTCCAGCCAGAGATTGTCTTCCAGGCCGACGCGAACGTTGCCGCCCAGCAGCATGGCCTGGGCGGCCATGGGCATCTGCATCCGGCCGATGCCGAAGCCGGCCCAGCAGGCGCCCGCCGGCAGGTTGTCGACCATGGCCTTCATGGTGGTGGTATCGGCCGGGGCGCCCCAGGGAATGCCCAGGCACAGCTGGAACAGCGGATCCTTCAGCAGACCCTCCTTGAGCAGCTGCTTGGCGAACCAGAGGTGACCGGTGTCGAAGATCTCCAGCTCGGCCTTCACCCCCAGTTCGGTGATGCGCCTGGCCCCGGCCCGCAGTTGCGCGGGGGTGGACACATAGATGAAGTCGCCGTCGCCGAAGTTGAGGGTGCCGCAATCCAGGGTGCAGATGTCCGGGCGCAATTCCTCGACATGCAGCAGGCGGGTAAGGGGGCCGACCAGGTCCGAGCCGGGCCCGAAGTCGGTGGGCGTCTCGCCCGGCCCTATCTCCAGGTCGCCGCCCATGCCGGCGGTGAGGTTGATGACGATCTCGGCGTCCGCCTCGCGGATGCGCTCGACCACCTCGCGATAGAGGGCCACGTCGCGACTCGGCTTGCCGGTGGCGGGATCGCGCACATGGGCGTGCACCACGGTGGCGCCGGCGCGGGCCGCTTCCAGGGCGGCGGCGGCGATCTGCGCCGGGGTAACGGGGACATGGGGATTGCGGCCTACGGTATCACCGGCGCCGGTCAGGGCGCAGGTGACGATGACATCGGTGTTCATGGGGTCTGTCCTTGGGCGATCAGAGCTTGAGAGCAGCGGCGGGCTGGCCGGTACGGGTGGTCACGCCCTGGAGAAAGGCGTCGAGGCGTCGCGGGTGGTCCTTGAGCCAGGCGCGGGCGGCGTCCTTGGGCGCGGTGCGCTCCAGGATGGGCGCCATCACGGCACTGACCTCGGCACTGTCCATGTGCAGATTGCCGAGCAGCCGCTGGACGTTGGGGCAGCGCTGCGGATAGTCGGCGGTGGTGACCACCGAGACCGTGGCCTGGCCTTCGTTGGGGCCGAAGACGTCTTCGCTGCCGGTCAGGTAGCGCATCTTGATCTGCAGGTTCATCGGGTGCGGCTTCCAGCCGAAGAACACGATCCACTCCTTGCGCTTCTCGGCCCGGCGCACGGCGGTGAGCATGCCCGCCTCGCTGGATTCCACCAGTTGGAAGTCCTTGAGGCCGAAGCGGTCGGTCTTGATCATTTCGGCAGTGCCACGGTTGGCGCCGCTGCCCGGCTCGATGCCGTAGATCTTGCCGCCGAGCTTGTCCTTGAAGCGGGCGATGTCGGCAAAGGTCTTCAGGCCCGCCTCGTAGACGTACTCGGGTACCGCGAAGGTGGACTGGGCATCGGCCAGCAGCGGCGGGGTCAGCACCTTGACCTGGCCCTTGTCGACGAAGGGCTGCACCACCGGCTGCATGGTCGGCTGCCAGTAGCCGAGGAACACGTCCAGATTCTTGTCACCCATGGCCGCCATGATGATCTGCTGGGAGGCGGTGGTCGGCTTCACGCCGTAGCCGAGGCCTTCGAGCATGACCTCGGCCAGGGCACTGGTGGCGACCACGTCGGTCCAGCCGACAATGCCCATCCGCACCGTCTGGCAGCTGTCGGGATCGGCGGCGCGGGCGCTGCCGAGGGTGGCGGCCAGCAGGCCGCAGGCGAGGAGGGTGGTGCTGAGGGTCTTGTTGGGCATGGCGAACTCCCTGGGGCGGCGGGCGGGGATGACTGCCGGTTGCCTTCTACCCTAGGCGCCTCGCCCCGCGGTCATGTGCAGCCCGACGACCGGAATTTGCACCCTGGCGACCTTCTTGCTTGCACAAGCCAATCGTTACCAGGGACGCCCCACCCATGCCGCAGTCCTTTGCCTTTCTCCTGTTGCCCGGCTTTTCCGCCCTGGGCTTCATCGCCACCCTGGAACCCCTGCGGGTAGCCAATCGCTTTCGTCCGGGCAGCTATGGCTGGCGCATCCTCGGTCGCGAGGGCGCGGCGGTGACCGCCAGCAACGGCATGTCGGTCAATGTCGACGGCGGCCTCGACGCCCTGGAGCCGGGCACCACCCTGTTCGTGGTGGCCGGTTTCGAGCCCCTGGCCCATTACGACGACGACCTCGCCAGCTGGCTGCGCCAGGTCGCCCGCCACGGCCATCCCCTGGGCGGCATCGACACCGGTGCCCTGGTGCTGGCCCGCGCCGGGCTGCTGGACGGCCACCGGATCACCCTGCACTGGGAGGCGGTGGCGGCCTTTCGCGAAGCCTGGCCGCAACTGGAAGTGACCGGCGAGCTGTTCGAGATCGACCGCGGTCGCATCACCTGCGCCGGCGGCACGGCCAGTCTCGACCTGCTGCTGGAGCTGATCGGCCGCAGCCACGGCAGCGCACTGGCGGTGCAGGTCTCCGAGCAATTCGTGCTCGGGCGCATCCGCCCGCCGCGCGAGCACCAGCGGCTGCAGGTGGCGCAGCGCTACGGCATCGCCAACCGCAAGCTGATCCGGGTGGTGGAGCGCATGGAGCGCCATACCGAGACACCCCTGGGCACCCTGGAACTGGCCGCCGGCATCCAGGTGACCCGCCGCCAGCTGGAGCGGCTGTTCCGCCTCCATCTGCAGACGACCCCCTCCACCTTCTATCTGCAGCTGCGCCTGGATCGGGCGCGCCAGCTGCTGCAGCAGGGCGAGGCCAGTGTGCTGGACGTCGCCCTGGCCTGCGGCTTCGAGTCCGCGTCCTATTTCTCCCGCTGCTACCGCCAGCGCTTCGGCCTGAGTCCGCGGGAAGACCGGCCGCACCGGTCGTCGGCGCCGGAGTCCGCGGCGGCGGTCGCGGGCCTGCCGCCGGGGTAGGCCGATCCGGTCACTGACGCTTCTGGTGATACCCCTGTCGTTTTTGCATCCGGTCGGCCAGGACCCCGGGGCTATGCTGGCCTCGAATCGCCGGCACCCGTTCCGGCGCGAGACCAACGCCGGAGCCTGTCATGAATGCCACCGAACTCCACGCTGACAGCATCGTCATCGACGGGCTGATCATCGCCAAGTGGAACCGCGAACTCTTCGAAGACATGCGCAAGGGTGGCCTGACCGCCGCCAACTGCACCGTCTCGGTATGGGAGGGCTTCCAGGCGACGGTCAACAACATCGCGGCGAGCCAGAAGCTGATCCGCGAGTGCAGCGATCTGGTGGTCCAGGTACGCACCACCGCCGAGATCCGCCAGGCCAAGGCCCAGGGCAAGACCGGCATCCTGTTCGGCTTCCAGAACGCCCATGCCTTCGAAGACCAGATCGGCTACGTCGAGATCTTCAAGCAGCTCGGCGTGGGCATCGTGCAGATGTGCTACAACACCCAGAACCTGGTGGGCACCGGCTGCTACGAGCGCGACGGCGGTCTGTCCGGCTTCGGCCGCGAGATCGTCGCCGAGATGAACCGCGTCGGCATCATGTGCGACCTCTCCCACGTCGGCTCCAAGACCAGCGAGGAAGTCATCCTCGAATCCAAGAAGCCGGTCTGCTACTCCCACTGCCTGCCGTCCGGCCTGAAAGAGCATCCGCGCAACAAGTCGGACGCGGAACTCAAGTTCATCGCCGACCACGGCGGCTTCGTCGGCGTGACCATGTTCGCCCCCTTCCTGGCCAAGGGCATCGACTCGACCATCGACGACTACGCCGAGGCCATCGAGTACGTGATGAACCTGGTGGGCGAAGACGCCATCGGCATCGGCACCGACTTCACCCAGGGCCACGGCCACGACTTCTTCGAGTGGCTGACCCACGACAAGGGCTACGCCCGTCGCCTGACCAGCTTCGGCAAGATCGTCAACCCGCTGGGCATCCGCACCGTGGGCGAATTCCCCAACCTGACCGAGACCCTGCTCAAGCGCGGCATGCCCGAGCGCACCGTGCGCAAGGTCATGGGCGAGAACTGGATGCGCATCCTCGGCGAAGTCTGGGGCGAGTAGTGAATACCTCTGGAGCCTACTGCGCACACCGCTAGCGGCGTCGCGTCCTCGCGCCAGGTTCGCCGTACCTCGGTACTGCTCTCACCTGGCGCTGCGGGGCTCCTTGCCAGCGGCGCGCTCGCTACGGCTCCACAGGCATTCACCCACACCTTTTTTTAGATACGTATTAGCGAATCGGAGCTCCACACATGGCCAGCCACGCCCCCGAAATGCCCATCCAGGTCGACGACGAAACCGGCGTCTGGACCACCGACGCCCTGCCGATGCTGTACGTACCCAGGCACTTCTTCGTCAACAACCACATGGGCATCGAAGAAGTCCTGGGCGCCGACAAGTACGCCGAGATCCTCTACAAGGCCGGCTACAAGTCCGCCTGGCACTGGTGCGAGAAGGAAGCCGAATGCCATGGCATCCATGGCGCCGCGGTGTTCGAGCACTACATGAAGCGCCTGTCGCAGCGCGGTTGGGGCCTGTTCGAGACCCAGAAGCTCGACCTGGACACCGGCTACGCCGAGGTCAAGCTCAAGCATTCCGCCTTCGTCTACGTCTACGGCAAGGTCAATCGCAAGGTGGACTACATGTTCACCGGCTGGTTCTCCGGCGCCATCGACCAGATCCTGGCCGCCAAGGGCAGTGCCATCCGCACCGTCACCGTCCAGGAATACAGCGGTTCCGAAGAAGGCCACGACGACGGCCTGTTCGTCACCCGGCCGAAGTAACGCCGCGCCCCCGGGTGGCCGCCGACCCGCTCGCCGCCACCCCAGCGACACCCCAGAGCAAGAGCGCGGCTCAAGACCGCGCACCAGCCGATCGAGGAGAAGGTCATGGCCTTCGAAGCAATGTTCCAGCCGATCCAGATCGGCAAGCTCACCATCCGCAACCGCGTACTCTCCACGGCCCATGCCGAGGTCTATGCCACCGACGGCGGCATGACCACCGAGCGCTACGTCAAGTATTACGAAGAGAAGGCCAAGGGCGGCATCGGCCTGGCCATCTGCGGGGGTTCCTCGGTGGTCGCCATCGACAGCCCGCAGCACTGGTGGAGTTCGGTCAACCTCTCCACCGACCGCATCATTCCGCACTTCCAGAATCTGGCCGACGCCATGCACAAGCACGGCGCCAAGATCATGATCCAGATCACCCACATGGGGCGTCGTTCGCGCTGGGACGGCGGCCACTGGCCGACCCTGATGTCGCCGTCGGGCATCCGCGAGCCCGTGCACCGCGCCACCTGCAAGACCATCGAGCCGGAAGAGATCTGGCGGGTGATCGGCAACTTCGCCCAGGCCGCGCGCCGGGCCAAGGCCGGCGGCCTGGACGGCGTCGAGCTGTCCGCCGTGCACCAGCACATGATCGACCAGTTCTGGTCGCCGCGGGTCAACAAGCGCACCGACGAATGGGGTGGCAGCTTCGAGAACCGCATGAGATTCGGCATGGAGGTGCTCAAGGCCGTGCGCGCCGAGGTCGGTGACGACTTCTGCGTCGGTATGCGCATCACCGGCGACGAATTCCACCCGGACGGTCTGTCCCACGACGACATGAAGCAGATCGCCAAGTACTACAGCGACACCGGCATGCTCGACTTCATCGGCGTGGTCGGCTCGGGTTGCGATACCCACAACACCCTGGCCAACGTCATTCCCAACATGACCTATCCGCCGGAGCCCTTCCTGCACCTCGCGGCGGGCATCAAGGAAGTGGTCAACGTGCCGGTGCTGCACGCCCAGAACATCAAGGACCCGAACCAGGCCACCCGCATTCTGGAGGGCGGCTACGTCGACATGGTCGGCATGACCCGCGCTCACATCGCCGATCCGCACCTGATCACCAAGATCAAGATGGGTCAGATCGACCAGATCCGTCAGTGCGTCGGCGCCAACTACTGCATCGACCGCCAGTACAACGGCCTGGACGTGCTGTGCATCCAGAACGCCGCCACCAGCCGCGAATACATGGGCCTGCCGCACATCATCGAGAAGTCCACCGGGCCCAAGCGCAAGGTGGTCATCGTCGGCGGCGGTCCGGCAGGCATGGAGGCCGCGCGCGTCTCCGCCGAGCGTGGCCATGACGTCACCCTGTTCGAGAAGCAGGAGCAGCTCGGCGGCCAGATCACCCTGGCCTCCCGCGCGCCGCAGCGCGACCAGATCGCCGGCATCACCCGCTGGTACCAGCTGGAGCTGACGCGCCTGGGCATCGACCTGCGTCTGGGCACCGCTGCCGATCCGGCGACCATCCTCGACCTGCGCCCGGACATCGTCATCCTGGCCAACGGCGGCCATCCCTTCCTGGAACAGGTCGACCACTGGCACGCCGCCGACGGTCTGGTCGTCAGCAGCTGGGACATCCTCTCGGGCAAGGTCGAGCCGGGCAAGAACGTGCTGGTGTACGACACCATCTGCGAATTCACCGGCATGTCGGTGGCCGACTACCTGGCCGACAAGGGCGCCCAGGTCGAGATCGTCACCGACGACATCAAGCCGGGCGTGGCCATTGGCGGGACCACCTTCCCGACCTACTACCGCAGCCTCTATCCCAAGGAAGTGATCATGACCGGCGACCTGATGCTGGAAAAGGTCTACGCCGAGGGCGACAAGAAGATCGCGGTACTGGAGAACGAATATACCGGCGCCCGCGAGGAGCGCGTGGTCGACCAGGTCGTCATCGAGAACGGCGTACGCCCGGACGAGGGCCTCTACTACGCCCTCAAGGAAGACTCGCGCAACAAGGGCCAGATGGACATCGAGGCGCTGTTCGCCATCGAGCCACAGCCGGCGCTCGGCGAGACCGGCAACGGTTACCTGCTCTACCGGATCGGCGACTGCGTGGCCCAGCGCAACACCCACGCCGCCATCTACGATGCCCTGCGCCTGTGTAAGGACTTCTAAGACGGCCTAATCGCTGCTTGAAAATTCGCGGCCATGGGCCGCTCCTACAGGCTCCGAACGTACCTCGTAGGAGCGGCCCATGGCCGCGATAGCTCACCTTCTGCGGCCCCGGCGCTTCGCTACCCCGGCCGCGCCTGCGGGGCCCGCCCTGTGAGGATAGATCGATGTTGAACACCATCCTCCCCATCCTGCTCTTCGCCGCCCTGGCCCTCACCGTGATCGGCGCCGTGCGCCGCTTCAGCCTCTGGCGGCAAGGGCGTCCGGCCGAGGTCGACTGGCTCGGCGGGCTGCTGAAGATGCCGCGGCGCTACCTGGTGGACCTGCACCACGTGGTCGACCGCGACAAGTACATCTCCAAGACCCACGTGGCCACCGCGGGCGGTTTCGTCCTGGCGGCGCTGCTGGCCATCCTGGTGCACGGCTTCGGCCTGCACAGCCGCATCCTCGGCTGGGCGCTGCTGGCGGCCACCGCCTGCATGTTCACCGGTGCCCTGTTTGTCGCCAAGCGCCGCCGCAACCCACCGGCGCGGCTGTCCAAGGGCCCCTGGATGCGCCTGCCCAAGAGCCTGCTGGCCTTTGCCGCGAGCTTCTTCATCGCCACCCTGCCGGTCGCCGGCATCCTGCCGCCGGACTTCGGGGGCTGGATTCTGGCCGCGGTGCTGGCGGTCGGTGTGGCCTGGGGCGTGTCCGAGCTGTTCCTCGGCATGACCTGGGGCGGTCCCATCAAGCACGCCTTCGCCGGCGCCCTGCACCTGGCCTGGCACCGCCGCGCCGAGCGCTTCAGCACCCCGCACAACGCCAGCGCCGCCCGCTCCAGCGGCCTCAAGGCGCTGGACCTGCACGATCCCAAGGCGCCGCTGGGTGTGGAAAAGCCCGCCGACTTCACCTGGAACCAGCTGCTCGGCTTCGACGCCTGCGTCCAGTGCGGTCGTTGCGAGGCCATGTGCCCGGCCTTCGCCGCCGGCCAGCCGCTCAACCCCAAGAAGCTGATCCAGGACATGGTCGTCGGCCTCAAGGGCGGCAGCGATGCCCGCTACTTCGGCTCACCCTATCCGGGCCAGCCGGTCGGCGAACACGCCGGCGGTCCGCACCTGCCTATCGTCGCGCGTCAGGGCAAGGCCCTGGTGGACGCCGAGACCCTCTGGTCCTGCACCACCTGCCGTGCCTGCGTCGAGGAATGCCCGATGATGATCGAGCACGTCGACGCCATCGTCGACATGCGTCGGCACCTGACCCTGGAACGCGGCGAGACGCCGAACAAGGGCGCCGAGGTGCTGGAAAATCTCATCGCCACCGACAACCCCGGCGGCTTCGCCCCTGGTGGCCGCCTGAACTGGGCCGCCGACCTGGACCTGCCGCTGATGCAGGACAAGGGCCAGGCCGAGGTGCTGTTCTGGGTCGGCGACGGCGCCTTCGACATGCGCAACCAGCGCACCCTGCGCGCCTTCGTCAAGGTGCTCAAGGCGGCCAAGGTGGACTTCGCCGTGCTCGGTCTGGAAGAACGCGACAGTGGTGACGTTGCCCGTCGCCTGGGCGACGAGGCGACCTTCCAGCAACTGGCCAGGCGCAACATCGAGACCCTGGGCAAGTATCGCTTCCAGACCATCGTCTCCTGCGATCCCCACAGCTTCCACATGCTCAAGAACGAATACGGCGACCTGGGTGGCCACTACCAGGTGCAGCACCACAGCACCTTCATCGAGACCCTGCTCAGCCGCGGCACCCTGCACCTGGGCCAGCACGCCCTGGCCGAGCAGGGCGCCACCATCACCTATCACGATCCCTGCTACCTGGGCCGCTACAACGGCGAGTACGAGGCGCCGCGCGCGGTGCTCAAGGCGCTGGGTATCGCGGTCAAGGAGATGGAGCGTTCCGGCTTTCGTTCGCGCTGCTGCGGCGGTGGCGGCGGCGCGCCGATCACCGACATCCCCGG
Source organism: Pseudomonas sp. LA5 (assembly GCF_028640825.1). Classification (NCBI taxonomy): domain Bacteria; kingdom Pseudomonadati; phylum Pseudomonadota; class Gammaproteobacteria; order Pseudomonadales; family Pseudomonadaceae; genus Pseudomonas; species Pseudomonas sp. LA5. Next base: position 229,320 of record NZ_JAQYZY010000018.1, read on the forward strand.
CAAGCAGCGGATTCCCGACATGCGCATGGCCGACATCCAGGAAACCGGCGCCGAGCTGGTGGCCGTGGGCTGCCCCCAGTGCACCCTGATGCTGGAAGGCGTGGTCGCCCCGCGTCCGGAGATCAAGGACATCGCCGAGCTGGTGGCCGAGGCCATCGTCGAGGCACCGGTGGACAGCAAGCCGGCCGCCGCCCGGCGGCCGGTCGCGGAGGCCCTGTCGTGAGCGGGCGTCGGGGCCCCCTCACCCTAGCCCTCTCCCCGCGGGGAGAGGGGATGATCAGGTGTGCCAGACAAGTCCCGGTGTTCACCGCTTTTACCCCCTCTCCCCTCAGGGGAGAGGGCTGGGGTGAGGGGCCCACCGCGCGCCTCACCTGCCATTTCCAAACGGAGCGCCCAGCATGAGCATCATTCGTCGCGACCCGCGCCGCGAGTGGATCGCGCGCAACCGTCTGCATCCGCTGCATGCGAGCATCGCCAGCAGCGCCGATGCCGAAAGCCGCTGGATGGGGCCAAACGGCCTGGTCCGCAAGAATCCCCACGCCGCGGCCGCCGGTTTCGTCGGCCCCCAGGGCGTCAAGCGTATCGACCGCAGCGGCGCCCAGCAGGGCGGTGGCCGTCGTGGCGCCGCCCAGGCGGTGGAAGAACAGCTGCCGCTGCACCGGATCGCCGAACCGGCCTTCTACATCGCCGTGGTGCCGGATCTGGTCAGTGGTCGCCTGACCGCCCATGACCGTGACCTGCTGGGCCTGGCCCGGCAACTGGCCGGCGCCGAGGGCGCCGTGCTGGCAGTGGTCTTTGGCGAGGTCAAGGAAACGGCCTTCGATACCGCCGGGGTGGATCGCCTGCTGCATCTGGACGGCGAGCAATTCCAGGGCTATGCCCCCGAACAGCGGGTGCTGGCGCTGCGCGCGGTGAACAACGAACTGCAGCCGCGTCACTGGCTGCTGCCCGACAGCCGCAGTGGTGGCGGCGAACTGGGTCGGCGCCTGGGCGCCGCTCTGCACGAGCGCCCCGCCACCCGCGTCTGGCAGGTCAAGGACAACCTGGTCATCGGCCGTGCCGGGGCCGGTCGCCAGGATCTGCAGCAGCCGCTGCCGAGGCTGGTCCTGGCCCTGCCGGAGTGCGCGGAGCCGGTCGGCGAGACCCGTCACGAGGTCCTGCCGGTAACCCTGAGCGGCAATATCGCCCGCCACCTGCCACGCATCGAGGACCTCGGCCCGGTCGCTGTCGACCCCATGCAGATTCCCCTGGCCGAGGCCGAATTCATCCTCTCCGGTGGCAACGGCATCCGCGACTGGGATCTCTTCCACAGCACCGCCGCGCTACTGGGCGCCACCGAGGGCGCCTCGCGGGTGGCGGTAGACGACGGCCATATGCCGCGCAACCGCCAAGTCGGCGCCACCGGGACCTGGGTCACCGCCCGGGTCTATCTGGCCGTGGGCATCTCCGGCGCCGTGCAGCACCTGCAGGGCATCGCCAGTTGCGACAAGGTCATCGCCATCAACACCAATCCGGGTTGCGACATGGTCAAGCGTGCCGATCTGTCAGTGATCGGCAACGGTGACGCCATCCTGGCCGCCCTGGCGCGGCTGGTCGAACAACAGCGGGCAGGGGAGTTGCAGGATGTCGCTTGAGCAGAAGCTGCCGTCGCTGGACGGCGTCAAGGTCGTGGCCCTGGTGTCCGTTGGCGCCCATCCCACTTCCGGGCGTGCCCGGCGGGCGGAACAGGATGCCCGCGCCGTCGAACTCGGCCTGCGCCTGGTGGGCGACAAGCTGCGCGTCCTGCACGCCGGTGATCCCGCCGAAGAGGCCCTGCGCGGCTATCTGGGCATGGGTGTGCCGGCCCTGCACGTACTGGAACAACCGGCGGGCGCCGATGCCCTGCCAGCCCTCGGTGAGACCCTGCGCGAGGTCGGTGCCGGCCTGGTACTGACCGGCAGCCAGGCGGAAACCGGCGAAGGTTCGGGTCTGCTGCCCTATCTGCTAGCCGAGACCCTCGGCTGGCCGCTGGTGGTCGGCCTCGCCGCGGTGGAAGCCGTGGAAGGTGGCCAGGCGACCGTACTGCAAGCCCTGCCGCGCGGTCAGCGCCGGCGGCTGCGGGTACGGCTGCCCTTTGTCGCCAGTGTCGACAGCGCCGCTCCGGCGCCGCGGCAAAGCGCCTTCGGCCCGGCCCGGCGTGGCGAGCTGCAGGTGGAGACCATCGAGATCGTGCAGGACAGCCTGTTCGAAAACGGCGAATTGCAACCGGCCAAGGCCCGTCCCAAGCGCCTCAAGGTGATCAAGGCCAAGACCGCCGCCGACCGCTTCAAGGCCGCCACGGCCAAGGCCTCCGGCGATGGTGGCCAGGTCCTCAAGGACCTGACCCCGGAAACGGCAGCGGCCGCCATCTTCAAGGTATTGCGCGAGGAAGGCGTGGTGCGCTGAAGCCGTATCCCCTCTCCCTCTGGGAGAGGGCTAGGGTGAGGGCACCTTCGGCGCCCCATCCTCAGGTGGAAAAGGCTACGCCGTTTTCCACGCTACGAGGTCGCGGTGCCAAAACCACGCTCCAAACCGCCCCCTCTCCCTCAGGGAGACGGCCGGGGTGAGGGTGCCCTTGGCACTCAATCCTCAGGTGGAAAAGGCGGCGCCGTTTTCCACGCTACGAGGTCGCGGTGCCAAAGCCACGCTCCAAACCGCCCCTCTCCCTCAGGGCGAGGGCCGGGGTGAGGGTACCCTTGGCACTCAATCCTCAGGTGGAAAAGGCTACGCCGTTTTCCACGCGACCGAGGGTGACAGGACCCGTAGGTTGGGCTGAGCCTGCGAAGCCCAACGATCCCAACCTCCAGCGCCCATCAGTGCGCCTCGTCCCAATTGCCACCCACCCCCGACTCCACCAGCAGTGGCACGTCCAGCTCGCCGGCACCGCTCATCAGCGGTAGCAGGCCTTCGCGCAGGCGCTCCACTTGGTCTTCGCGGACCTCCAGCACCAGTTCGTCGTGTACCTGCAGGATCACCCGGGCGTCCAGCTCCGGGGTCGACTGCAGCCAGCCATCCACGGCGATCATGGCGCGCTTGATGATGTCCGCCGCGGTGCCCTGCATGGGCGCGTTGATCGCCGCCCGCTCGGCGGCGCGACGCAGGCCCTGGTTCTTGGAGTGGATGTCCGGCAGGTACAGCCGGCGGCCATAGAGGGTCTCCACATAGCCCTGGTCCACCACCTGGGCGCGGGTGCGCTCCATGTAGGCCAGCACGCCGGGATAGCGCTGGAAATAACGATCGATATAGGCCTGGGCCTCGGCCCGGCCGACGCCGATCTGCTTGGCCAGGCCGAAGGCGCTCATGCCGTAGATAAGGCCGAAGTTGATGGCCTTGGCGCGGCGGCGATCCTCGTTGCTGACCTCTTCCAGCGGCACACCCATCACCTCGGCGGCAGTGGCGCGGTGCACGTCCAGGTCGTTCTGGAAGGCGTGCAGCAGGCCTTCGTCCTGGGCCAGGTGAGCCATGATGCGCAGCTCGATCTGCGAATAGTCCGCCGCCAGTAGGCGATAGCCTTTCGGCGCGACGAAGGCCTGGCGGATGCGCCGGCCCTCGGCGGTACGGATCGGGATGTTCTGCAGATTCGGGTCGCTGGAAGACAGCCGGCCGGTCGCCGTCACCGCCTGGTGGTAGCTGGTATGGATACGGCCGGTACGCGGATTGATCTGCTGCGGCAGCTTGTCGGTGTAGGTGCTCTTGAGCTTGCTCATCTGCCGGTACTGCATCAGCACCTTGGGCAGCGGGAAGTCCTGGTCGGCCAGTTCCTGCAGCACCGCCTCGGCGGTGGAAGGTTGGCCGGAGGCGGTCTTGCTGACCACCGGCAGACCCAGCTTGACGAAGAGGATCTCGCCCAGCTGCTTGGGCGAACCCAGGTTGAATTCCTGGCCGGCCAGTTCATAGGCCTCCTTTTCCAGGGCGATCATCTTCTCGCCCAGCTCGCGGCTCTGCACCCCGAGCAGCGCCGAATCCACCAGGGCGCCGTTGCGCTCGATACGCGCCAGCGACGGCACCAGCGGCATCTCGATGTCGCGCAGGACCCCAGCCAGGCCGGGGATGGCTTCCAGCCTGGGCCAGAGCGTCTCGTGCAGACGCAGAGTGACATCGGCATCCTCGGCGGCATAGGGTCCGGCCTGCTCGATGGCGATCTGGTCGAAGGTCAGCTGCTTGGCGCCCTTGCCGGCGATGTCCTCGAAGCGGATGGTGCTGTGGCCCAGGTACTTGAGCGCCAGGCTGTCCATGTCGTGGCGGGTGGCGGTGGCGTCCAGTACGTAGGATTCGAGCATGGTGTCGAAGGCGATGCCCTGGATCGTGATGCCGTAGCGGGTCAGCACATTGAGGTCGTACTTGCCGTGCTGCATGATCTTGAGCTTGGCCGGGTCCTCCAGCAGCGGCTTCAGCGCGGCCAGCACCGGCTCCAGCGCGAGCTGGGTCGGCGCGCCCATGTAGCTGTGGGCCAGCGGCACATAGGCGGCCTGGCCCGGCGCCACGGCGAAGGACAGCCCCACCAGCTCGGCGCGCTGGGCATCGATGCTGGTGGTCTCGGTGTCGAAGGCGAAGCGGTCGGCGGCCTGCAGGCGCGCCAGCCAGGCGTCGAAGTCGGCCTGTTCCAGCACCGTGTCGTAGTGGGTTTCCACCTGGGTGGTGGCGGCGTCCTCGGCCAGCGGCAGGGGAGCGCCCTGGCGCTTGGTGTCGCGGATCAGGTCATCCAGCCAGGACTTGAATTCCAGTTCCTGGTAGAGCGCCATCAGGGCTTCCACATGGGGCTCGCCGACTTTGAGCTCGTCGAAGGTCAGTTCCAGCGGCACGTCCAGTTTGATGGTCGCCAGCTGGTAGGACAGGTAGGCCTGCTCGCGATGCTGATCCAGCTTGGCGGCCAGCGACTTGGCGCCGCGCAGGGGCAGGGCGGCTACCGCGTCGAGGTTGGCGTAGAGGGTATCCAGGCCACCGCCGATGCCGTTGAGCAGGCCGGCGGCGGTCTTTTCGCCCACCCCGGGTACCCCGGGGATGTTGTCGATCTTGTCGCCCATCAGCGCCAGGTAGTCGATGATCAGCTCGGGACCGACGCCGAACTTGGTCCTGACCCCTTCCACGTCCAGTACGCTGCCGCTCATGGTGTTGACCAGGGTGACATAGGGGCAGACCAGCTGGGCCATGTCCTTGTCGCCGGTGGAGATCACCACCGGGCGCTCGGCGCTGGCGCAATGACGGGCGAGGGTGCCGATGACATCGTCGGCTTCCACCCCTTCGACGGCCAGCAGCGGCAGGCCCAGGGCGCGGATGCAGGCGTGCAGCGGCTCGACCTGACCGCGTAGGTCGTCGGGCATGGCCGGGCGCTGGGCCTTGTAGTCGGCGAAGAGTTCGTCGCGGAAGGTCGGGCCCTTGGCGTCGAAGACCACCGCGAAGAGGCTGTCCGGATACTGGCGGCGCAGCGAGAGCAGCATGTTGAGCACGCCCTTCACCGCGCCGGTCGGCTTGCCGGTGGAGGTCATCAGCGGCGGCAGGGCATGGAAGGCGCGATAGAGATAGGAGGAACCGTCCACCAGGACGAGAGGGGCGTGGCTCATGGTCTAAACCTTTGTCGTGGCGTGTGCGGCGTCTGTCCGGCCAGTCTCGACGACAACTGGGCCGGGTTCTAGAATCGACCACTCGCTCCGTTCAAAAGGTCAAAGGTTACCATGGGTGCTCGTCGCTTCCTCTTCGCCGCGTTGCTGCTGGCGCCGCTGGTCCAGGCCGCGGAACCGCTGCCACCGGGGGAAAAGCCCCTGCCTGACGAGATCAAGGTGATCCGCTACCAGGCCGGCGACCAGACCATCGAGGAGACGCGCATCCGCGGGGTACTGCAATCCACCCGGGTCATCCCCAAGCATGGCGCGCCTTACGAGCTGGTGCCCGCCGATGGCAGCAGCACCGCCGCCAACGACAAGCCGATCCTGCACGTCCCCAGCTGGCGCCTGTTCAGCTGGTAGGCGCAAGGCGCCTGGACCGGTAAACTGCGCGCCGCTCGCACATTCCTCCGCCAGGCCCTGTCATGTCCGTCTTCACGCCCCTTGATCGTCCCACCCTCGAAGCCTTTCTCGCGCCCTATGGCCTGGGCCGGCTGCGGGATTTCCGGGGCATCGCCGAGGGCTCGGAAAACACCAACTACTTCATCAGCCTGGAAGGCGGCGAATTCGTCCTGACCCTGGTGGAACGCGGTCCGGTGGCGGAGATGCCGTTCTTCATCGAATTGCTCGATGTCCTCCACGACGCCGACCTGCCGGTGCCCTATGCGGTGCGCACCCAGGATGGCCAGGCCCTGCGCCAGCTGGCCGGCAAGCCGGCGCTGCTGCAACCGCGCCTGGCCGGCCGCCACGAGCGTGCGCCCAATCCCCATCATTGCGGCGAAGTCGGCCACCTGCTGGGCCATCTGCACCGGGCCACCGCCGGCGAGCGCCGCATCGAGCGCGCCAGTGATCGCGGCCTGGCCTGGATGCTGGCCGAAGGCGAGCGCCTGGCGCCGGGCCTGGACGCCACGGCCCGGCCGCTGCTGGAGCGCACCCTGGGGGAGATCCGCGAGCTGCTGAGCGAGCAGCCACCGTTGCCCGAGGCCAATCTGCACGGCGACCTGTTCCGCGACAACGTGATGTTCGACGGCCCCCGGCTGTCGGGCGTCATCGACTTCTACAATGCCAGTTCCGGCTGGATGCTCTATGACCTCGCCATCACGGTGAACGACTGGTGCTCCACCGAGAGCGGCGCCCTGGACCTGCCGCGCGCTCGGGCGCTGCTGGCGGCCTATGCCGCCGATCGTCACTTCACGCCGCGGGAAGCCGAATTGTGGCCGGTGCTCCTGCGCGTCGCCTGCGTGCGCTTCTGGCTATCGCGACTGATCGCCGCCCAGGCCTTTGCCGGCCAGGACGTGCTGATCCATGACCCGGCCGAATTCCAGCAGCGCCTGGCGGCGCGGCAGCAGACCCCGCTGGAATTGCCGCTGACCCTGTAGCCACGGTTCCACGTGGAACCACCAGGCTGAGCTACAGCTGCAGCCGGCGCTCGATGACAGGCTGCGCCTGTCCCTGCCGCTGCCAACTCAGCGTCGCCTCGATCAGACTGCCCGGTGCGGCGCCCAGGCGCGTGGTGACCGGGCAACCGTCACCCCTGGCCGCGCCGGCCTGACGGGTGCGGGCGACACCACCCGGTCCGTGCAATTCGATGACGAGTTCGTAGCTCAGGGGTGCGTCTTCGCCGGTAAAGCACAGCTGCACCTGAGCGCCCGCCGGTTGCGGCTGCAACTCCAGGCGGGCGCTGGCCGCGGCGCCGCCCGCCAGGGGCAGGAGGGCCGCGAGCAGCCAGGCGGCGCGCGTCACCGCTGGTTGATGGTGGCGCTGTTGCCGAAGCCGCTCTGCGAGATCCGCGCGCTGTCGTTGAAGCCGTTGAAGTTGGCCGAGGTCTGCAGGATGCTCGCGCGGTTGCTGTCGCCGACCTGGCTGACGCTGGCCGTGCTGATGGCGCTGGTGACGTCGAGGCGCGCCTCGTTGCCGTTGCCGCTCTGGACGATGCTGGTCTGGTTGCTGTCACCCTGGACGGTGACGCTGGCCAGGTTGTCGTCGCCGGTGGAGCTGCCGCTGAAGCGATTGCCGCGGCCGGCCTGGTCGACGTTCAGGGTGTTGCGATTGCCGTCCTGGGTAAAGGTCAGTTCGTTGAACTTGCCGGAGGAGAGCACCGTGGCGACATTGGCCTGGCCACGCTGGGTCAGCTCCACGGTGTCGACCGAGTAGCCCTGCTGGGTCAGATCGATGCGGTTGTCGGTGCCGGACTGGGCGAGGGTCGCCGTCACCGCATCGCCGCTCTGGTCGACGCGCACCTGGTTGTTGTCGCCGTTCTGCTCCAGGGTCAGCTGGGCGCTGGAGGCCGACTGGACCAGGGTGCCGCTGTTGCTGCCCACGGAGCTGATGGTGGCCTGGTTGCCGAAGCCGTCCTGGGCCAGGGTGTGGACGCTGCTGCCGCCTTCCTGGCGCAGGGTCGCCACATTGCCCTGGGCATAGCCGTAGATGTCGCCGCCCTGGGTGATGGTGGCGCTGCTGGCGCCGGTCTGGACCACGCTGATCGCGTTGCCTTCGCCCTGCAGCTGATAGAGGGACGCGCTATTGCCGGCGCCGCTCTGGTCCAGGGTGAGGGTGCCGTTGGTGCCGTCCTGCTGGACGAGGGCGGTGCTGTTCTGGGCGAGGGCGTTGGTGGCCACGAGGGCCAGCGTCAGGGCGGCCAGGGGCCTGAGTAGAAACATCTGTCTGATCTCCATGAGTGCCATCAGCGGTACTGACGTACCACCGTGTTCTGGTTGCTTCCGTACTGGACGATGCGGCTGGACAGGCCCGAGCCGTGCTGTTCGATGCGGGCGTTGCCCTGGACGCCGAGTTGCAGGATGTCGGCCTGGTTGCCGCTGCCGACCTGCTCGATGCGTGCGACGTTGCCGTAGCCGCCCTGGAGGATGACCGCGCTCAGTTCCGTTCCATCCTGCAGGATGCGGGCTTCCTGGGCGGCGCCGCTCTGGGCCACCTGGGCGCGCAGCGCGGTGCCGCGCTGGTCGATGAGCGCCTGGTTGCCTACGCCGAGCTGGCGGATGACGGCGTCGCGTCCGGCCGCCGGCGCCTGACCCAGGTCGCCGGTCTCCATGAGATCGGCGGCCGACGCCAGGGTGTCCAGGCCGAGTGCCAGGGCGAGGACCACGGCCAGGCCGCGGGTTGGGCTGCGCATCTCTGTCACCGTCATTGCCTAAGATTCTCCGCCTGGCATTGTCCGGAGCCGCCTGGCCCATCGCTATCGCTCCAGGGAGCGAATCCCGCGGGGCCGGCGGCTTAATCCCTAGCGCCGGGTCGGTTCCAGGTACTTGGTCAGCGCCGGGTCGCGCGGATCGCGACCGTCGGCCACCAGCCACAGGCGCCGCTCGACGCCCTGGGCGACCAGATGGGCGACCGCCGCCTCGATGGCCGAGAGCACGCACAGCTGCGCCGGCTCGTTGGTGGTGTAGCCGGACTCGGCTTCGAGCAGCTTCTTGAATTCGATGAACTTGAAGACCCCGGCCTGGCGCCCGATGGAGTAGATGGTCTTGGAGGTCATGACATTGGCCAGCACCCGACCGCTGCGGGTATCGATGGCACGCAGATTGACCGTGACCTGATCCACCCGGTACTCCTCGGACAGGCCGATGCCCAGGTAGCGGGCCCCCTCGCCGCCGCTGCGGACGTTGGTGTCGTAGGCCACCACGCCGCCTTCGAGCAGCAGGTTGGCCGCCTGCAGCGACGGCAGCGCCTGCTGCAGATTCTCCGGCAGGTCCGGCTTGTTCTGGGTGGCACGGATGATCTTGCGTTCGGTCAGCAGATTCTGCAGGCCCTCGCGTTCGAGCACCACGAACCAGCCACTCGCCTGCAAGGCGTCCACCAGCATGCTGCCGGCGCCCTGGGTCACGGCGGTGGAAAAGGAGCTGGCCGGATTGGGCTTGTACTGCCCGGTCTGGTCGCGGAAGCCGTAGACGGCGGCCACCAGCGGGCCCTTGGGCGGTGGCAGCGCCAGCAGGTCATAGTAGGTGGAGGCGCGCGGCGTCAGGGTCGGGGCGGCGTTCTGTTCGGCGGGCATGGGGTCGCGCACGCAGCCGGTCAGGACGAGGGCGGCGGTCAGGGCCGCCGCCAGGGAAAAGGCGTTCATGGCAGGCATCCGTGCTCAGGGTTGGTTGAAGCCGTTGACGGAGATTTCCGAAATCTCCCCGGTCCCGCGGTCGGTGATCTGCACGGTCAGGTTGCCGGAATCGTCGACGATGTTGACGATGAACTGGTCGGTGGACAGCGTGCCCGAGTTGCCGTCCTTGATGTCGGTCAGCACCTGGGACAGCAGCCGCGATTCCAGCTGGCTGGTGAAGCGTTCCAGGGGCGACTGGCTGCTGGCGCTGCTGCGCAGGTCGGGATCCTTGTGGCGATCCTGGGCGGTGGCGTTGTTCAGCAGGTAGGTGCCATTGAGCGGATTGCCGCCAAAGGACGGATTCACCGGCGAGTAGACCAGCTCGGTCGCCATGGCCGGGGTGACGCCCAGGGTGCAGAGCAGGGGCAGGGCCTTCCAGGCGTGCGCGTTCATAACTCGTCCTTATCCATGTCGAAAGTGTCCTGCAGCAGATTTTCCAGGCGCCGGCGGGTGATGCCCTCGTGGACCTGGTCCGCCGCGGCGTAGGCGGCATCCTTGAGTTCGCTGTTGTTCGGCGGAATGAACTGCCGGTAGAGCAGCCGCTGCTCGTACTCGACCCAGACCAGGCTGCCCCAGCGCGCCGAAGGCCGTTCGCGCACCACCAGGTTGAAGTCCAGGTCGGTGGTATCGGTCAGGCGGTCGGCGAAGTGGCGATAGAAGTCGTGGCCGAAGCGGGAGATGGTGTTGTCCACCAGCAGTCCCTGGATCAGCTCGCCCTCGGCCCGCAGCGGTCCGGCCAGCAGCAGGCCGAGCAGCAGCCAGGCCGCCTTCATCCCGGCAGGTCCTGCCCGGCATGGAAGCGCAGCGCCGCCTCGGCGCGATTGGCCGCGCCGGTCTTGCGCAGCAGGTTGTGCATGTGGCTCTTGACCGTGTGGGTGCTCAGGCACAGCGCCTCGCCGATGGCGGCGTTGGACAGCCCGCGCCCGACCAGCCGGAGGATCTCCCGCTCGCGCCGGGTCAGGCCGTCGGCGGCGATGCTGGGGCGCTCGCGGGAGCGCCGCAGCAGGTGGGCCAGGATGGCGCGGGGCAGCCAGTCCTCGCCGGCCAGCAGTGCGCCCAGCCCCTGCAGCAGCTGATCGCGGCTGGCCTGGGGGGCGAACACGCCCTGGATGGCGGGAAAGCGCTCGACCCAGGGCAGGGCCTGTTCGAGGCTGGCGTTGAGAAAGGCCACGGTGACCGCCGGCGCCAGGCTTTCCAGCCAGCGCTCCAGTGGCGCCTCGGGCACGCTGCCGAGATCGACCAGCACCAGGCTGGTCTCGCCGGCCGCTTCCAGCTCGCGGGCGCAGCTGAGCTCGATGCCGTGGCGTTCTTCGAGAAAGGGTTTGAGCAGTTCTGCCAGAAGGACGTTTCTCGTCGTCAGGCAGACCTTGCTCGCAGGTATCGCGCGCATGTCCATATGGGCTGTCTCATCATCCGTTGCGCGAACGCTGAGACAAATCGCCGGGAGCGACAAGAAAAAACTGACCGATTTCCAGCGACTTACCGGCTCTGTGGACCGTTTGGCAGATTACCCGTCGACCAGCCGTCGGCGGCTAGCTCCAAAGACTTAGCTCTCTGGATGGAGCGGGTAATCCAGGCGCTCTGCAAGCGGCAGCGCCTGGACGAGCGATCGCCGCCTCAGCGGGTGAGGGTGACCTTGCGCAGGTGGCGCGGCTGGTCCGGGTCCTGGCCCCGTGCCTCGGCCAGCAGTGCGGCCAGGCGATAGAAGCTCTGGATCGCCAGCAGGCCGTCCAGGTCCGGATGACCGGCGACGGCGAGGGGCAGGTCGCGCTCGGCGATCTCGTCCGGCGCGGCCAGCAGCACCCGCGCACCGCGTGCGCGCAGGTCCCGCGCCAGTTGCAGCAGACCGGCCTGTTCGGGGCCGCGCAGGGCAAAGATCAGCAGCGGATAGCCACGCTCCACCAGCGCCAGGGGACCGTGCTGCAATTCCGCGCCGCTGAAGGCCTCGCCCTGCAGCGCCGAGGTTTCCTTGAGCTTGAGCGCGGCCTCTTGGGCGATGGCGAAGCCCGGCCCGCGGCCGACCACCATGCAGCGTTCGGCGTCGCGCAGGACGGTCAGGGCCGGCGCCCAGCTCAGTTCGGCGGCGCGATCCAGGGCCTCGGGCAAGGCGACTCCAGCGGCAAGCAGGGTCTCGTCCTGCTGCCAGTGGGCGATCAGCCGGGCGGCGGCGGCCAGGGTGGCGATGAAGCTCTTGGTGGCGGTGACGCTGCGCTCGGGACCGGCCTGCACACCGATGGCATGGCGGCAGGCCAGGGCCAGCGGCGAGTCGATTTCGTTGACCAGGGCCGCGGTACGGGCGCCATAGCGATCCAGGGCGGACAGCGTCTCGATCAGATCGGGACTGCGTCCGGACTGGGAAAAGCCCAGGGCGAGCTGGCCTTCGACGCGCAGCGGCGCCTGGCGCAGGGTCACCAGCGAGGGCGGCAGGGACAGCACCGGCAGCCCCAGGTGGGCCATCGCCAGGTAGGCGAAATAACTGGCCGCATGGTCCGAGCTGCCACGCGCCACGGTCAGCGCCAGCTGTGGCGGATTGGCCCTGAGGTCGTCGGCCAGGGCCGCCAGGGCCTGGTCGATGGTCGCCAGTTGGCGGGCGACCGCCGCGCCACTGGCGGCGGCTTCTGCGAGCATGAGCGAGGTCAAGAGGGTCTCCTTGCGAATGCGTGTTGCACGACGCCTGTTGCACGACGCCTGAGTCCCTCACTCTGCCACTCGCGATCAGGCGCGACCAGCCGACCTTGGCCTAGTCGCCTTCGTCCGTCGCACCGCCGGTGAATTGCAGGTCATGCTTGCGCAGCTTGTCGGACAGCGTCTTGCGCGGCAGGCCGAGGGCTTCCGCCAGGCTGCGCAGAGAGGCGTGGGGTCGGGCCAGCTCGCGCTGGATGAGTTCGCGCTCGAAGGCCTCGACCTGCTCGCCCAGTCCGGCGGCCAGGGCTGCCGCGGCGGGCGCCGCCAGCACCGGGGCCGCGGCCACGGGCGGCGCCGTCATGGGCGCCAGGGGCGCATAGGCGCTGTTGTCCAGCGCCAGCTCCAGCCCCAGGGCGAAGCGCTCGGCGGCGTTCTGCAATTCGCGCACGTTGCCTGGCCAGCTGTGGGCGATGAGGGCCGCGCGCTGCTCGGCATCGGCTTCGCGCAGCGGCGTGCCATGGCGCTGGGCGGCGGCCAGGGCGAAATGGCGGAACAGCGGCAGGATGTCTTCGCTGCGCTCGCGCAGGGCGGGGATGCGCAGGGTGGCGACATTGAGCCGGTAGTAGAGGTCGGCGCGGAAGCGACCCTGGTCGGCGGCCTGGCGCAGGTCTTCCTTGGTGGCGGCGACCACCCGGATGTCCAGCGGGATCTGCTGGTTGGAGCCGAGGCGTTCGACCTTGCGCTCCTGCAGCAGGCGCAGCAGCTTGACCTGGACATCCAGGCTCATGCTCTCGATCTCGTCGAGGAAGAGGGTGCCGCCGCTGGCGTATTCGAACTTGCCGATGCGTCTTTTCTGGGCGCCGGTGAAGGCGCCCTGTTCATGGCCGAAGAGTTCGCTCTCCACCACGGATTCGGCCAGGGCGCCGGCGTTGATGGCGACGAAGGGGCCGTCGCGACGATTCGACAGGTCGTGCAGGGCGCGGGCCACCACCTCCTTGCCGGCGCCCGTCTCGCCATGGATCAGCACATCGGCCTGGGTCGCGGCGAGGGCGCCGATCTGGTCGCGCAGCCGGGCCATGCCCGGAGTCTGGCCGATCAGCCGGGTCTGGAGTTCATGACGCTCGGCGAGGGCCAGGCGCAGGCTGCGGTTTTCCAGCACCAGGTGGCGGGCGCCCAGAGCGCGGCGCACGCTGTCGATCAGCGCATCGTTGGCGAAGGGCTTTTCCAGGAAGTCATAGGCGCCGGCGCGCATGGCCTGCACCGCCAGGGGCACGTCGCCGTGGCCGGTGATCAGCACCACCGGCAATTCGGCGTCACGCTGGTGCAGCTGGGCCAGCAACTCCAGGCCATCGATGCCGGGCATGCGGATGTCGCTGACCACCACGCCGGGCCAGTCGCGCACGGCCGCCAGCTCCAGCTCGCGGGCATCGGCCAGGGTCGTCACCTTGAAACCGGCCAGGTCCAGGGTCTGGCTCAGCGCCAGGCGCAGGTGGGCGTCGTCGTCGATCAGCAGGATCTGGCTGGCGGGATCGAAGGGGGGCAGGGCACTCATGACTGGGACCTAAGGTAGAGGGCTGACGGTCAACCGCGGACTTCTTCCTGGGGCACCGAGGCGACCCCCGGCTTGCCGTGCAGCAGATAGAGACGTACCTCGGCGCCACCGTCGCCATGGTTGGACAGGTGCAGGTGGCCACCGAGGGTCCGCAACAGGTTATCGCAGATCGCCAGGCCCAGGCCGAGGCCCTGGGCGGTGGCCTTGGTGGTGAAGAAGGGTTCGTGGGCGCGGGCCAGGGCCTCGCTGGAAAAGCCCGGACCGTTGTCTCTCAGGATCAGGGTCACGCCGCGCTCGTCGATGCTGGTGGTCAGCCACAGCCGGCGGGTGCTGGTCTTTTCCGCGAGGGCGTCGAGGGCATTGCTCAGCAGGTTGCTGATGATCTGCCGCAGGCGGGTTTCGCCGGCCTGCACCCACAGCGGCGCATCGGGCAGGTCGCGAATCAGCTCCACCTGCATGGCCCGGCGCCGCGCGGCGACCAGCGCCAGGGCGTCTTCCAGGGCGCCCTGCAGCACCACGCTCTCCGGCGCACGGCGGGCGCCACGGGCATAGGCCTTGAGGTGGGCGATGATGTTGGCCATCCGCGTGGTCAGCTCGCCGATCAGCTTGAGATTGCCGCGGGCATCGTTCAGCCGGTCGTGGTCGAGCAGCACGACGGCGTTTTCCGTGTAGCTGCGGATGGCGGCCAGCGGCTGGTTGAGTTCGTGGCTGATGCTGGCCGACATGGTCCCCAGCGCCGACAGCTTGCCGGCCTGCACGGCTTCGTCCTGGGCGCGCATGAGTTCGCGCTGGGCCTGCTCGCGGTCGTGCACCTCCTGCTGCAGCCGCGCGTTGAGCGTCTGCAGGTCGCGGGTGCGCTCCTCCACGTTCAGCTCCAGGTCACGCTTGGCCCGGGCATCCAGCGCCAGGCGCTCGATGAAGTGGCGCCGTCTCAAGGTCATGACCACCAGCAACAGCAGCAGCGCCAGCAGGGTGGCCGCGCCGACGTAGAGGGCACTGCGCACCTGGCGCTCGACCATTTCCCGCGGCGCCAGGATCTGCGCGTTCCAGCCGACCTCGTCGAGATTGCGGGTCTGGGTCAGCCAGTCGCCGGGCACCAGGGTCAGGGGCGCCGGATTGGTGGTGGGGTAGGGCCGGTTGGCATTGACCTGCTCGCGCTGGCGCTCGTCCAGCGGATGGGTGGCGCGAAAGCGCCAGGCGTCATGGGAGGTGAGGATGACCACGCCCAGGTCGTCGGTGACCAGCAGTTGCTCGGGCGCATTGCCCCAGAGCTTTTCCGCGCTGTCCAGGTCGACCTTGACCACCACCACGCCAATGGCCCGCGTGCCATCGCGCACGGCGGCGGCGAAATAGTAGCCGCGCTTGCTGGAGGTGGTGCCGAGACCGAAGAAGCGCCCCGGCTGGCCCTGCATGGCCGCCTTGTAATAGGGCCGGAAGGAGAAGTCGCGACCGACGAAGCTGTCCGCCTGGCGATAGTTGGAGCTGGCCAGGCAGGTACCGTCGTCCTGCATCAGGTAGATGACGTCCGCCCCGGTGCGCTGGCGGATGTCTTCCAGCATCTGGCTGGCGGCGTCCTGGGCCGTGCTGTCGCCCTGGCCTTCCAGGGCATGGCGCAGCACCGGCAGATCGCCCAGCAGGTCCGGCAGCACCTCGTAGCGCCGCAGCGTGCCCAGCAGGTTGGCGACATAGAGATCCAGGGTCTGGCCGTTCTGCTCGCCCAGTTGCGCCTCGTAATAGTGCTGGGCCGCGTAGCGCAGCGGAATCAGCAGCAGCGTCAGACCCAGGGCCAGCAGCAGCAGGCTGCTCCAGCGGGGGCGCTTGGGAAGGTGAGGACTCTTGGGCATGCGCGGCTACGATCAGGGGGCGTCCCGGCATTATGCCCAAGCCGGGACCCTGGCGAAGAGGTCGTCAGACTGTTAACGCCTTGGCAGTCGATTGAAATATCTTGTTACCAATGGCCCTGGCTGTGGACGAGGACACGGATTTGCCGGGCGAAAGCCGGCTAACTGAACCTGCAATCAGCCACCGAAGGAGTGACTTCCATGAAAAGCACCACCCTCTGCCTGACCCTCGCCGGCTTGCTGGCCACCTCTGCCGCCTTCGCCCAGACGGCGCCCACCGACTCGGCTACGCCGCCTGCCGCGACCAGCAGCAGCCCGGCCAAGACCGGCAAGCAGGCCACCACCCACCACAAGAAGGTGGCGCACAAGAAGGTCCACAAGGCCAGTACCAGCGGTAGCTGATCCGCGGTGCGGCACCTCCCCGCGCGGGAGGTGCCTAAAGGGAAGTGAATCCGTCCAGAGGAGTCCTCCCATGCGCACGTTTCCCCTGCTTCCCGCCCTGATCCTGGGCCTCGGCCTGTCCGGCGCCGCCCTGGCCCAGACCAGCCCGACCAATCCCCCGGCCACCCCCGCGCGGCCCGATCCCACCAGCACCCATGGCATGGAAAAGGCGCCCAGCACCGGCGTCGGCGCGGCCGACAACGGCTCCAGCGGCGGTTCGGGCAGCAATACCGGCGCCGATCATGTGAAGAAGCCCAAGACCCAGCACAAGGATCACTGAGGCAGTCCGCCTATTCCCCCGGGGAATGATCCAATGAGCAAAGATCGCTTGAGCAGCCCGCGCGGGCATGTCGAAATCGGCTTCTAGCCTGAGCCAGGAGCCGCTCCCATGACCGCCGCGTCGCTGCTTTCCCCGGATCTGATCCGCACCCGCTTTTCCCAGGCCATGTCGGCGATGTACCGCCAGGAGGTGCCCCAGTACGGCACCCTGCTGGAACTGGTCGCCGAGGTGAACGCCGGACAACCGGGCTTCGCCGGAGACTCCGCGGAGCGCCTGGATCTGGAGCGCCACGGTGCCATTCGCGTCGGCACGGCCGCCGAGCTGGCCACCCTGCGCCGCCTGTTCGCCGTGATGGGCATGCGGCCGGTCGGCTACTACGACCTCAGCGTGGCCGGGGTTCCAGTGCATTCCACCGCCTTCCGCCCGGTCGCGCCGGCCGCCCTGCAGATCAATCCGTTTCGCGTCTTCACCTCGCTGCTGCGCCTGGAGCTGATCGAAGACGCCGAGCTGCGCCAGTTGGCCGAAAGGGTCCTGAACGAGCGCCGCATCTTTACCCCGGGTGCACTGGAGCTGATCGAGCGCGCCGAGGCCCAGGGCGGGCTCACGGATGCCGAAGCCGATGCCTTCGTCCAGGAAGCCCTGGAGACCTTTCGCTGGCACCGCGAGGCCAATGTCGACGCCAGCCTCTATCAGCGCCTGCACGACGCCCATCGACTGATCGCCGACGTGGTCTGTTTCAAGGGCCCGCACATCAACCACCTGACCCCGCGAACCCTCGACATCGACGCCGTCCAGGCGCGGATGCCCGCCCGTGGCATCGCACCCAAGGAAACCATCGAAGGCCCGCCCCGCCGCCAGTGCCCCATCCTGCTGCGCCAGACCAGCTTCAAGGCGCTGGAAGAACCCATCCTGTTCCAGGGCGAGGTCCAGGGTTCGCACACGGCGCGCTTCGGCGAGATCGAGCAGCGCGGCATCGCCCTCACCCCGGCCGGTCGCCAGCGCTACGATGAACTGCTGCAGGAGGTCCGCCAGCGCAGCAAGGTGGCCGGCAGTGACTACGCAACGGTCTTGGCCGAGGTGTTCCAGGCGCTGCCCGACAACTGGGACGAGCTGCGCCGCCAGGGCCTGGCCTGGTTCCGCTATCGCGCCGTGGCCGGCAGCCAAGCGGCTAGCGATAGCCGCGATCCCGAGGCCCTGATCGCCGCCGGCCAGCTCCTCGCCGATCCCATCACCTACGAAGACTTCCTGCCCGTCAGCGCCGCGGGCATCTTCCAGTCCAACCTGGGGGCCGGCAGCCAGCAGGAGTACCAGAGCGGCGGCAATCGCGCCGCCTTCGAAGCCGCCCTGGGTGCGCCGGTGCTCGACGAGATGGCGCTGTACGAACGCCAGCAGCAGGAATCCCTGGACACCGCCCTGGCTGCCCTCGGCCGCCCCGCCTAGAATGACGGCTCCCGCGTCGGCGGCCCCCGGCCCCGACGCCCGCCCCCGGCAGGCAGCCACGATGTTCACCAAACTCGATCCGACCGACTGGCAGCTTATCCACCTGCTGCAGCAGAACGCCCGCGCCTCCAACGCCACCCTGGCCCGCCAGCTGGGCCTGGCGCGCACCACCGTGGTCACCCGCTTGGCGCGCCTGGAGCGCGATGGCATCATCCAGGGCTACGGCCTGCGCCTGGGCTCCGAACTGGAACAGGCCGCCGTGCGCGCCTACTGCGCCATCAGCGTCCTGCCGCGCAGCACCGCCGGCGTCATCCGCGCCCTGGAAAAGATGGTCGAGGTCGAGGAAGTCTCCTCGGTCAGCGGCCAGTTCGACTACCTGGCCTTCCTGCGCTGCACCACCCACGAAAAACTCGACGAACTGCTCGACCGCATCGGTAATCTGGAGGGGGTCAAGCAGACCCAGACGTCGATCATCCTGAATCGGAAAATCGATCGGCGTCGTTCGACTTAGAGGGCTGCTCTCCGCTTTCCTGCTTGGCTAACCGGCCACGCCGGTCGAAAGCGGCTCCTGCCCGATCAGCACGATGCCCGGTGAGCCGATGGCGGCGGCATCGCCGGCTTGGGCGAAGGCCCCATCCCTGCCGAGCGCTGCGCCGACATAGGTGGGTTGGGTCGTCGACAGACCATCCCAGACAGCCGAGGTACCAGCGCCGACACCGTAGGCCGCACCTGCGTGCTGGCCGTCCTTGAACGTTGCACCGCTACCAGCGGAGGCCGTCGTGATCAGGGTTCCATCACTGGCCAGCACCGCAGTCAGGTCATAGTTGAAGGCCGCCGCGACGTTGCCCAGCTTGTCGAACAGCACCACGGCATCCTCCTTGCCGAGACCGGGCCCGTCGACGCTGACCACTGGGGTAGCACCGCTCAAGCCCCACGCCGTCTTGAAGGCGCTCAGGTTCGCCGCAGCCACATCGGCGACCACCAGCGTCGCACCGGCGGCGAGAACGCTATTGCCGTCGAGCGTGATCGCGGAGGAGAACTGACCGGCTTCGTCGGTCATGCGCCAGCCGCTGAGATCTATGCTGGTCGAGCCGTAGTTGTACAGCTCGAAGAAATCTCCGCCCTTGGCGTTGGAATTGACCTCGGTGATCAACAGGTTGTAGTGAGGCCTGGCGGCAGTCGCGAAGCTGATGTCCATAGCGGCCACGGCATTGCCCGCATGGTCGACGAGCGCGCCCGGTTGTAGCTCCAGGTGGTAGCTGCTGCTCGCCTGCAGCCTGCTCGTCGGCGTCAGATGGAGGACGTTGAAGTCGACCGCGACGCCCGGATCTCCCGCCTTGAACACCTGAACCACGGTGCCGGCCTGGTCCACCAGCTGGAGGCTGCCGCTGCCCAGCGCGATACCTTCATCGAACGTCAGACTGATGCGGCTGCCGGTGGGGACATCCCGCGCATCGACCGCTGGGCTGCTGGCCACCAGGAGGGGAGCGGCAAGGTCCACGGCCGCTGTACCCAGGGTGACCAGGTTGCCCTGGAAGTGCTGCTGCGCCGGGTCGAGGTCCTTGGATACCTGCGTCTGCCCCTGCCAGAGCGTATCGCCGTTGTCCTGCAGCAGCAGGATCTCGGTGCCCGGTCTGACGCTGGCAGGGGAGGCGATGGACTCGAAGCTGCCCCCGGTGGCGGCCAGCAGGGCATCCAGATCGTTGTCGAGCTCGACGGGCGCGGTGGCAGGGTCGCCGCTCCAGGTGAACAGCCGGAAATCGTGGGTAACCGCAGCGGAGGCGCTAGCGGAAGGACCGGCCAGAATCAGATAGCCGCTGCCATCCAGGGCCCGGTCGATGGAGCGGATGCCCCGCCCGCCCAGATTGAGCTCGATGGCCTCGAAGGTAGGCGAGAGGCTGTTGTCGGCCAGTACGGCCTGATAATTGGTCACGGCAACCAGCAGCGCCTTGTCGCGTGCCCCGGTATCCAGCTGCGGCGCACGAAATCCCAGCCAGAGCTGGCTGTCATCGGGCGAGGTAGTCAGGCCTTCGATGGAGAAGCCGTTGACGTGCTCGGGGGCGATGCCGGCAGCGGAAGAGACCTTCAGGCCGTAGTAGCCGGCCGGCTTGCCATTGCTGCCACTGGCATCCCAGGCATCGAGCGCCGCGACCAGGCCTTTGTAGGTCTGGATGCCAGTGGTATCGAACACCGGCTTGCCCTGGGCGTCGGTGGTCAGCTTCACGGCCAGGATGGCTTCGCGTCCCGGCGCCTCCTTGCCGCTCTTGCTGTTGCTGTGCGAGCCGGTGAGATACAGGGTCCCCTCCGTGCCGAGGCTGCCGGTAAAGGTCATGGCCTCGAAATCCAGTTCGTCGCTCAGGCCCAGCACACTGCCGTAGTCGAATGCGTCGAGCGCCTGGCCACCCTGCTGATCGTAAACCCTGAGCACATTGCCCTCGTCATCGCCGACGATGAGGTACTGGCCCCAGCGGATGACCCCGGACGCATCCGACGCGCCGGCCTGGGTGCCTGCCTCCGGCGTGAAGGTGAAGATGGCTGGCTGTGGCTCGGCAGGCGCAGGGGCGGGTGCGGCATTGTCGATCAGGCGCTCGGTCGTGCGGGTGACCAGTTCGATCAATGACTGCTGTCCCTGTTGCGCCAGGAGGTCGTTCAAGTCGGTCAGGCTCGGCGGCGTGCCACTGACCCCCTGATAGGCAAGACTCAGTTGTGCCTTGGCCAGCGCATGGGGCTGACCTTCCGGCGAATCCGCAAGCGCTGCCAGCACCGCTGCCCGACTGGTGCCGGCCGCCAGTTGCTGGGTCCAGAACTGCAGACCGTCCGCATCGGCGGACCGCCCCAGGGCATTCTCATAGGCGGCGGTCAGAAAGGCCGTTGCCGAGCCCGCAGCCATCGTGGCGAACTCCGGCGATTGCAGAAACGCCTGCTGGATGGCTTCCAGGGGTGTGCCGTTCTGCAGGGCCTGGGTCCAGTACTGCAGCCCTTCGGTGTCCGGCAGTCGTCCAAAGCTGCTCAGGTAGAGGGCGACGACAGGCACCCTGCTGGAGGCCGCTTCGGTCGAGAGCGAAAAACCCGTGGCTACCTGCGCGAGACTGGCAGTGCCCTGGTCAACCTGCGCCGTCCAGTACTCGAGTCCCGCAGCATCCGGAGTGCGGCCGAGAATGCTCTGGTAGTAGGCGCTGATCGTTTCACGGGTCGTGGGCATGGCGCAGGTCCGTCTGATGACAAGGGAGACGGAGCCTAACGGGCAGAGTGTTGCAGAAAGATTGCAGGGGCGGGGCGGCTTCTGTTTCCCCTCGTCGAAGCCACGCGACGGGAGCTGTGACCTGACCCCGGTTGGGCTTCGCTGCGCTCAGCCCAACCTAAGTGCCGTTGCAGGCTGGGTTGAGACGGCCTCTTCGTCGAAGCCCAACCGCCGGAGATTCAGGCTAGGCCCACTCGTTCTGACCCACCAGCAGGATGAAGCCATTGGCACCGCTGGTCAGCGCCTGGTTTTCCGTCGAATCGGAAAAGGACTGCAACACATTGGCGCGGCCCAGCCCGGTGCCCAGGTCATGCAGCCAGTAGTCGATCCCGGCGGTCTCGCCGGTACGGCCGAGCACGTTGGCATACAGCTGGGTGACATAGGAGCGATCGTCCGCCGCGGAGAACAGCCCCTTGAACTCGCTCGAGGCGGTGAAGGACTGGGCAATGGTCTGGCTGGTCGTGCCCTTGGCGTGGTCGTACATCCAATAGTCGAGGCCTGAGTAGTCCGGTACCCGGTGGAAGGCCGCGTTGTAGAGGCGGGCGATCTGCGCCTGATCGGCGGTCAGGACATAGAGGTTGCGATCGCTGAAGTTGAGCAGGTTGATGTCGTGCAGGTTGAGCGCGAGGTCGCCGCTGTTGCTGGTCAGGCTGACCACGTTGCCGGCGGCCTGCCACTTGTAGGCGCTCGCCGCGTTTTCCAGCCGCAGCACATCGCCACCACCATAGCCATAGAGACTGCCGCGATGATCGCCATCCAGCGACAGGCGATCCTGGAAGAAGAACTCGCCGTCCTTGCTGCCGCTGTTGACGCCCAGGCCCACCGGTCGCGAGCCGGCAGCGGCCCCGCTGCCGTTGTCGATGCTGGCATTCAGGTACCACTTCCAGTTGCCGGCATCGCCCAGGCTGGCGTAGGTCGACAGGGTGTCGCTGGTATTGCCCGAAGACAGCACGCCGAGCAGGTGGCCACTGCTGTCCAGCAGCGGCCCGCCCGAGGCGCCACTGCCCAGTCCGGTGGAGAATTGATAGGCGGCGACGCCGTCGTAGTGGGTCGCCGTGCCGGTGTCCTCCATGAGGCCCGTGCCCCGACCCGGATAGCCGAGCACGGTGCCGGCGAAGGAGGTGGCGCCGCTCAGTGTGGGCGTGAGGGTGCCGGTAACCGCGCTCAGGTTGACGTTGAAACCCAGCAGCGTCAGGTCGTTCTGCGCCTCCGCGGGAGAGACCAGGCCATCGCCATTGGCGTCCCAGTTGCCGACCCTGCTCGACCAGTTGTCTGCCAGGTAGGTACCCAGCGGTGCGGACCAGGCACCTGTCGCGTCATTGACGAAGGCGCCGGGCGCGACCATGACCTGGACGGCGGAACCGCCATGCGCGGCGTTGTAGACCATATGATTGGCGGTGAGCACGTCGTTGTCGCCGACCACGCTGCCCGAGCCGCGGAAGGCGGAACCATCGGGAAAGATGGATTCGAGATAGACGATGCTGCTGTAGGGTGCCGAACGGCTGGTGATTTCGCGCATGTCAGGAGGACCTACCTGTATCTGAGCGGAGACATTCTAAACCCCACGGCGCGCCCTTCCCGTGCATTCGTCGGCCCAGACAACCGCCTGGCATCGGCCTTCCGGATGCCAGGCCCTGCCGAGCACCGCACGCTTCCAGCCATATATCTGTGGTAGCATCGCCGGTCTTTTTTGTGTGAGTCGCTCGCACCTCGTCTCATAACTTTCGGAACCGTATCGCGATGGCCCAAAAAACTGCTCTGATCACTGGTATCACTGGCCAGGATGGCGCCTACCTGGCGCAGTTTCTGCTCGGCAAGGGATACAAGGTACTAGGCCTCAACCCCCGGCGTAGCACCTCCGACGTCAACCTGGCACGTCTGGAGTGGTTGGGTATCGCCAAGGACGTCGAGATGATCGACGGCGACCTGCTCGACCTGTCGGGTCTGATCCGCCTGTTCCAGCAATACCAGCCCGACGAGGTGTTCAACCTGGGCGCCCAGTCCTTCGTCAAGACCTCCTGGAACCAGCCGCTGCTGACCGGTCAGGTCAGTGGCATCGGCGCCGTCAACGTGCTCGAAGCGGCCCGTCTGATCAAGCCGGACGCCCGTTGCTACCAGGCCTCCACCTCCGAGATGTACGGCCTGATCCAGGAGCCGGAACAGCGCGAGACCACGCCGTTCTACCCGCGCTCGCCCTATGCGGCCGCCAAGCTCTACGCCCACTGGATGACCGTCAACTACCGCGAGAGCTTCGACCTGTTCTCCTGCAGCGGCATCCTGTTCAACCACGAGTCCCCGCTGCGCGGCCTGGAATTCGTGACCCGCAAGGTCACCGACGCCGTCGCCCGCATCAAGCTCGGCCTGCAGGACGAACTGCGCCTGGGCAACATCGACGCCAAGCGTGACTGGGGCCATGCCCGTGACTACGTCCAGGCCATGTGGCTGATGCTGCAGCAGGACGTCGCCGACGACTACGTCATCGCCACCGGCCGTACCACCACCGTGCGCGACATGTGCCGCATCGCCTTCGACGTGGTCGGCATGGACATGGACAAACACCTGGTCATCGACCCGGCCTTCTTCCGTCCCGCCGAGGTCGACGTGCTGCTGGGCGATCCGTCCAAGGCCCGCGCCAAGCTGGGCTGGCAGGCCACCACCACCCTCGAAGAGATGATCACCGAGATGGTGGAAGCCGACCTGGCGCGCCTGAAGCCCCTCGCCCGTGCGTGATTTCGCCGGTCAGCCGGTCCTGGTTACCGGCGCCAGCGGCTTCGTCGGCAGCCACCTGCTGCCGGCGCTGGCCGCCGCCTTTCCGGCCGCCGAGCTGCACGGCACCTGCCGTGACGGCTCGCTGCCAAGCCAGGCACAGGTCGTCGGCCATGCCCTCGACCTGAGCGATACGGCTGCCACCCTGGCACTGGTGCAGCAGCTGCGCCCGGCCGCCATCGTCAACCTGGCGGCCTTCGCCAGCGTCTCCGGCAGCTTCGCCCAGCCCGAGCGCTGCTGGCAGATCAACCTGCACGGCACCCTCAATCTGCTGACCGCCGCCGCTGCCCTCGAACAGCCCCCGGTGTTCCTGCAGATCGGTTCCGGCGACATGTATGGCGCCAGCTTCAAGCGCCATGCCGAGGTCGACGAGCAGGTGCCCCTGCATCCGCTCAACCCCTATTCCGCGAGCAAGGCCGCTGCCGATCTCGCCGCCGCCCAGTTCGCCGCCACCTCCCGGGTGCGGGTAATCCGCGCGCGACCCTTCAACCACAGTGGCGCGGGTCAGGGTAAGGGCTATGTGCTCACCGACTTCGCCAGCCAGATCGCGGCCATCGAGCGCGGCGAGCAGCCGCCCGTGCTGCGCGTCGGCGATCTCAGCGCCCAGCGCGACTTCCTCGCCGTCCAGGACGTGGTCGCCGCCTATGTGGCGCTGCTGGGGCACAGCGAAGGCATCCCCAGCGGCACCGCGCTCAACATCGCCTCCGGCCGTCCGCTGCGCGTCCAGGAACTGCTCGACGCCCTGATCGATCAGGCCGCCTGCCCGATCCAGGTCGAGCAGGATCCCGCGCGCCTGCGCCCGAGCGATATCGCCCGCGCCGTCGGCGATGCCGGCGAACTCCGCCGCCTCACCGGCTGGCAACCGCGCATCGAGCCTTCTGCACTCGTCGCCCAGGTCCTCGCGGACTGGCGCCAATCCGGTTCCTGATCTCTGCCCATGAACTACTCGCTGATCCTCAACTTCACTCGGCAGGATCTGATCGATCGCCATTCCGCGTCGGTACTCGGCGCGGCCTGGACCTTCATCCTGCCGCTGGTCAACATCCTCATCTTCACCCTGGTGTTCTCCAACATCATGGGCATGCGCCTGGATGCCATGGGGATGCAGTCCCTCGGCCAGTACAGCTACAGCGTCTACCTGGTCACCGGGCTGCTCGCCTGGAACTGCTTCTCCAACACCCTGACCCGCATCACCCAGGTGTTCCACGAGAAGGCCCACCTGCTGGGCAAGGTCCGGCTGTCGCTCTGGTCGCTGCCGCTGTACATCCTGCTCAGCGAGACGGTGCTCTATGCCATCTCCATGGGCTTCTTCGTCGCCTTCCTGGCGATCATCGGCTTCCATTTCCCGTCTACCGTGCTCTGGTGGCCGGTGGTCTTTCTCTGCCAGCAACTGCTGGCCTATGCCCTCGGGCTGATCTTCGCCATCCTCAGCGTCTTTCTGCGCGACATCGGCCAGATCGTCGGTGTGGTCATGCAGCTGTGGTTCTGGCTGACCCCGGTGGTCTATGTCATCACCATCATGCCCGAGCGCTGGCACCCCTGGTTCGCCGCCAACCCCTTCTATTACATCGTCGAGGCCTACCGCGCCGCCCTGATCCAGGCGAGCCGGCCGGATCTGCTGGCGATCGGCGTCCTAATCCTGGCGGGCGCCGTGCTGCTGGGCCTGGGCATCGTTCTGGGTCGCAAGCTCGAACGCGACATCCGCGACTTCATCTAGCAGGCCTTCGTCATGCTCCGCGTTTCCCATGTACGCAAGGAATTCAAGCTCTATAGCCGCCCGGCGCTGCGCCTGAAGGAAATCCTCTTCCGCCGCAGCTACCACACCCGCCATGTGGCGCTGGAAGACATCAGCTTCGAGGTCCGCAGCGGCGAGACCCTGGGCATCCTCGGCCGCAACGGCGCCGGCAAGTCCACCCTGCTCAAGATCCTCAACGGCGTGCTGCTGCCCGACGGCGGCGAGATCGACATCAAGGGGCGCGTCACCGGCCTGCTCGAACTGGGCACCGGCTTCGACGGCAACCTCACCGGGGTGCAGAACATCCTCGGCAACGGCCTGCTGCTGGGCATGAACCGTGAAGAGATCGAAGCCAAGCGCGCCGCCATCATCGAGTTCTCCGAGCTGGGTCGCTTCATCGACGAGCCCATCCGCACCTATTCCTCCGGCATGGTCATGCGCCTGGCCTTTTCCATCGCCATCCATGCCGATCCGGACATCTTCCTGGTCGATGAAGCCCTGTCGGTGGGCGATGGCCATTTCCAGCAGAAGTGCATGAGGCGCATCAAGGCCTTCCGCGCCTCCGGCGGCTCCATCATCTTCATCTCCCACGACCTCAACGCCATGAAGATGCTTTGCGATCGCTGCATCGTCCTGAGCGAAGGCTGTGTGGTCGCCGACGACACCCCCGAGGCGGCGGTCAATCGCTACAACCAGCTGCTCGGCGCCGACCGCGAAGAGCTGGAAGTGGAAGCCGAGGAGAGCGGCTACGGCACCGGCGAAGCCCGTATCGAATCCGCCGTGCTGCGCGGCGTGAGTTCCGGCAGCGATACCCTGGCCTGCGGTGACGTCGCCCATCTGGACGTCCGCGTCAGCGCCCGCGAGCACCTGCCCGACGCCACCCTGGGCATGATGATCCGTGACCGCTTCGGTCAGGACATCTATGGCACCAACAGCTTCCTGCTCGGCGTACCCCTGGTGCTGGCCGCCGGCGAAACGCGGGTGCTGCGCTACGAATTCCCCATGCGCCTCGCCCCGGGCAAGTACACCCTGACCCTGGCCCTGCACGAAGGCCCTGACCATACCCGCCACTGCTATCACTGGCGGGACAACTGCATCCGCTTCGAAGTGGCCGGCATCCTGGGTTCGGTCTTCGGTGGCCTCTGCGATCTCTCCGCCGGGTTGCATGACGTGACCCCCGTTTCCCAGCCCGCCTAGGCCCTGCCATGTCCGCTTCCCGTCCCGAACTCGCCCCCTGGTACGCCCTGCTGACCCTGGAGGGCGAGGCGCTGCTGCGCGCGGCCTACCCCTACCTGCTGGGTCGCGAGATCGATCCCGAGGGGCTGGCGCATCATCTGCAGCGCCTGCGCGCGGGTGAAGACAAGCTCGAATTGCTGGCCGGCCTGCGTGATTCCGCCGAAGGCCGTGCCCACGGCGCCCCAGTGGCAGGACTGCGCGGCGCGCGCCTGCGCCGGCGCTGCCGCCAGTTGCCGCTGCTCGGCAGCCTGTTGCGCCGCTGCCCGAACGCCCAGCGCCAGCAGCGCGACGCCGCGCGCCACCTGGCCCTGCATGAACGCCTGGAAGCCCATATCCAGCGCCACGAGCAGCATTACCGGGTACTCAGCGCTGAACAGCAGGTCCTCGGTGCCCGCCAGGCCACGCCCGATCCGGCCCTGGCCGAATTGCGCGAACGCCTGCGCCTGGCCGAGAACCTGAACCAGGAACTCCGCGCCCGCCTGACCGCCCTGGAAAGCGCGCCGCGCGCGGCGGCGTCCCAGCCGGCGCTGGCGACTGCCGTCCAGACACCCGAGATGGATGCCGCCGAGGCACCGGCCAGCAACCTGCCCAGCGGCACCGTGCCCGACAGCTTCTATCTGGCCTTCGAGGATCGCTTCCGCGGCAGCGCTGAGACCATCAACGCCCGGCTGTCCTACTATCTGCCCACCATCGCCGCCAACCCGGCTCTGGCTCGCGGACTGCCGCTGGTGGACATCGGCTGTGGCCGGGGCGAGTGGCTGGCACTGTTGCCATCTGAGGTAGAGCGCCTGGGCATCGACCTCAATGCCACCAACGTCGAGCTGTGCCGCGCCCGCGGCCTGCCCGCCGAGCACACCGATGCCATCGCCTGGCTGGCCGCCCAACCGGCCGGCAGCATCGGCGCCGTCTCCGCCTTCCACGTCATCGAACACCTGGGCTTCGAGCGCCTCAACCAGCTGCTTGATGTCTGCCTTCACGCCCTGGCGCCGGGCGGGCTGATCCTCTTCGAAACGCCCAACCCGGAAAACATCGTCACCTCGGCCAACTACTTCTGGACCGACCCCACCCATATCCACCCGTTGCCGCCGGCCTTCACCGAATTCCTGGTGCAGTTCAAGGGCTACGCCCAGGTGGAAATCCACAAGGTCAACGCCGTGGAACCCGAGCATCGCCTGCACGAAGACAGCGAAGTGGCCCGCCACGTCGACCGCTGGTTCTACGGCCCGCAGGACTACGCGGTGATCGCCCAGCGGCCTTGAGGCTTGTAGGCTTCCGGGCCCCGGAAGCCCGGAAAATGCCGCTTTCGTGCTCGCTCTGACGCGACCCTTTCCCGGCAATCGGTAGCGAAGGGATAGCCTCGAATCCGCTAAAAAGTGTGAATTGGTTCACTTTTTTCTGTGATCCGCGTGACTTGTTTTGTATCCTCCCTCCGGATCGCCGAGCAAGCCTGGCCGCTTCCACGCCGGTCACAGCCTCGCATCAGCAACCAAACCTTCAGCTAGGGACAGCCTGAGGTCGTTGACGACCTCTACCGGAGACCAGGGACATGGCCATTACCGCATCGCAGATTCAGAATCTCTATATCGCCTATTTCGGCCGCCCGGCCGAGCAAGCCGGCCTCGATTATTGGAGCACCCAGGCGGACCTGACCGTCGAGGGCCTCAGCGCCTCCTTTGCCGAACAACCCGAATACCAGGCCGTCTATGGCGATCTTCCCCGCGAAGAAGTGGTCGCCCAGCTCTACCAGAACCTCTTCGGTCGCAAGGCCGAGGGCAACGAGCTGGACTACTGGATCGCCAGCGACGACATCAGCGTGGACCGCATGGCCCTGGCCCTGGTCAACGGCGCCCAGTCCACCGACCGTGAATTGCTCGATGGCAAGACCGAATTCGCCGCGGCGATCACGGCAGCGCAGAGCGACGCCAGTGACATTGCATCGGTAAAGGAAGCCTTCACCGATGCGAAGCTCACGATCACCGTTGAAGGGACGACCTATACACTCGAACAGTACGCCCGCGAAGTCGGTTCCCTTGGTCAGTTCTACCAGCTGGCAGCCAACCAGGTAGCAGCGGTGGAACCTGCGCCGGCTACCCCGGCGCCTTCCGTACCTGCGGCAGATCCCTATGCCTACGCCTTCAACGGTGCTCTGGGCTTGCAGGATGGTTTGGGTAATTCGACCACCAACGTGCGTCTACCAGAAGGCACAACGACGACTACCATCCAGCTGAACGATGCCGCTGGTGGTGCAAGAATCCAGCTGATGGATGCGCTGACCAGCCTTACGCTGCAGGGGACCGTCAGCAGTGCCCCCAACTCGAACGTATACATGCTCCTGACGGACATGGCATACCCGCATACCCTGGCCGAATTGAACGTGGCCATCAGTGGCGGTGATCGGGCCGTACCAACCAAACTGTTGCTGTCGAGTTGGCATGCCCTGACAACCGTCAATGGAGCCTCCTCCAGCGGCAGTCTGGAGCTGAATCTGGACGACCTGTACAGCCTCTCCCGCCTGACCACGGGCAGTGGTGATGACCTCCTGACCGTCAGGCATGGTGGCAGGGATCTGGTCGTAGAGGCTGGAGCGGGTAACGACACGGTTCAGGTGAGCGACGTCTATTTCGCCACCAAGCCCACCCAGCATACGACTTCGGTAACGCTGGGCGACGGCAAGGACACTTTCAGCCTCTTTACCCTGAGCAATCTGGGGCAGATGTACCTCGGTACGGCAGATAGCCTCGCTGCCGCCAACGCTGCCCTCCAGCAGGGGCTGGTTAAGGTGACCGATTTCACCTCCGAGGATCGCCTGGAGCTTGGTGCAAACTACCGCGGACTCTCCGCTGGTGGTCAGTTCGTGGCTCAGAGCGACGCCCAGCAACAACAGATCGAGACGGCTGCGACCCTGGCTGAAGCGCTGCAACTGGCGGCTAACAATGCCGCTGGCGATGCCAACCTTGCTCGTAGTACGGCTTTTCAGTACCACGGCAGCACCTACCTGTTTCTCGACCACGCCTTGAGTAGCACCGTGACGGTAGGGGATGGCCTGATCGAGTTGACGGGCTATACAGGCCCGTTGGATGGCAGCAATTTCAGTTTCGTCGCCGATGACGACAATCCGCAGTACAGCATTGGCAGCCAGGGTGTTGCCGAGCTGGCCGATGGCAATCCGGTGCCACACTTGCGTTTCCACGCTGGCGTGACGGATGCCACGATCACCTTGCAGGAAGCCCGGGGCCACACCGGGCTGACCTTCGACGATGCGAACACCCTGACCTCCCTTACCCTGTCGGGAACCGCAGCTTCGGCGGGTTTACAGCTGACCATCTCCGAGGATTACTTCTATACCGATCAGCTCGCCAGCCTCACTCTGAAGGTCAGTGGGGGGGATACCGAGGTCCAGATTTTCGACATGACGGCCCTGAGTCGGCTCGATGCCTCTGCATCCTCTGCCAACCTCAAGATCAGCGGGCTCTACCAGGATCTGCCGGGCTCCCTCAAAACCCTGCTCAGTGGCAGCGGCAATGACCAGCTGCTGCTGGCGTCCGGCAAGAATGCCCTGACCGTCGATGCCGGTGCGGGCGACGACACCCTGATACTCAAAGGTGCGGCAGGTCGTGATCCATCGGCAGACTATGGCCTCTCCATGACGCTGGGGGCAGGTAATGACTTGCTTAAGCTGATTGGTCTGAGCAATCTCCTGGGCAATTTCGCGACCGGTGATGCCGATCAGGTGGCCAGCGCCAATACGGCTATCGGTCGAGGTCTGATCAAGGTCACCGACTTCTCGGCAGCCGACAAGCTTGATGCCTCGGTAGTCTTCGCTGACCCCACAACCGGCAGTCTGGTACGCCAGAACGCTACCCAGCAGGATGCCGTCGGCAATGCGGCCAGTCTGGCGGAGGCCCTGCAATTGGCGGCTAGCAACGTTTCAGGTGCCGAGGCTCATAGCACTCTGTTCCAGTTCAACGGCAACACCTACCTCTTCGTCGATCATTCTGCCGCGACTGGCGTAGCGACTGGCGACGGCCTGATCGAGCTGACCGGCTTTACCGGGGCTTTGGATAGCCAGCACCTCATCATCGCTGCCTGATTCGGCGTGTGAGGGTTGCCACCACCTCAGGATCTCTAAAGAAGAGGTGGTGGCCTGCCTACCGCAGGGTTGGCCGGGATTCACGGTCAAGTCTCTACGCCCTCAGTCGCTTGGCGACGGCGTGATTCCCTCGTGACCCTGCCCATGGAAAAAGCCCCTGCTCCATCACTGGAGCAGGGGCTTCTTTATTACCGAGCTATCAGACGTTCGCGATACCCAGGCCGGCGATGCTGGTGCCCTCGGCGAAGGGCGTACCCGCCAGCTTGATCAGCGTATCGTTCTCTACATAGGTGGTACTGGCGCCGGTGGTTTCCACATAGGCATAGGTGTCGCCCCCGAAGAGGAAGACGCTCAGGCCGTTGTCGGTTGTTGCTCCAGTGGCGGCAGTGTTCAGCGCATCCGCCAGGCTGCCTGCGGTCGACAGGTCCTGAACGGTCGCCTGGTCGGATGCCACGACCGTAGCGCCTTGTAGGGTGATGGTGTCGGCCGTATTCGCCGTTCTGTAGTCGGTGATGGTATCCAGGGCACCGAGGGTCGAGGCGTTGTTCGCGCCGAAGACGAAATTATCGATACCTGCGCCCCCAGTCAGGATGTCCGCACCCTTGCCACCGCTCAGGGTGTCAGCGCCAGAACCACCCTTAAGGACCAGGGTGCCATCGGCTTCCGCGCTACCATCGATAGTGACCGCACTGGTGACGGCAGATGCATCGATGGTCAGCGTCTTGCCTGCGGCTACCGTCTTATCCGTAAGCGTCAGGGCGTTATCGGCCACGTTCGCCAAGGTCAGGGTGGTGTCGTTGGCCAGCACCACGTTATCCAGGGCGCCAGCGGTGAGCGCATTGGTCAGGGTCACGCTGTTCAGGCTGGTAGCCGACAGCTCCGTTCCGGTGGTGATGGCGCCCAGTACGCCTTGCACAGCGGTCAGTTCACCGGTGATCGCCGTCAGGGCGTCGGCACTGATCTTGCCGGTCGTCGCGCCATCGACGGTCACCAGATCGGCAGCATTGGCCGTGGTATCGGTCAGGTCGACGGCCACGCCATCGGCATGAATAAAGGAGGTAGCGTCTGCGCTCAGCAGTGCCTTGGCCTGGTCGAGGCTCGCTTCGGTGATGGCAGTGACCTTGGAGGCATCGAGCACACCCGCGGTAGCTGCATTCAGCTCGGTCAGGGCCGCAGCCGTTAGCGGGCCGTTGTCCGTAAGGGCGACGGTGCCGTCCC
The DNA here is from genome assembly GCF_028640825.1 of Pseudomonas sp. LA5. NCBI lineage: Bacteria > Pseudomonadati > Pseudomonadota > Gammaproteobacteria > Pseudomonadales > Pseudomonadaceae > Pseudomonas > Pseudomonas sp. LA5. Next base: position 261,511 of record NZ_JAQYZY010000018.1, read on the forward strand.
CCGGAAACTGGATAGCGGCGGCATCGGCACTGCCAATGTTCAGGACAGTACCGCTCGGTACGGTGATGCTGGCGACGGTGCCAGTGACCGTTACCGAGCCGGCATAGGGGCCATCGCTGGAGAAGACGAAGTTGCCATCCTGTTTGGCGACAGTCACCGCATCGCCCTGATTGGTAAAGCTCACGACGCCGTCCTGGTCCAGGGTGGCGGCGAATACCGGAGTCGGCTCGGGTTCAGGCGTCAGCTCCGGTGTCGGAGTGGTATCGGTACCCGTGGCCTGGGCGACCGCAGCGGCTACTGCCGTATCGAGATTGGCCAGGGAAGCGTCGCTCGCATCGATGCTATTAAGGAAGTCGCGACCCACAGCCAGGGCCGCCGCCTCGCTATAACCGGTCGCGCCACTGGCTGCAACGCTGGCGGTGAAAGCATTGGCAGCGGTGAGCTTGTTGCTGGCCGCCGTGATGTCATTGTCCTGGGCGCCCAGCAGAATGGCCAGGGCCGCCTGGGCCTGATCGACGGCGCCACTTTCGATCTGCGCCTGCCAGTAGGCCGCGCCAGCATCGTCTGCTTCGCGCTTGAACAGGTTGGCGTAAATAGAGCTGATGGTCTGGTTGGTGCTCATCTCGCCGTACAGGGCTGCAGACTCTTCCGACGCGGAAAAACCGGAAAGCACCAACGACAGATCGCCCCCTTGGCTATCGACCTGATCGGCCCAGTAGGCCAGACCTGCCGGGTCCGCCGGGCGACCCAGGTAGGCGAGGTAGATCTGTTGTATCTGATTGACGTAATCCGAAGCGGCCATTGTTTCATCCCTCTAGGAAATGGGCAGAACACCCAGGGACTGTGAAACCTATCACGGCTAAATAGACATACGATTCATGATTGTTGCGCTAAATGAAAAAAATGCAGGTGGCAAAGTGCCGTATGGGATTGAAGCTGTCTAAAAAGGGTATGAACCGCTTCGCTCTTTCCGTCAGCGGTAATAATCGTCAGCTGCAGGTCGAGTGCTTGTACGCGCCAGGTGGCAAGAGTGATGACTGGCGGCCTCAAAGGCGCTCTAGCGGCCGCGGCTAGACCGCTATAGATGGAAGAAGAGAAGACGAGCAGGGATGAGTGAGGCCGGTAGTACCAAAGGTCAGCAGCTTTCACTGTCGGGACTGATCAAATAATGATCAGAACAGGGTCCTTCTGCACAGTCTCAGGCGTTGCACTATCTCAATCAGCATTCGATGAATAGCGGCATCTGGCCAGCTTTTGACGGCTTTTAAGCGCTTTTCACCCACTTATGGCTAACTGAAGTGCGACCGTTCGTCCGCCCGCAGACGCGACCATTGGTTAGGGGAGAGGCGGGGCTTCGATCGCAGGCGGTCGTAAAAGTGGAGCGAATGGTCCAGGCGCAAAAGCCAGCGAAAAAAGGGTCTGCGTCAGATTTATGGCTTTTTACAGCGGTTTGTGACCGTTAAACGACGATTCCCACGGCTATGCCGGCAGGTTGAGAACTTTAGTCTCTATATCAGCGCACTCAGGGTGATGTCGACCCGATAGGTCTCGGTACGATCAATCCATCTGAGTAAAGCGTGAAAGGCTCTGAAGAAACGCTTGTTCCCGTCACAAAGGTCTGTGTAGGATTGCCGCCGATACCGCTGCTTTGTACGACGAACGCACATCCTGGATGTGAACCTCTTTACAAAGCCGATATCGAAACGAAACCCATCATGGGGGCTTCGCCCCAGCAGTTGGGGTGAGGCGACAGGCCGGTGCCGACGGGCACCATCCAGTGACGGAAGGCCTGAAGTCGAATTCGACAAAATCTTAGGAGATGCAAGGAAATGGCTGTTACCGCTAATCAAGTTCAGAGCCTGTACGTAGCCTACTTCGGTCGTCCGGCCGAGCCCGCTGGTCTGACCTACTGGACTTCCCAGACCGGCGCCACTGTTGATCAGGTCAGCGCTGCCTTCGCTCAGCAGACCGAGTACACCAGCACCTATGGTGGTCTGACCCGTTCGCAAACTGTTAGCCAGCTGTATCAAAACCTGTTTGGTCGCAGCGCTGCCGCTGACGAACTGAACTACTGGGTGAACAGCGGCGACATCACTGTTGATCGCATGGCTCTGGCTCTGGTGAACGGCGCTTCCGGTACCGACCGCCTGCTGCTGGAAAGCAAAGTTCAGTACGCCTCTGCTCTGACCTCCAGTGCCTCCTCGACTGCCACTGTCGCTTCCCTGAACACTGCTTTTGATACTCCTGCTACCGCAGTAGTTATCAATGGTGCCAGCTATTCCTCGCTGGCCAACTATCTTGGTTCGGCTGCTTCCGGTATCACCGGTACTTCGACTGCTGCCCAGATTGCCACTGCTACTTCTACTTACCTGGGTGCTGCTACCACTGCTCAGAACGCTGTTACCAGCCCTGTGTTTGCTGCTGCCGGCGCTACTGCTGCCAACGGTGGCCTGCTCAATGGCCAAACCGCGATCAGCGGTACTCCCACCGTTGACTTCGGTAGCAAGACTGCTGCGACTATCGGCTTGAATGCTGTAGACGCTGACGCCACCATTACTCTGCTTGGCACTCAAGCGACTAGCCTGGCTGTTACTGGCACAGTGGCCGCGTCCACCGCTGCTGTCGCTGCCGGTGCGGGTGGTACTCCTGCTGCTGTCCCCGCTGGTCAAGTTGACCTGGCGTTCACTGCCGCCGCTGCCACTACTCAGTTCAACACCCTGAACCTGGGTCTCACCTCCAATGGCACCACTGACGCTACCAAGTTCGTTGGTGTGAACGTTACTGGCCTGACCGAACTGACCTCGATCGACGCTTCGGGCTCTTCCGCTAGCCTGCTGGTAAGCGGTAACACCGCTAGCGCCAACCTGGCTACCATCACCCTGGGCAGCGGCGCTGACACCATCACTGCTAGCACTTCCGCTACTGGTGCTGTTGCTCAAACCGTGAATGCTGGTGCTGGCAACGACACCATCACTGCTACCGCTATCAATGCTGCTCTGACCATCAACGGTGGTGCTGGCAACGACAACATCACTGCTAACGTCACCTCCTCCAGCGCAGCCAACCTGGTTGTCAACGCTGGCGAAGGCAACGACCTAGTGACTGTCAATGCTAACGTCAGCACCTCGACTGCTGCCCACACTGCAAGCATTACCCTGGGCGCTGGCAACGATACCCTGGCTATTGGCTCTACCCTGACCAACGTTGGTTCCATCGACCTGAGCACTGCTACCGGTATCACCGCTGCAAACACTCTGATCAATGCCAACCTGGTTAAAGTTACTGACTTTAGCTCCAATGACGTTCTGGACGTGACCGTCGGCAGCACCACGCTGGCCAACACTTACGCTGCCCTGAACCTGACCCAGGCTGCCAATGCCACTGGCGCTGCTTCGCTGGCCGAAGCTGCTTCGGTTGCTGTTGCTGCCGCTCACGCTAACGCTGCTAGCTCCACTACCACCTCCTTCCAGTTCGGTGGCAACACTTACGTTGCTGTCAGCGCTGATGCCACCTTTGGCAGCGGCGACGGCCTGATCGAACTGACTGGCTACACCGGTGCACTGACCGCTGGTACCAACCTGGTCTAAGCTTGGTGTTTTGAAGAATGGGGAGCCTAGGCTCCCCATTTTTTTTCTTATTTTTTAGGGTTAAAGCTTCGAAGCCGAAGTCCGCTGGGTTTAGTAGCTTTTGAAGAAGAAGCTAGCGGTAGCCACGCGGGGTAGATTCGACAAAATCCGCTGAAAATGAAGCACTCTGAAGTGCTGCTTACTGCAATAGGTCAAACAGTTGTCCATCCACGAACAGTGCGCTCTGTACCCCTTCTAGTTGAAAATCTCGTTTAGCAGGCTCTGCTAATTCGCAAGCGACCCAATCTGAAATTTACTAAAGCTCGTGCTGGGCGCGGGCTGCAGCCATTCAGCTGCGCCATCCTGACACTTGACAGCGCACCGCTTTTCGTCGGCTGTCATTGCAATTTAATCTCTTAGCCTCCAATTCTTAATAAATTCGTTAAATGGATAGCAAACCTTTGCACGCACGTCGTGCCCGGATTGAACGCTTGGTCAATTTTCGGTTTCCTATCGCCGATAACGAGGCGCCCATGAGCCCTCGACCTTCCTTGCATCTCCTCGAGGCCAACCCGGACGCGGCGCGGCCTTTTCTTTTGTCTGTAAAAATGTGAACTCCGTATCGTTTTCTCTCTCCCGGCTTGCTATACAGGCAGGCTAGCGGTGGCTGCCATGGGGGCGGCTGCTTCAGGGAGGAAAGGCGATGGCTACCGGAGATATTCGAATCGATGCGCTGCTGGAGCCGGGGCGCTTCAGCCTGGCGTCCAACCATCAGCCCGGCACGGGTGCGGTCATCAGCTACAGCTTTCTACGTCAGGGGCCAAGTGACTATGCGGTAGATGATTTCCGCATGCTCGATGCCGGGCAGCAGGCTGCCGTGCGATCTGCCTTGGCGGAGATATCCAGCCAGATCGGCGTAACCTTTCAGGAAGTGGAGCAGGGCGGCTTGCTGCAATACGGGCTCTATTCCGGACGCCCTGGGGTACCGAAGTCGCCGGATCATAAGGCTGAGTCCTATACCCGGGATGGCGGTAGCGTCGTCTGGTTCAATTGGCTGGTGCCGGAAACCGCTAACCTTGGCAGCGGCTATGGGCGCCAACTGTTGATCCATGAGACAGGCCATACGCTTGGACTCAAACATCCGGGTGAATACAGCCAATACGACAAGGGTCCTTATCTACCTATCGAGTTGGCTACAGCAGCAAATACCATCATGGCTTACAACGGTGGCGACACCGAACATTTCGGTGCCTTCGATATCCTGTCGCTGCAATATCTTTATGGCCTGCCGGGCAATCCGGCTGCCGACTCCGTGGCCTTGACGGCTAACCAGTCGACAACCTACGGAAGCTACTTCAACGATGTCATCAGCTACGACTGGCATGGCTATACCGGTCCCTATTCGCCGCTCGTAAATGGTCTGACAGGGCATGACGAGCTGACGATCAATGCCGCCTACAAGGCTGTATCCATCAAGCCCGGGCAGACCTATGTGCTGTACAACAAGGATGGTGGCAATTATGGCGCGGTCTTCTTGCAGAACGTCGAGCGCGTGCATTTCACCGACCGCAGCCTGGCCCTGGATACCGACGGCGTAGCCGGGCAGGCCTATCGCCTCTACCAGCAGCTTTCGACCGCACGCCGGATAAACCCGGCCTGGGCTATTGGATCGACAAGATGGATATCGGCGCCAGCCTGTACCAGGTGGCCGCCGGTTTCGTCGCCAGCAGCGAATTCCAGGCACTCAATGGCAGTTCACCTGCACCCCAGGCACTGGTCGCCAGCCTCTACGGCCATGTGCTGGGCCGCACCGCCGAACAGGCCGGGCTGGATTACTGGACCTCGCAACTGCAAAGCGGCGCGCTGGACGCGGCAGGCTTGCTGGCCAGCCTGTCGGAGTCGGCAGAGAACCGGGAGCTGGTCTCGGGGCAGATCGCCCAGGGGATCGAATACCAGCATGTATAGGACGCACACCGCTCATACAGCTTGTACGAGCGGTGATAGTTGGGCTTATACGAAGTTCTTGAAACCCGAACCGAAGGACGTTACATCCAGCGCCACATCGTCGCTGACATTGATTTGGCTCTCGTCACCCGGGAAGGAAACGTAGCCTTTCAGCCAGAAATGGCGCTTCGCCGAGGCCAGGTGATAGCCACTGGTCTCTTCCCGACCACTTAGGCGTTGAGGGCCCTCGAAGGCGGTTGCGCGTTGGCGAGCGCAAATGGTGATGATGAGATGCGCCATCAGCGGTAGTTCTGGCATCAATTCTTCGTGGAAAGACGGCCAGTATTCCTGGTCCTCGGGACTGGCTTGCCACCCTTTTATCCCTCGTACCTCTTCGAGATTGGCATAGGGATGCGAATGGAAGGAGCCCACCAGATCTAGCTGTGGCCAGTAACGACGGAAGATGTCGCGCTTGGCGATAATGGATTCGATGTTCGGCGCTACCGAGCCTTGGCGTCGATCAGCGGAGACCTCTACGGTCGCTGTGGTGCAGACAACCCGCGCTGGACGTTCATCGAAGGCGGGCACGCAATAGCCCCAGAGCAAGCCGAAGGTTTCGATCTGGCCAGGTGCGTCTTTCTTGCGACTACTGCGCTCGCGATCAAACTCATAGGCCTCGATGGCAGAGGTCAGTAGCTGGGGAGTTACGGCGTCGTCGACAATAATGTGCGTGGTCATGAAAACATCCTTGTGGTGGGATGCTTTCGAATCGGCCTGGCGCCTCGTTTCTTGAGGGAAGATTGAAACGCCTTGGTTGGCCGAGAATCCTTGATGCGGAAAATCCGGGTTCACTCAAGGATCAGTCGGGCCGATCAGCAGGTTCTTCCAATGCGCATTGGCAGGAAGAACCTGGATCAAAGGGATTAGTCCCCGTACCGCCGAATCCGCGCGCCGCGGCGTTGCAGGTCCGAGGTGCAGGCGGCGTCCAGGGTGCCGCCGCAATTGGCCAGGTCGCGGCGTACGTCTTTGATTACGGTGGCCAGGCGGTCCGGGCAATTCAGTTCGGTCAGGGGGATGACCTTGGTCATGGAGCTACCGCCTTGGCTGTCCTTGACGGTAAGCAGCAGGCTGCGATCGGCAGGGCGCTGGGTGACCTGGCAGCTATGGGGTTCGAGGGCGGTGACCAGACGGTCGATGGCGTCTTGCATGCGGGATCCTCCTTGAATCGGCAGGTGCCGGGGGAGGAGGGTAGAGGCCTACCCCGAGCAAAGGTTCAGCCGCTCTGAGGCGCTGCTTTGCTTCCACTTGCGTCTGTGCCTGCCGGGTGGGTCGGCATCCCTGTCGCGCGCGTAGGAGCCGAGTAAGGCGAGTCGAATCCGACCCGCTTTACTCCATCACTTCATATTGCTGAAGGCCGCCGAGGTGCGGGCGTCGAAGTTGCTCCTGTCGCTGTCGCCCAGGCCGCGCACCATGGCCAGCACCAGGGTCTGCGGCTTGACGTTGCCGTTGCTCAGCTCGCCGACCCAGTAGTTGAGGCCGGCTGCCTCAGCGCTGCGGCCGATGACGTTGGTGTAGACCTTGCTGACCAGTGCCGCATTGCTCAGGCCTTGGTACTGACCGCGGTATTCGGGGCTTTCGGTGAAGCTGGCGGCGATCTGGCCCACGTTCATCTCGCCGGAGGCGACGCGGTTGGCCCAGTACTGCAGGCCGGCCAGATCCGAGGCGCGGCCCATGTACGCCAGGTACAGCTGCTGGATGCCATTGAGATCGGCCTGGCTGGCGCTCTTGGGCGCCTGGGCGCCAGGACCAAAAGTGCTGCAGCTGCTGCCATCCAGGTACTTGGCCAGGGTCGGCCACTGCGGACGGGTCTGGCCGTTCACCGGCTCCACCGACATGTTGTAGTTGGCCCAGCCCGGGCCGGCCGCCCAGTAGGTGGCCGGGATGCAGTTCTGCTTCAGGTAGGCGAGCATGTTGTCCATGATCACGTTCCAGCGCGGATCGCTGTCCGGTATGCCGAATTCGCCGATGAAGCCGCGCTTGCCGTTCTTTTTCAACCATTCCACGAAGGGCCGAACCCGCTGCACGCCATAGTCGTCCGCATAGGCGGCGGCGCTGGTGTTGGAATAGTTGCCGCCACCGCCGTCACCGTCGAAATAGGTGTGGGCTTCGAAGATCAGGTTGTTGGCCGGATCGCGCAGGGCGAGCAGCGAGTCGTTCCACTGCGGCCAGCGGGTGGCCTCGGCCCAGCCGTTGCCCTCGATGAAGATCGGCCGCACGTTGTCCACGCTGCGCACGCCGTTGATGCCGTACTGGGCGGCCACGGGCCACTGGGCGGTGGCGTCGTGGGGCTCGTTCATGATGTCGTAGCCATACAGCGACGCCTGGCTGCTCCAGCGCTGGGCGATGCGGGTCAGCACATCCTGGTAGTGGTTGTAGCCGACGCTGCCGGTGCCGATCACCGTGCCGCGGTATCTCATGTAGTTGTGCAGATCCAGGATGATCTTGATGCCGTGGTTCTGCGCATAGAGGAAGGTGCGATCGATCAGGCCGGCATAGGTCGGATCGAAGGCGCCGCCCAGGCTGGGTTGCAGGCGTTCCCAGATGATCGGGAAGCGGACCAGCTTGACGCCGCGCGCGCTCCACTGCTGGAAGTAGGCTTCCACCGGAAAGATGTAGTTGCGCTCGTTCAGGCCCGGCAGCACCTGGCTGGCGAAGCCGGCGCCGGAAAGGTTGAGGCCGACCAGCTCCACGGCACGCGCGGGGGCGGCGGTGCCCAGCAGGGCGCCAAGGGTCAGGATGCCGCCCAGGGCGGCCAGGGTTTTGCGAAGGGTCATGAGGGTACCGGGATAGGTGCTGCCGCCGGGCTCCTGCCCGGCCTGCCAACTACAAAATTCTGGCGACTGTCCTCAGCCAAGATTTGGCGCTTTCTTGACGCTTACCGGCCCAGTTTCAAATCCTGTGCCAGGGCTCAATCGTTTCGTCTCTCCTCGCTGATTCGGCCAGGCCCCGCTTTTCTTGACCCCCGATTGCCAGGGCGCCGACGAGGTGTCGGCGGTGGGAACGGGCGGAGACGTTCATCCAGGGCGCCCGAGCGGGTATCCTTGCCGTCTCCTCGCGATGGCCTGGCCATCGTCTCCCTCCTGTCCGACCGAGCGCCCCCGCGATGTCTACCCCTGGCCCCGACCTGGATCTTTCCCGTCTCGACGATCACCTCGCCAACCTGATCGCCGACATTCGCCAGCGCACCCAGGCGCTGCAGCCGGCCGCGGCGCCGGCCGAGCCCACCTGGGAGGCCCTGCAGGAGCTGGACGACGAGGCCCTGGTGCGCGCGGCCTATCACTACCTGACCGGGCATCCCATCGAGCCGGAGCGGCTGTCCCACTACCTGACCCGGCTGCGCAGCGGCGAGGATCGTTTCGATCTGCTGGCGGCCATCCATCTCAGCCCGGAAGGGCAGCGCCATGGCGCCGCCGCGCCGGGACTGCGCCGTGCGCTGCTCAAGCGCAAGCTGCGCCGGGTGCCGGTGATCGGGCGACTGCTGAGCCTAATGCTGGAGGTGGCCGGCCTGCCGGGGCGGCAGCAGCGCGACAATGCCCGCTACTACCGCTGGCAGAACCAGCTGGCCTTGCAGGCGATCCTGCTGCAGCAGCAGAGCAACCTGCTGGAGTGGCATCAGCAGCGCTGGCAGGTGCTGCAGGATCAGGCGCCCGAGCCGCGCCTGGGCGAGCTGGAGCACCAATTGGCCCAAGTCGAGGCGCAGCTGGCCCAGGCCCAGAAGCAGTTGGATCGTGGCGAGCAGGAGCTGCGGATGCGCCTGAATCTGCTCGAAGCCGCACCGGCCCTGCCGCTGGCGCCGCAAAGCGCCGCGCTCGGCGTACCGCTGGCCCTGGAACGCACCCTGCGTGAGCATTTCGCCCTGGACGAACAGGCCCTGCGCGGCCTGCTCGGCTTCTATCTGCCGCTGGTCCAGGAATGCCTGCCGGTGCGCCAGGGCCTGCCCCTGGTCCAGCTCGATTGTGGCGCCGGTCAGTGGCTGGCGAGCCTGCCGCAGGGCGTCAACGGCCTCGGTGTGGAAACCGATGCCGAAGTGGTCGCCCAGGCCGTGGCCCAGGGTCTGCCGGTCGTTCAGGGTGAGGCCTTGCGCTGGCTGAGCGAACAGCCGGCGGCCAGCATTGGGGCGCTGTGCGCCTTCGAGCTGGCGGATCGACTGGACATGGCACAGCTCTCCACCCTGCTCGACGAAGCGCTCCGGGTCCTGGTCCCGGGCGGCCTGCTGCTGTTGCAGGCGCTCGATCCCGCCGAGGCGTCCAGCGCCTGCGCCTTCTGGCTCGATCCCGCCCGGCAGCGGCCGCTGCCGGCGCCGCTGCTGGAGTTTCTCTGCCAGCACAAGGGCTTCGCCCAGGTGGCCATTCAGCGGCCGTTGGAAGCCGAGTTGTTGCTGGAGGGCCAGCAGGCGGAGCCCCTGACCTGGCAACACTATGCCGTGTCGGCCTTCAGAGCCGAAACGGCATGACCCAGCCCCTCGCCACCTTCCACCAGTGGGTCCTGGGGCCCCTGACCGGACCCTATGGCTGGACCTATCTGCTCGGCCTGCGTGACGTCGCTCGCCGGGCCGGTCTGGCGGCGGACATCTATGCCGACGACCCACCGGCGGAGGGGCCTGCCGACCTGCGTCCGCTCGATGACTATGCCGGCACCGGCGCGGACGAACTGCTGCTGGTGCACGGCCAGCTGACGTCCACCCAGGCGCGTCGCCTGGCGCGGTGCCAAGGGCGGATCCTGGTCTTGCCGGGTACCCAGGTGGAGGCCGTTGGCCTCGCCGAGGTGATTGCCCGACAGCCCGCCATCCGTGGCGTCCTGAGTGGCGAGCCGGGCGTACTGGAAGCCCTCTATGCCCGTGACGTTACCGTGCCGGTCCGCCGGGTCGAGCAACTGCAGTGGCAGGTGCCGCCGGTTCCGGCGCCCCTGGATCTGGATCGTCCCCGTCCCTTCACCGTGCTCGTGCACGCGCTGGAGCTGCAGCACGCGGAAGCGGTCAGCGGCTTGCTGCAGCTGGCACGGCGGCCCGGTGCCCCCTGGCGGCTATGCGTCTATGGCGACGAGCAGCCGGCGCCGCGCGCTGACTTTCTGGCCAGCATGGCCGCCATGGAGCGGGTCGAACTGACCGTACTGCGCGCTGAGGAGCCGCTGCCTGCGGTGGACCTGGCATTCAGTCTGGAGCCCAGGCCCGATCCGGCCTGGCTGCTGCGCCTGCTGGCGCTGGGCATTCCGCTGGTGGGCAATGCCCAGAGCGGGGCAGGGCGCGAAATCCTCGGCGACGGCTATTGGCCGCTGGCGGCCACCGCGCCCGCGCACACGGCGGATGTCCTGCAACGCCTGATGGACAATCCGGCGTTGCGCTACGGGGTGCAGCGCCGGGCTGAAGATCAGGCCCGTCGCTGGACGGCGGAAGGCTTCTACGCCTGGCTGGCGGATGAGTTGCTGGCGGACGGAATCCGGCTGCCGCAGCCCCGGCAAGCGCGCGTCGAGGTGCGCCTGGAAGGTCCGTTCGACAGCAGCTACAGCCTGGCGGTGGTCAACCGCGAACTGGCCCGGGGCTTCGCCGCCATCGGCGCCAGCGTGGCGCTGCGAGCGACCGAAGGTCCGGGGCCCATTCCCGTGTCCCCCGAGTTTCTCGCCGCCGACCCTGCCAGCGCCGCGGCCCATGCCCGTGCCGATCAGCCGGCAGCCGCCGTGTTGCGCCTGCTCTATCCGCCACGGGTGAGCGACATGGCGGGCGAGGTCCGGGTGCTGTCCTGCTATGGCTGGGAGGAATCCCTGCTGCCGGTAGAGGCCGTGGCCGGCTTCAATCGCTATCTGCAGCTGGTCACCAGCATGTCGTCCTATGTGACCCGGGTGCTGGAGGACAATGGCGTCGACGTGCCCGTGGTGACCGTCGGCCTGGGCGCCGATCATATCCTGCGCACCCCGGCGGAGCCGGCGCTGCTTGGTCGGGCGCTGCCCGGCAGTACCACGACGCTGAAATTGCTGCACATCTCGTCCTGCTTTCCGCGCAAGGGCGTCGACGTCCTGCTCGACGCCTATGCCCGTGCCTTCACGGCGGCGGATGACGTGGTGCTGGTCATCAAGACCTTTCCCAACCCCCATCACGATATCGCCGCCGAACTGGCGGCCTGGCGCGCGCGGCATCCGGCGGCGCCGGCGGTCGAGCTGTTCAATCTCGATCTGCCCGAGGCGGCGATACGCGCCCTCTACGTCTGGGCCGATGTGCTGGTGGCGCCCAGTCGCGGCGAGGGCTTCGGCCTGCCCCTGGCCGAAGCCATGCTGCACGAGTGCGCCGTGGTCACCACCGGCTATGGCGGCCAGACGGATTTCTGTACGCCCGAGACCAGCTGGCTCATCGATTACCGCTTTACCCGCGCCCAGACCCACATGCAGCTGAGCGGCTCGCTGTGGGCCGAGCCGGATACCGATCACTTGGCGCGGCTGTTGGCCGACTTCGCCGCCGCGCGCCGCGAAGGCCGCTGGCAGGCCCTGGTGCGCTCGCGCCTGCTGCGGGCCGACCGCCTGATTCGCCGGGACTACACCTGGGAACAGGTCGCCCGCCGCACCCAGGCCGCCATCGCCCGGGTCCGGGCGTTGCCGCCCTGCAAGCCGCAGCCCCGGGTCGGCACCGTCACCACCTGGAACAGCGCCTGCGGTATCGCCGGCTACAGCCAGCAACTGATCGCCGGCCCCCTGGCGGCCACCCAGGTGTTCGCCAACCGCCACGTCGCCCTGATCAATCCGGAAGGCCAGGAGATCCAGCGGGTCTGGGATCAGGGCGGCCAGGATTCGCTCGATGATCTGCTGCAGGCCCTCGATCGTCAGCCGGTGGACATCCTGCTGATCCAGTTCAACTTCGGTTTCTTCGGCCTGGTGCCCTTCGCCCGCTTCCTGCACGAGGTGCATCGGCGCGGTATCCGCACCCTGGTCACCTTCCATTCCACCGCCGATCTCGACCGGCCGGGCGATCACCGCAGCCTGCGGCAACTGCGCCTGGCGCTGCGCCAGAGCAGTCGCCTGCTGGTGCACAGCAGCCACGACCTCAATCGCCTCAAGGACTTCGGCCTGGCCGACAACCTGATGCTGTTCCCCCACGGGGTGATGCCGCCGCCCCAGGCGCTGGCGCTGCCGGACGAGGCCCAGGCCCTGGCCGGACGGCGCATCGTGGCCAGTTACGGCTTCTTGCTGCCGCCCAAGGGCATCCTGCAGTTGATCGAGGCCTTCGCCGAGGTCGCCGCCGAGGACGACGACCTCTACCTGCTGCTGGTCAACGCCCAGTACCCGGTACCGGAAAGCGCGGCCCTGGCCGAGGAGTGCCGCCAGCGGATCACGGCGTTGGGCCTGGAAGGCCGTGCCCGGTTGATCGACCGCTTCCTGGACGATCGCGAATCCCTGGCCTGGCTGAGCCTGGCCGAGGTGGTGGTCTTTCCCTACCAGCACACCCAGGAGTCTTCCAGCGCCGCGGTGCGCTGGGGCCTGCTGGCCGGCAAGCCGGTGCTCTGCACGCCGCTGGACATCTTCGAGGACGTCGACGAGGCGGTCTACCGGCTGCCCGGCACCGATGCCCAGGCCATCGCCGCGGGACTGCGCGAGCATCTGGCCGCCCAGCGGCCGGCGCGGCAGGGTGAATGGCTGCGCAGTCACGCCTGGCCAGCCATTTCCACCCGTATCGACGGGCTGTTCCGCGCCCTGGCTCAACAAGCCGTTCGCGATCGTTCAAAGGCTCAGGAGCTTTCATGACTGCTGTTACCGGCCGCCTGGCCGTTCTCGACCGGCCCCTGGGCCGTACCCTCTACTACGGGTTGGCCCTGTTGCTGGGGGTGCTCTATGTGGCGCGCCTCTTTCCGCTGGATTTCCTCACCGGTCATTCGGGGTTCTTCTTCGATACGCGCACGGACCCGACCCAGCACCTCACCGGGATCTGGGCCTTCGTCCACGATCAGTGGCGTTTTCCGCTGCTGCACACGGCGCTGCTCAATTCGCCGGAGGGGGCCTCGGCGGCCTATGCCGACATCATTCCCCTGGCGGCCATCCCCTTCAAGCTGATCAGTGGCCTGTTGCCCGCGGATGCCCATTACCTGGGTGTCTGGATCCTGGGGTGCTATGTGCTGCAAGGCGTGGCGGGCGCCTATGTGGCCGCCGTCTATCGCGGTTATACGCCCGTGGCCCTGCTGGCGGGCTGCCTGTTCGCCCTGATGATGCCGTCGCTGCTGATCCGTATTCCCCACGCCGCGCTGCATGCCCAGTTCCTGCTCATCTTCATGCTGGGTCTCTATCTGCGCTGGGACCAGCGGACCCTGGCACCTCGTTGCCTGTTCGTCGGCAGCCTGGGCCTGCTGCTGTTGGCGGGTAGCATCCATCCCTATCTGCTGGCCATGGTCTTCGCCTTCTATGCGGCGGTCTGGCTGGCCGTGGGTGTGCGCGGCGAACTGTCCTGGCTCCGGGTCGTGGCGGCGCTGCTCGCGCCCTTGCCGCTGCTGGCGCTCGAGTTCTACGTCCTGGGATATTTCGATGTCGCCAGTGGCCTGCCGCCGTCGGAAACCGGCTACATCGAATCCTCGATGAATCTGCTGTCGCCGCTGCTGGGTACCCAGCTGGCGCCGAGTCTGTTCCTGCCGTCGAAAGGCCTGGTGCTCGACGCCACGGGCATGCAGATCGATGGCCACAACTACCTGGGCGTCGCCCTGCTGGGCATGCTGCTGTTCATGGTGCTGCGTTCGCCACGCTGGCTGTTGGCGCGCTGCCGCCACCACTGGGTGCTGGTGGCGCTCTGCGTGGGCCTGACGATCTATGCCCTGTCCAACCGGATCTATCTGAGCAACCTGGTGGTGCTCGAGTATCCGTTGCCAGGCTTCATCGAGCCCCTGACCAAGATCTTCCGCGGTTCCGGCCGGTTCTTCTGGCCGGTAGGCTACATTCTGCTGATGGTGGCGATCGGCTATTTCCTGACGCGGGTCAATCCGGTCTATCGCCTGGCCCTGCTGGTGCTGATCGCCGTGCAGTATGTCGACATGCGTCATCACCGTGCCTATCTGGCCGAGGCCGCCGGGCGTAGCCCCTACTTCAGCTACGACCGGATCGAGTGGGATCGTCGGGTCAGTCAGGCGGAAAGGGTCTATCTGTTGCCCAACTACGGTTGCGGTGGTTCGGCCGTGGATGCGCTGTTCCTGCAGTACTTCACGGCGCTGCATGGCAAGCCGCTCAACACCGGGTTCCTGGCTCGCATCGTGGGCCATTGCGCGGAGCGCACCCAGGTACTGGACCAGCCGCGCACGCCGGGCGAACTGTTCGTCTTTGGCGCGAACAGTCCGGACTATCCCCGCGAACGTATCGAGCGGGCGATGCAAGGGCACTATGCGCAGTGGTGTCGCCAGGAGTCCATCGGCACTGTCTGTCAGGTCACAGGCCTTTGACCCGCTCGGCGCCGCCTTGGGTAAGCGGTTTTCCTGAGGCCGCCTTTTCTGGATAATCACCGGCCGGATCGGCCGAGACAGCCCATGTCTCGCTCAGGTGATAGCGGTGTTCACGGCTATCACCAGGCCTCGCTCATATAGGAAATTCTGTGCTCATCAGTCTGGTAGTGCCCGCCTACAACGAAGGTCGTCAGCTCATCGCCAATCTCCGGCAGATCCTGGCCGCCGCCGAACCCTGTGGTCACGAACTCGAGCTCGTCGTGGTGGATGACGGCTCCAAGGACGACAGCGCCGCTCAGGTCGAAGAGCTGGCCGCCATGGACCCACGCGTCCGCCTGGTGGCCTTCACCCGCAACTTCGGCAAGGAAGCGGCGATCTACGCCGGCCTGGACAATGCCCGCGGCGCGGCTGCCGTGGTGCTGGACGCCGACCTGCAGCATCCCCCCCAACTGATCCCGCAGATGGTGGAAGCCTGGCGCAATGGCGCCCTGGCCGTCGAGGCGGTCAAGCACAAGCGCAACGACGCCTCTTCTCTGGATGCCTGGCTGGCGCGCAGTTTCTATCGGCTCTATCGCAAGCTGTCCGGCTTCGACATCGAAGGCCATTCGGACTTCAAGCTGATCGATCGCGAAGTCATCGACCTCTATCTGAAGCTGCCCGAGCGCTATCGCTTCTTCCGCGGCCTGATCAACTGGCTGGGCATGGAAGGCACCGCCATCGGTTTCGAGGTCGCCCCGCGCGCGGGTGAAGGCAGCCGCTGGAACAAGCTCAGCCTGCTGCGCTACGCCATCAACAACGTCACCGCCTTCTCCACCGCCCCCCTGCTGATCGTCACCTGGCTGGGTTGCCTGACTCTGGGCATCGGCTTCCTGCTCCTGCTGGTCACCCTGTGGCAGAAATTCACCGGTACCGCCGAAGGTGGCTTCACCACCGTCAATGTGCTGCTGGTGCTGATGGGCGGTTCGATCATGACCAGCCTGGGCATCATGGGTCACTACGTCAGCAAGATCTATCACGAGATCAAGGCCCGACCGATCTACATCCAGAAGCCGCAACGGCGCCGCGAGCCATGAAGGCGGCCTATCTGATCGCGCTGGCGGTGCTGCTGAACGTCGGCGCGCAGTTCTCCATCAAGCTGGCAGGTCGCGGTGGTGTTCCGGCGTCGCTGATCCAGCAGGTGTTCAACCCCATGCTGATCCTGGCGGTGGGGCTCTATGGACTCAGCTTCGTCCTGACCGTACGCATCTATGCGGTCAATGAGCTGTCGGTGGTGGCGCCCTTCATGGCCGCCTGCACCTTCATCCTGGTCTACATGGTCGGCTATCTGTTCTTTGCCGAGCCGATCACCCTGACCAAGAGCCTGGGTCTGTTGGCGATCATTGGCGGCATGTTCCTGCTGCTCAAATAGCCACGCGCCAGGTACCGGGTCTTTCCGGTGCCTGGCGAGCCCTCTGCAACTTCCCTCGCTACAACAGGACGCTGGTCGCTCGAAAAGCGCGGCCTGCCTCTTTTCCGCTTAACAGATAGCTAGTCGCCAATAGCGTCTTGCAGGCGCTGCCCGTGTGATTGCCTCGGTATCTCCCTGTCTCGTATTCAGGGATCATGCACGGCTACCCATCAGACCGGCATTCTGCGAATGCCCACGGGACAAGGCCGAAAGCCTGGTCCGGCAAAGTCTCGGGGCGCAACGTGGAGCAATAAGGGCAATGGACCAGTGAACAAGCACCTACGGGCAGCGAGTTATGGCATTCCGATACTGATCGGCGTGATCTTCTTTGCTGTCGTCTTCGACGTGAACATGCTCAACCCGACCCATGTCGAGTGGTTGAGCCATGGCGATATCCTGCAGGCTTACCTGGGCTGGGACTTCTTCCGCAAGGCGCCCTGGACCTTTCCCGTCGTGGGGCTGAATCCCTACTACGGCCTGGAAATCAGCAGCTCTATCGTCTTTTCCGATTCCAATCCGCTGCTGGCCCTGGTGTTCAAGCTGCTGTCACCGCTACTGCCGGCGGGTTTCCAGTATTTCGGCCTCTGGTTGCTGGCCTGCTGCATCCTCAGTGCGGTCGCCACCTGGAAGGTCGTCGGGCTCTATTCCGACAGCTATCTGATCAGGTCCCTGGCAGCGGCCCTGGTGCTGCTGAATCCGGCCTGGATCCATCGGATCGGCCATATCAACCTGATGGGTCATTTCCTGATCCTGTTCGCCATCTATCTCTGTCTGCTGCGCGACCGGCGTCATCTGGCCGTGAAGTGGTGCCTGCTCATCGCGGTTGCCTGCCTCACGCACTTCTACCTGGCGATGATCGTGATGATCCTCTGGGGGGCGAATCTATTCTCCCGCGTCGTGACCAGGGCAACCGGCCGTGGACCCGCATTGCTGGAAGCCCTGGCGGCGGCGCTTGGCGCCTATGTACTGATGTACACCACCGGGTATTTCACCGTCGATGATGTATCCGTCGCTGGCGGCTATGGCGCCTACAACTCGAATCTGCTGTCACCGCTGATTTCGGATGGCTGGTCCTATGTGTTCGATCATGTCTATCTCGGGCTGGGCAACTTCGAAACCGTCAATTACTGGGGGATAGGCGTCCTCTTGTTGGTTCTGTTCAATCTCAAGAGCCTTTATCGCAGCTTCGGACGTTTTACCGTCACGGCCACTTCGCTCAGTGTGCTGATCGCAGCGATAACCTTTTTCCTGATTGCCACGACCAACAACATCCAGTTGTTCGATCATCATCTGATAGTGCCGCTGCCCGGCAAACTGCTGGATGCCTTGTCCACCTTCCGCGGCTCGTCGCGTTTCTATTGGCCGCTTACCTATCTCGCCGTGATCGGCCTGGTCTATCTGACGGTCAGATACCGCACCAGGCCGGTCGCCCTGGCGGTTCTGGCGGTCGCCCTGGTCGCTCAGGCCGGCGACATCAGCAAGGGCTTCAAGCGCGAGAATTTCTACTTCTTCAATTCGCCGGATGTCACCGCGGCGCTGCGCAGCGATTTCTGGAGCAACGAACTCGGTCATTACGCCACGCTGCGCTATGTACCCTTCACCAACGATGCGGCTGACCGCCTGGCCCTGGCCTTTGTCGCGAGTCGGCAGGGACTGATGACCGATTCCGCGGTGCTGGCTCGCCCGAGCGAGAGCAAGCAGGACAGCCTCAACCTCAAGACGCTGCAAGCCTTGTCGTCCGCACGCTATGACGACGACACGGTGTACGTCCTGAAGAGCGACATCCTCGACTTCGTCCGGCTCAAGCCCAATGACCAGCTGTTCAAGATCGACGGCCTGAACGTCCTGGCGCCTGGTCTACCGGGCTGCCAGGGCTGCGAACGGCTTGCGCCGGCGGCCGCGTCCAAGGCCGGTTACCTGCTGATCAGCGGCTGGTCGACGCCCGAAGAGTTCGGCATCTGGAATGATGGGCGGGTGGCGACCCTGCTGGTGCACAACCAGGGCGCCACTACCCGGGCGACGCTGCGTTACCGGGTTTTCCTGACCCCGCAGGTACCGACCCAGCGGCTGATCTTCAAGGCCGACGGCCAGACGATCAGGGAAGTGCAGGCGCAACAGAATGGCGAGGTGTCGCTGTCCTGGCCGGTGGCCGAGGGGCAGGCGACCACCGCGCTGACGATCGAGTTGCCCGATGCCATCTCACCGCGTGAAGCGGGGCTGAGCGCCGACGGTCGCGTACTGGGCATGGGCCTGGAAAGTCTGCAGATCGAGCGAGCGGTCGATCAGGATACGAACGCCGGCGGGGCGCTCATGGGCGCGCCTGGGCGTGAGGCTGTCGAAAGCCGCTAAGGGGCGCTTCGCTCGCCGGGCGCCCCGCTAGCCGGCGGCGCCAGGCGCCAGCTGACGATAGACGGCATACAGCCGCTCACCCAGCTGATTTGCCTGGAAGTGCCGCTCGAAATGGGCGCGGGCGGCGGCGCCGAAACGTGCCCGCTCTTCCGGCGCCTGCCAGAGTCGCAGCAGGGCTTCCCGGATCGCGGCGGAGGTGGGCGCCACATCGAGGCCGGTCTGCTCGTGCCGGTTGATCTCGCTCATGCCCGAGCCTATGGCGCAACTGATCAGCGGCTTGCCGTACATGGCCGCTTCCAGCAGGGCCATGCCGAAGGCTTCCGAACGCAGGTGCGACGGAAAGACAAAGGTCTCGGCGAGGCTGTAGAGCGCCGCCACGTCTTCTTCCGGCAGGCGACCGAGGAAGTGGCAGTTGCGCAGACCCAGGCGGCGCGCCTGGGCTTCCAGCGCGGCCCGCTCCGGTCCGTCGCCGACGATGGCCAGCGGCAGGTCCAGGCCGGCCAGGGCGTCGAGCAGCAGGTGCAGACCCTTGTAGTAGCGCAGCACGCCGACGAAGAGCAGAAAGCGCGGACCCAGGCGCTGGCGCCATTGCGCAAGGCACTCTTGGGACGGCGCTGGATAGCTGGCTTCATCGAGGCCGTAGGGAATGACCTCGGTGTGCGCCTCCAGTCCGCGCAACTCCGGGCTGCTGCGTCGATAGGGCTCGGTGGCGACGATGATCCGGCTGGCGCGACTCAGGAAGTGGCGCTGCAGGGGGCGATAGAGTTGCAGCAGATGGCGTTGCTTGACGATATCCGAGTGGTAGCTGACCACATAGGGCTTGCCCGGCCGCACCGCCAGTTGCAGCACGTCCATGAACGGCCAGGGGAAGTGATAGTGGATGACGTCGCTGTCGCGCGCCGCCCGGGCGAAGGCGCCGAAGGCCGCGCGAGACAGACCGGTAGAGGCGATATTGGCGTCCTGGCGCACCCGCTGCACCGGAATACCCTCGACCTCGATGCATTCAGGGGTGGGCTGTTCGCTCAGGGTCAGGATCCGATTGCTCACCCCCAGCGTGCGCGTCGCGCCGCACATCTGGCGTATCACCTGCTCGATACCACCATGGGTATCCGGGAGGTAGGTCTTGAATACGTGAAGGATACGCATGGGTGGGGAGCGGCCTGCAAAAGGGCGGAATTCTAGCATGGCCCCCAAGCGGCCTTGAGCCTGCAAGGCATGGGCTTCGTGATAGAGTGCCGGCCGAAAGATCCAGCGGCTGCACCTCTGCGGCAGCCATTTCCAGCGATCCAGTGCGTGTTTTGCCGATGATCTTCAGCTCCTTTCCCTTCCTGCTGCTGTTTCTACCGCTGACCCTGCTGGGCTTCTGGGTGCTGCGCAAGCGCGCCGACTGGTCGACTACCGCGGTCTTCCTGAGCCTGGCGTCCTGGGTGTTCTACGCGGTCTGGGACTGGCGCTTTCTGCTGCTGCTCTGGTTGTCCATGGGCGTGAACTACGCCCTGGGCCTGCGGGTATGGCGGCTACGCAGCAAGGGCTGGCTGACGGCCGCCTTGGTGTTCAACCTGGTGCTGCTGGGCTACTACAAGTACCTGGGCTTCTTCGCCGGCATGTTCGGCGTCGGCCTGCCCGGCCAGTTCATCCTGCCGCTGGCCATTTCCTTCTATACCTTTCAGCAGATTGCCTGGCAGGTCGATCTCTATCGCGGCCGACTGCAGCGACCAGGCGACTTCCGGGCGTTTCTGCTGTGCGTGAGTTTCTTTCCGCACCTGATCGCTGGCCCCATCTGCCGCCCCAGCAGCCTGATTCCGCAGATCGAACGGGGCTTCGCGGCACGTCCCTGGGCCTGGAAGCTGGGTTTTACCCTGTTCGTCTTCGGCCTGGCCAAGAAGGTGCTGGTGGCCGACAGCCTGGCGCCGGGCGTCGATGCGCTCTATCTGCAGGAGTCCCTGAGCGCGCCCCAGGTGTTGCTCGCCGCCTTCGGCTACGGCCTGCAGCTCTATTTCGATTTCTCCGGCTATGCGGACATGGCGATCGGCCTGGGCCTGGTGTTCGGTATCCGACTGCCGATCAACTTCCGCTCGCCCTACCGCAGCCTGTCCATCGTCGACTTCTGGCGCCGGTGGCACATCTCGCTGTCCCGCTTTCTGCGTGACTATCTCTACATCCCCCTAGGCGGCAGCCGTCACGGTGCCTTCCGCCAGTACGGCAACCTGCTGATCACCATGCTGCTGGGTGGCCTCTGGCACGGCGCCGGCTGGCAATTCGTGCTCTGGGGCGGCATCCACGGCGCCTTGCTCTGCCTCAACCACGGCTGGCTGCGCCTGTCTTCCTGGCGGCTGCCCGCACCGCTGGCCTGGGCGCTGACGCTGCTGGTGGTGATGCTGGCCTGGATCCCCTTCCGCGCGGTCGATCTCGGCCACGCCCTGCGCATGTTCGGCGAGCTGGGCCATTGGCAGGCTCCTGCGCTACCAGGCTTCAATACGCTGCTGCAGGAAGTGGCCTCGTTGCACCTGCAACAGGGACTCTGGCTGGCGGTTCCGCTGCTGCTGGCGCTGTGCGCCTGGCTGCCCTATAGCCTGAAGCTGGTGCTGCGCCTTTCGCCTTTCTGGCGTGGCGTTTTGACCGCCGTGCTTGCGCTGCTGGTCATGAAAGCCATGTTGGCCCGTCCGGATCGGGCGTTCCTCTACTTCAATTTCTAGGTCCCCATGCGCTCAAAGTCAGGACGCTTTTTAACTGGACTCTTGGTGGGAGCCTGTCTGTTTGCACTGGGTTGGATCGCTCTGGTCGCCGGGCAACTGGGCAAGCCCTTCGTCAACAACCTCTGGGTGGAGGGCGCCTATGGGCAGAAGCTGGCCCAGGCCGAGGCGATCAAACAGCCCAAGGTGGTCGTCGTGGCCGGCTCTGGCGCCATGTTTGGCATCCATTCGCCCACCCTCGCGCAGGCCCTGCAGCGGCCGGTGATCAATCTGGGCGTGAACGCTGGCATTCTCAGTCCCTACCTGCTGATCTATGCGCGTCAGGCCGTCAAGCCAGGGGACTGGGTGCTGCTGCCGCTGGAGTATCCGCTGTACCACGACAGATTCGAGGTCAATCAGGTCTTTCTCGAATACTGGCTGAGCCATCCGGTGACCTATGGCCTGAATCCGCTCAGGCTGGTGCGCCTGCTGGCGGAAACGCCGCTGTTGCGCGTCGTACAGGGCTACCAGGGGGTGCCGGCCGGCTTCCAGGTCGCTGGCCTCTACGGTGCCCATCATCTGGATGCCAACGGCGACCAGTTGGTGAGTGCCCGCGAACAGCGCAGTGAGGCGCTTTTCGCCGGTGCCCGGGATTCCGCCGTGCAGCACTACGGTGCCCAGGCCGGGGCCTTCAACGGCAGCTGGGCGCTGTGGCAGGCCTTCGCCAATGAAGTCCATGCCGCCGGCGGCTGCGCTGTCTTCGTGCCGCCGGCCATGCTCGACCGCGAGTCCTATCACCAGGATCCTGTCGAGCGGGCCTTCTACCAGGAGCTTCCCGAGGCCGCTGCTCGACATGGCCTCATCTATGTGGGCGAACCCCTGGCCTTCATGTACCCGGCCGAGGCGTTCTTCGACACCAACTACCATCTCACCGCGGAGACGCGACTGGAGCATACCCAGCGGCTGGCCAGTCTGCTGAGTCCGGCCTTGTTCGAGCGATGCCAGGCGCCGCGCTAGCGTTTTTTTCAGGGACAGATCGTTTTCATGAGTTACGGTTTTAAAAAAGGGTTGTTTCTTGCGCTCGCCGCCCTGTGCGGTGTGCTGGTCTTCTACCGCTACACCGGTGGCGCCATCCTCGATCCGACTCAGGTTGGCTGGCTGATGGCCGGTGATCCCGCCCAGCATTGGCTCGGCTGGCAATTCTTCCGCGGCACGCCGCTCTGGCAGTGGCCCCTGGGCAAGAACTATCCCTTCGGCATGGAGGTGAGCAGTTCGATCGTCTATACCGATTCGATACCGCTCATGGCCTTTCTGTTCAAGCCACTCAATGCCTGGCTGCCTGACGCCTTCCAGTACACCGGCATCTGGCTGCTGCTGTGCTGCCTGCTGCAGGCGGTCTTCGGTTATCTGGTTGCCCTGCGACTGACCGGCCAGGCGCTGTATTCGCTGGTCTGCGCGCTCTTCTTCGCCATTGCCCCGGTCTATCTCTTCAGGATGACCGGGCACTTCGCCTTGTCCGGGCACTGGCTGTTGCTGGCCGGTCTCTATCTGTACCTAGCTCCACGCTTTCAGCGCTATGCCTGGCTGGTACTGCTGGTACTGGCCTCCTGGGTACACGCCTATCTGCTGGCGATGACGCTGGCGATCTGGATCGCGGCCATGGTTCGGGACTGGCAGCTGAATCGCGATACCAGGGGCATCGCCCTTTCCCTGGTCGCCGGGACGCTCCTGGTGGCGCTGGCCATGGAGGCGGCCGGCTATTTCACCGTACACAATGGTGGTCAGATCGCCGACGGCTTCGGCCTCTACCGCATGGATCTCTTTGCGCCGGTCAATCCGGGCTATGCCTTCTTTTCCAAGATCCTGCGCGCCAACAACAATGACCTGACCAATCTGGAAGGCTTCAACTTCCTCGGCCTGGGCATGCTGCTGCTGATCGCCTACTGCGCGTTGGAGGCGATCAGGGGCGCGACGGTGGTGGGTGCCAGGCAGGCGCTGTTGCGCGAGCCCTATGTGCTGCTGGCGTTGGGGCTGACCGTTTTCGCCCTGTCCAATGTCGTGTCCCGGCAGGGGCTGACCTGGTTCACCTATCCGTTGCCCGAGAATGTCCTGGCCTTCGCCAATACCTTTCGCGCATCCGGTCGCTTCTTCTGGCCGGTGTATTACGGGCTGATGGCCTGGGCGATGCTGCTGTTGTGGCGGCGGGCGGGGGCAAGAGCCACGCCCATCCTGTTGCTGGCGCTGTGCATTCAGGTCTGGGACCTGGGCGGCCTGCGCGGCTATCTGATCGCCAGCCTGCAGCAAAGCCATGCCCAGGAAGTCAGGCTCACCCAGTCGCCCTGGAGCGAAGTCACCACCGGCTATAGAAGCATCATCGCCTTGCAGCCGGAGCAACTGGTGCCCTATTGGCTGCCGGTCGGTGAATTCGCTGCGACCCACGGCCTGAACATGAATTTCGGCTGGTTCGCGCGGATGGACCAGAAGGCCAGGCGACATCAGCAACTGAAACTCATGGATCTGGCCGCTTCGCTGGCCCTGGATCCGCACAACCTCTACCTGCTTGCGCCAGGCCAGTGTCCTGGCTGGCGACCACGACTGCCCACAGGGTTCGTCTGCAAGACCAGCGATCAGGGCGATCTGGTCTTCAAGCCGCGAGATCCGTCATAGGGCAGCAGCCCTGGCTCAGGTCATTCGTTGCGCGGCGAGCAGGCTCTCTCGCAGGGCCGTCGCCCGCGCGGCCCAGTGCATGTCAGCGGTGCGCTGGCGCCCGGCCGCTGCCAGGCGCGCGCGCAGCTCAGCGGATTCCAGTACCTGCTGCAAGGCGCCGGCGATAGCACCGCGGTCGCGCGGATCGATCAGCAGGGCAGCATCGCCCGCCACCTCCGGCATGGAGCTGACATTCGAGGTGATCACCGGGCAACCAGTAGCCATGGCTTCGGCCACGGGCATGCCATAGCCCTCGTACAGCGAGGGATAGACCAGCACGGTGGCATTGGCATAGAGCGCAGGCATGTGCCTTTGATCCACATAACCCAGGTAGCGAAGCTCATGGGCCGCGCTGAGCTGTTCGATCAGCTGCTGCAACTCCGCGCTGTCCCAGCCGGGGGCGCCGGCCAGTACCAGGGGAAACCGCTGGCGCAGCGACTGGGGCAGCAGCGCGAATGCCTTCAGCAGCTCCGCCAGATTCTTGCGCGGTTCGAGCGTGGCGACCGAGAGCGTGAAGTGTTCCGGCAGGTCGTAGGCCTGGCGACAGGCCTGGCGCTGTTCGGGCGACACCTCGGCATAGCCACGCGAAACGCCTGGGCTGACCAGATCGATCGGCTGGGTAGGTTTCAGTTCTGCGAGCAACTCCCGGCGGGTGAAGTCCGAGATGGTGATGAGGCGGGTGGCGCGGGCCAGCGTATCGGGGATGAGCCGGCGCATCTCCTCGATCCGCGCCGGCGGATGCAGCTCGGGGTGACGGATGTGCGACAGGTCATAGAGCGTGGCGACGCTGGGCCCGTTGAGCGGCAGCATGTAGTAGCCCGGCTCCCAGTAGACGTAGCCCTCAAGCTGCGCCTTGCCCTGCAGGAAGCGGCTGTTGAGACGATGACGATAGAGGCGGCGCAGCCAGGGGCGGTGCCCCAGCCAGCGCCGCAATTTCCCCAGGCCGCGATGCATGGAGGAGGGCGGCAGTGCCTGCCCCAGCGCGCTTACCTTCTGCCGCAAGGCCTCGCGATCCAGAAAACCTTCGTCGCCAAAGCCCTTCACGTCTTCCACCGCCGGATCGGCCAGCAACTCTTCCAGCAGATGGAGGGTGTAGCGCCCAATGCCGGTCATCGGCGGCTTGAGCACATTGATGGAAACGAAGACCTTCATGTTCGCTCGACAGCTGAGGTTGAAGCACCCGTCAAAGACACGCACGCGGGTCGTCAGGGAATGCCCGCCAGAGGCGTGGTGGTCCGGATACGTCGGGGACGTCGCGATCGCCGCGCCCCTGGCGCAAAGGCACGCATTATCCGGGCTGACCACGATTAGTCCACGTCTGGTAGCAGTTTTATGACCGGCCCTGACGTTGCCGAGACGACCGGGCTGGGCTCTGTGTGCCCTGGGCCTTATAATCGCCCGCCAATTTTGGCCCTACGGATCCAGACGCCGGCCCCCGCAGTTTTCCGGTTGGCGCTCCTTCATTTCGGCCTTCCATCGGCCCTTCTCTGGCAGGCCTGCCCGGGCCTAGCGAGGATTTGCGAGTTGCCATGCGTCTACTGATCGAATGCACCTACGTCTACGAACACCCTTCCGACAACTCCGGTATCCAGCGGGTGGTGCGTAACGTCATCAAGCAGCTGCCGCACCTGGAACCCTCGGTCGAGTGCATTCCGGTCATGATGAAGCACGATCAGCTCTACCGGGTGAACAGCCTGGAGCCGCTGGAAGTCGACGAGGGCCGGATCCGTCGCCGGCAGTGGATCGGCCGCCTGGACCGCCTGCAGGATCGCTTTTGGCGCTGGCACGACCGTGTCGAGCAGAAGCTGCCGTACGCCGACCGCTCGCTGCTGCTGCGCCGCCTGTGGTACTGGCCGTGCCGCGCGACCAGCCAGGTCATCCAGTGGCCGCTGAACATCCTGCGCGAGCAGGACTATAAGGCGGGTGAAGAGCCCGAGCGCGCCACTCCCCTGGACATCGAGCCCGGCGACCAGCTGGTGCTGCTGGATTCCTCCTGGCACGCCGACTTCTTCAAGCTCGCCGAATCGCTCAAGGCGCGTGGCGTGGGTATCGTCTCGGTGATGTACGACCTGATCCCGCTCACCCATCCGCAGTTCTGCGACAACCACCTGGTCAAGGTCTTCGATGAGTGGTTCGACTGGATCGCCCGCACCGCGGACGGCTTCATGGCCATCTCCCAGACCATCAGCCAGGAAGTCGAGGCGGAATTGCGCCTGCGCCGCGGCGCCGCGGCCGAGCGCCAGTGGCACGGCTACTTCCAGCTGGGCTCGGAGCTCGATCTGAATGGCAGCGGCGCGGCCTGCGATCCGGAGCTCAAGCGCCTGTTCGACGGCAAGACCCCGGCGTACCTGATGGTCAGCACCATCGAGCCGCGCAAGAACCACGCCTATCTGCTGGATGCCTTCGACCTGCTCTGGGCTAGGGGCGCCGATGTGCGCCTGTGCATCATCGGCAAGGTGGGCTGGAAGACCGAGGCGCTGATCGAGCGCATCAAGACCCATCCGGAATACAAGCGTCGGCTGTTCATGTTCAACGGCGCCAACGACACCAGCCTGGAATACGCCTATGCCCATGCCCGGGCCCTGGTGTTCCCCTCCTATGTGGAAGGCTTTGGCCTGCCGCTGGTGGAAGCCATGCAGCGCGGCCTGCCGGCCATGGCCAGCGACATCCCCGTGTTCCGCGAGGTGGGTGGGGATTTCATGGCCTATTTCGAACTGCAGGATCCGGCGTCCCTGGCCGCTCAGGTGGAGCGCTACGAAGCCGAAGGTGCCTTCCCGTCCGCACGTCCGCTGCAGGACTGGGCCTGGGTCGGTTGGCGCGAAGCTTCGCTGCAGCTGGTGGAGCGCACCCGCCAGGGCATCCTGCAGCAGCGCCATCTGCAGGCCAGCGATGCCGTCGAGACCCCGGACGTAAGACAGGCTTAAGGCTCTGGCCCCGGTCATCGGGTAGGATCGCGGGCTCCGCGGGTAGGGGGAACACCCCTCAAAAACCTGTGATAGAGTCCGCACCCTGCGGTTTTGTTCCTTCTTGTCCCCGCTGGTATCTGCATGCAATCCAAACCCAAGACAGATCTCGAGCAGGCGTTGATTGCCTGCAAGGGCAGCTTTCTAACGGTCGGCTTTTTCAGCCTCTTCATCAACCTGCTGCTGCTCGTCCCCTCCTTCTACATGCTGCAGGTCTACGACCGCGTCCTGAGCAGCAGTAGCATCACCACGCTGGTGATGCTCACCCTGATCATGCTGCTGCTGATGGCGACCTACGGCGCTCTGGAATGGATCCGTTCGCGCATCCTGGTGCGGGTTTCCACCCGCCTGGATCTGGTGCTCAACGAGCGCCTCTATGACGCCAGCTTCAAGCAGGCACTCTACACCGGCGGCGCCCAGGCCTCGGCGCAACCGCTCAATGACCTGACGGGTCTGCGCCAATTTCTGACCGGGCAAGGGCTGTTCGCCTTCTTCGACGCTCCCTGGCTGCCGATCTACATCGCGGTGATGTACTTCTTCCACCCGCTGTTCGGCGCCCTCACTGTGCTCGGCGCGATCCTGCTGATCCTTCTGGCCTATGCCAACGAGAAGCTGACCGGCAAGCGGCTGGCCGAGGCGAACCAGGAAAACGCCCGGG
The DNA here is from genome assembly GCF_028640825.1 of Pseudomonas sp. LA5. Taxonomy (NCBI): domain Bacteria; kingdom Pseudomonadati; phylum Pseudomonadota; class Gammaproteobacteria; order Pseudomonadales; family Pseudomonadaceae; genus Pseudomonas; species Pseudomonas sp. LA5. The sequence goes on from NZ_JAQYZY010000018.1 coordinate 289,274, forward strand.
CAACCCAGTTCACCAGCAAGAACCTGCGCAACGCCGAGGTAGTGGCCTCGATGGGCATGATGCCCAGCCTGTTCAAGCAGTGGCGCAAGCGCAATACCCACGTGTTGGGCCTGCAGGCGCGTGCCAGCGAGCACGGCGGCGCCCTGAGCAACCTGTCCAAGACCCTGCGCATGGTGCTGCAGTCGCTGATCCTCGGCCTGGGTGCCTGGCTGGTCATCGACCACCAGATCACACCCGGTCTGATGACCGCCGGTTCCCTGCTGCTGGGCCGTGCCCTGGCGCCTATCGATCTGATGATCGGCAGCTGGAAAGGCTTCATTTCCGCCCGCGGCCAGTACGCCCGCCTCAACGAGATGATGCGCAACGTGCAGGCCGAGCCGCCGCGCATGTCGCTGCCGGCGCCCAAGGGCAATATCTCGGTCGAGCAACTGATCCTGACGCCGCCTGGCGCCTTTCAGCCGATCCTCAAGGGCATCTCGTTCAACGTCACCGCGGGTGCCTCGGTCGGCATTCTCGGTGCCAGCGCGGCGGGCAAGTCGACCCTGGCGCGCGCGCTGCTGGGCATCTGGCCGGCGCAGAGCGGCAAGGTGCGCCTGGACGGCGCCGACATCGCCCAGTGGAAGCGCGAGGAACTCGGTCCGTACATTGGCTACCTGCCGCAGGACATCGAACTGTTCGACGGCAGCATCAGCGACAACATCGCCCGCTTTGGCCAGGTGGATGCCAAGGCCGTGGTCGAGGCCGCTGAACTGGCCGGGGTGCATGACATGATCCTGCGCCTGCCCCAGGGCTACGACACTATCATCGGCGCCAATAGCGGTGCCCTCTCTGGAGGTCAGCGTCAGCGCATCGGCCTGGCCCGCGCCGTCTATGGCAATCCGCGGCTGGTGGTGCTGGACGAGCCCAACTCCAACCTTGACGAGGCGGGCGAGAAGGCCCTGGGCGCGGCGCTGCTGCGCCTCAAGCAGACCGGCGCGACGCTGTTCATCGTGACCCACCGCGTGAGCGTCCTGGCCTACGTCGACAACCTCATCGTGATGAACGATGGCCAGATCGTCATGTCCGGCCAGCGTGATCAGGTCCTGGCGCAACTGCAGGGCCGCCCCGCGGCAACGCCCGTGGCCGCTGCTGAAACCGAGTCCCTGCCCAAAACCGATGGCAGCACTGAGCAATCGGGAGGTATGGCCTGATGAATACCCAGTATCTCGCTGAAGCCGAGGCCGAGGGCCTGAAGATTTCCGACAAGCCGGTCCGTCGACTGGGCTACATCATCCTGATCGTCGTCTTTGGCCTGGGCGGTCTCTGGGCCGGCCTGGCCCCGCTCGACAGCGCCGTGCTCGCCCAGGGCTATCTGACCATCAAGAGTTCGCGCAAGACCGTGCAGCATCTGGAAGGCGGCATCGTCAAGGAGCTGATGGTCCACGACGGTGACCACGTCAAGGCCGGCGATGTCCTGCTGCGCCTGGACGATACCCAGGCCCGTGCCCAGCTCGAAGCGGCGCGCAGCCAACTGATCGCCTCCCAGGCGCTGGAAGCGCGATTGATCGCCGAGCGCGACGATCGCAACGACGTGACCTTCGGCACCAGCGACTTCCCCGAGGATGACAAGCGCGTCCAGGAAGCCCGCAACAGCGAACGGCAGATCTTCATCGCCCAGCGCAATGCGCGCCTGGGTGAGATCGACGTCCTCAAGAACAAAAGCGCCGAGCTCGAGCAGCAGATCCGCGGCTTCTCGGCGATCATCCAGAGCAAGCAGGGTCTCTCGCAGTCCTATGGCAGCGAGATCAAGGACCTGAGCGAGCTGCTCAAGCAGGGCTACGTCAACAACGAGCGCCTGCGCGACCAGGAGCGCAACCTGTCGCGCCTGCAGGCCGAGATCGCCGATCAGCAATCGGCCATCGCCCGCGCCAAGGTGCAGATGGGGGAAACCAAGCTGCAGATCCTGCAGACCACCCAGAAATTCAAATCCGACGTGGCCAACAAGCTGGCCGAGACCCAGTCGCGCATCTATGAGCTGCGCGAGCGGGTAGGGGCCTTGCAGGATCTCGTCAACCGTACGGTGATCAAGGCGCCGGTCGACGGCATGGTCATGGGCCTGGCGGTGCATACCATCGGCGGCGTCGTGGCGCCCGGTACCCACCTGCTGGACATCGTGCCGCTCGGTGCCGACCTGCTGGTCGAGGTCGAGGTGCAGCCGAACGATATCGACCGTATCGAACTGGGCAAGCTGGCCGAGGTGCGCTTCAGCGCCTTCAAGAACGCCACCACCCCCATCCTGGAAGGCGAAGTCGTCTATATCTCCGCCGACCGCTTCACCAACGAGCGGACCGGTGCGCCCTACTACCTGGCACGCGTGACCCTGACCGACAAGGGCCGCGCCGACCTGGGTCGTCGCGAGCTGGTGCCGGGCATGCCGGCCGAGGTGCTGATCAACACCGGCGCCCGTACCCTGCTCAACTATCTGCTCAAGCCGGCGCGCAATGCCATGGCGCGTTCGATGATCGAGGAGTAAGGCGATGTTCAAGCCCGCCCGACTGCTTCTCGCCCTGGGTCTGGCCCTGCCGCTGCTGGGTCAGGCGGCGCCTGTCGCCACCCATGAGCCGGCGGCCTACCTGGATCTCTGGCAGCTGTACCAGAAGACCATGGAATCCGATCCCCGCATCGGTGGCGCGGATGCCCAGGTCAAGGCCAGTCAGGGGCAGCAGGACGGTGCCTTCGGCCAGATGCTGCCGCAGCTGAGCGGCGGCGCCTCCACCAGTCGCATCAAGCGCACCGAAGGTCCCCAGACGCTGTTCTACGACGGTCAGACCTACAACCTGAGTCTGACCCAGGCGATCTATAACCCGGCCGCCTGGCGTGGCTTCAAGAAGTACAGTGAGCTCACCAAGCAGTATCGCTCGCTGGCCGAAGACACCCGCATCCAGTCCGCCGCGGACGTGGTCCAGCGCTACTTCGCCGCCCTGGCGGCCGAGGATGAACTGGAGCTGGCCACCGCCGAGCGCCAGGCGACCCAGCGCAACCTCGACAGCGTCTCGGCGCTGTTCGACCGGCAGTTGGCGACCATCACCGACAAGCTGCAGCTGTCCGCGCGGGTGGACAGCCTGAAGACCGCGGAAATCGAAGCCAAGAACCAGATCCAGGTGACGCGCGAAGCGCTGGCCGAGCTGGTCGGGCGGGACATCTATCAGCCCTTTAAGCGCATCGATGACCGCACCCTCTTTACCGCGTTGCCGGGTACGGAAACCGACTGGGTGCAGTCGGCCATCAATCACAATCCGGCGTTGCAGGCCAAGCAGGAAGCCCTGAATTCGGCCGAGTACGCCGTCAGTGAGGCCAAGGCCGGCCATCTGCCCACCCTGAGTCTGCAGTTCGGGGCGCAACGCAGTGACTTCGCCTACGAGAACGTCATCGCCGCGGATGTCGTCGATACCTACTCGGCCAGCCTCAATCTGCAGATTCCGATCTACAGCGGTGGCTCGGTGAGCGCCCGGACGCGCAGTCTGTATGGCTCCCAGGAATCGGCCGAAGAAGACTACGAAGCGGTGCGGCGCCAGGTGGTCAAGGAAACCAAGACCGCCTACCTGAAGAGCTTTGCCAGCCTGAGCAAGATCGAGTCATCGCGCAATGCGCTGAACTCGGCGGTCAAGGCGCGCGAGGCGAGCGAGAAGTCCTTCTCCTTCGGTGCAGCTACCGCGGTGGACGTGCTGAATGCGGTGCGCCAGGAGTACAGCGCCCGGCGCGACTACCTGCGTGCGCAATACGACTTCATCACCAACCAGCTGGTCCTGCTGCGCTGGAGCGGTGACTTCAAGGATGCCGACATCCAGCGCATCAATGCCTGGCTGACCGTGCCCAAGCCCGACGAGACGCGCAAGACCGGACTCAAACCGGAAGACGCCGAGCGCGGCTGAATCTCTCGCAGCGGCAACCGGGTGTCGGCGTCCATGCAACGACACCCTGGTTACGATGCAACCGGTACGGCTGCCGGATCTCTCTCTTTCGCTCCCTGCCTCTGCCTGAACGCCTACCGTAGCGCCTGGACGTGCTAGCGAGCGCCTGCCTTGGCCCAAGCGCCAACTCGCGTTCGGCCCACCTGCCTCCATACCTCCATTCTTCGCATTGTGCGGTTGGCCTCCCCGGGTAGCCGAAAGTGAGATGCAGCGAAAACGGGACATATCCAGTCACAATTTTTTAGTCTGTCTATACCGCTCTAGCACGGGCTTCTGGGTGGAAAGGGGGCTGGTTACACCTGGAAGAAGAGCCGTTTGTTACCGCTCGTTGCCCGCTTATCGGTTTATCGCGATAAATGTGATGTTCGTCACAATTTTCGGGTGATCTTAGCGCCCTGAGCGTTAATGACCATAACCGTAGCGAGGCTAATCAGGTGCAGGATCAGAAGGACTTCACCTTCAGGACTCGCTTGCTGAGCCTGGAGCCGGGCCTGTACATCGCGCGCTATGCCTCCTTGCACGATGCCGAGCGCCCCTGCCTGATCAGCCTGCAACCGACCCTGATCGGCAAGAGCACCGTCGATTTCTTCCCTGGCGAAAGCGTGGTGCGCAATACCCTGGCGCGGCTGGGCGATACCCTGATCATCCGCGTCAAGAACGGCTGCGGGACGCTGCTGATCACCGAGTATCAGTTGCAAGGAGCCGGCTGCCAGACCATCGACCTGCGGATCGATCGTATCGATACCTCCGAGGCGATCCTGCGCCCGCCGCCAGTGAAGGTTGTTGTCAGCCACGACGGGGGCCGGCCGACAGCCGTCGCACTCAGGCTGACCGGACACTTCGCGCCAGGTATCCAGAGCGTCCACGCCTCGACCCTGGGCGACCCCAGGACCGCACAGCCCCTGGGAGGCTTCTGCATCGACTGGCCCGGGCGGCCCGAAGGGATCGATCTCGCCTATGCCTGCCAGATCGCCGGCGTGCAGCAGCCAGCGGTCACCACCGGCCAGTTTCTCGGCAGTCCGAGTGGGCAGCTCCCCATCACCGCGATCGCCATTGCCCTGGTCGGTCCGCGCCGGGCCGACTATCGGCTCGAGGCCTGGGCCGGTTTTGCCGGTCAGGCGCCACAACCCCTTTTGCCCGGTGAGGAGTGCGTCGCCCCGGCGAATGCCTTCCTGACCGCGCTGCACGTATCGATCAACCCTGGCGTCGAGATGAACGCTTGCCGCTACCAGTCTCCCTGGGATGGTCATGACCCCCACCGTTCGATGTGCGCCTTTCGTGAAGAAGCGCTTCAGGAGACTTAACCATGCAATACGATCAGCCCGTCAGCGCTCAATCCGTCCAGAACTCCCTGACCTCCAGCTCGCTGAGCTCCAATACCCTGGCAGCCATTTCCTCGGTACTCGGCCTGAACAGCTCGACCAGTGCCAACGCCAACGTCGCGGTGACCAAGTACGACGGCAGCACCGTCAATACCGTCCACAACAGCAACGGCGAAGCCGTGGCACCGCAACTGGTCCTGCTCGACAACCTGGGCTCCAGCGGTAGCCAGGTGACCCTGACTATCCCGAACGCGCTGGCCAATGCCCATGCCTTCGTGTTCGACACCCAGGCCACCGTGACCGTGACCTTCGGCGCCTCGGCCCAGACCGCGCAATCCGAGCAGGTGATCAAGGACGCACCAGTCAATACCGCTGATTTCGGCCGGGTCATCGTCGGTGGGACCGGCGGCAACACGCTCACGGTCACCGACAACGTCAGCACCTACATCGATGGCGGGGCCGGCAACGACACCATCACCCTGGCGGGCGGCAATGACACCGTGGTGCTCCATGGCGGGGTCAACACCGTCAAGACCGGCGCCGGCAACGACGTGGTCTATGCCGGCAATGGCAAGGACACCATCGACGGCGGTGCCGGCTTTGACGTCGTGGTGGTGAACGGCAAGCTGACCGACTACGGCGTCAAGGTCGGCAGCGATGGCACTGTCACCCTGAGCAGCACTTCCAGCACCGCACCGGGCGTGGTCATGGCGAAGGATGTCACCTTCTTCACCGACGCCGATGGCAAGAGCTCCCTGACGGTGACCGCCACCGAAACGCAGGCGAGCGCGGTCCGGATGTACGAGGCCCTGCTCGGCCGCAGTGCCGATCAGGCGGGTACCCACTACTGGCTGGACAACGTCGCGGCCAATGGCGGCAACGTGACGGCCATCGCCGGCGCCTTCCTGGGCTCCAGCGAGTACCAGAACAAGATGGGCGGCGCCTTCGACGCGACCTTCGTGCAGTCCCTCTACCAGAACATGCTCGGCCGCAGCGCCGATGCGGCGGGTCTGGCGTACTGGGAAAGCACCCTGGCCGATGGCGCCTCGCGGGCCTCGGTGGTGGTAAGCATCGTCGGCTCGGCAGAGGCCCAGCAGCACGACACCGGGGTGCTGGTCATCGCTGGCCAGGTCTGACGCCTCATCCCCGCTAGAGAACCTCCGGCGCCTGGCCGGGGGTTCTCGTCGTTACGGACCCTTGCACGGGAGTTTCGATCTTGAGCTCTGCATCGCTCATGGAGGACTATCAGGCACTCCGGGAAGCCGGTTGCCTGGAGACCGCCGCCGAGCGTCTCGCGCTGGCCCTGCGCATCTCCGATCAGCGTCCGGCGGCCCTGGTATCCGAAGGGCTGGAGGCCCTGCAGCAAGGCCGGCTGGAAGACGCCTTCCTGGCCCTGGCCGAGGCTGCTACCCGGCTCGGGCCACAGGGCGAGGTCTGGGCCCTGCTGGGCCATGTGCTGCTGGCGAAGGGTGAACACCAGACTGCCTTCGACCTGCTGTCGGCGCCGGCCAATCCCGCGCGCACGACCGCTGCGGTCCGTCTCCTGCGCCTGCGCGCCCTGATCGCCTTGCCAGGATTCAGGAATGAACAGCTGGCGGCCGAATTGCCCTATGCCGGCAGTGCCGCCGAATTGGGTCTGCTGCTCGCGCATCTGCCGCCGGGTTGCTGGGGACAGGTGGAATTCGATCCGCTGCGCCGGGAAATCCATGGCTGGGCTCTGGATACCCGCCACCTTCGGCAGTCCCCCCGGTTGACCCTGACGCTGGAGGGGCAAGCGCCGAGCCTTCTGCTAGCCAGACAATCCTGTCCGCTCCTGGCGGAGGCGGGCAATGCCGGTGCTCATGGCGGCTTTCGTCTGCAGCTGACCGAGGATGTCGCAAGCCTGCGGCTGCAGTGGCCGGACGGCCAGGACCTGAGTGGGAGTCCTCTGGCCACCGGTGTCTTGAGCGTCCCGACCCCCGCGATCTCGTCCGGGCAGGCGCCTGATCCGGTCGTCGATGTGCTGATACCGGTCTATGAGGGGCGGACGGCCGCCCTGGCCTGTATCGAAAGTGTCCTGCGCAGCCGGGCGGCCAATCGCACGCCCATGCAGCTGGTCGTGCTCGATGATGCCAGCCGGGATGCGCACCTGATCCAGGCGCTGGAGGCCCTGGCCGCGGCGGGTGACATCGAGCTGCACCGGCGCCCGGTCAACCTGGGCTTCATCAGGAACATGAATCGCGGCATGACGCTGCATGGCCGGCGCGACGTGGTCTGGCTCAACGCCGATACCCTGGTCGCCGGAGCCTGGCTGGACCTCTTGCGCGGGACCGTCCAGGAGCGCCCGGACGCCGCGACCGCCACGCCGTTCAGCAACAACGGTGAGCTGCTGAGCTTTCCAGCCCCCTGCGAGGGCCATCCGCTGCCGACAGCGGACGAGCTGGAGGCCCTCAACACCCAGGCGGCGGCGAGCGACGAGCCGGCGCCCGAGGTCGAGGTGGGCTGTGGCTTCTGCCTCTATATCAGACGCTCCGCGCTGGACGATGTCGGCCTGCTCGATGAACTCCATCTCCAGCGGGGCTATGGCGAAGAGACCGACTGGTGCCTGCGTGCCCGCGAGCGTGGCTGGCGGCATCTGGCGGCCCATCGGGTCTTCGTCGGTCACCAGGGTGGGGTCTCCTTCGGCCAGGAGAAACTGGCGCGGGTCGCCTTCAACAATGCGCTGCTGCGCGAGCGCTATCCCGCGGCTGATCGCGCCTTCGAGCGCTACCGCCGGCAGGATCCACTACGGTCCTATCGAGATCGTCTGCAGCGTGCGCGCCTGGTCTTGCTCGGCCCCCGGATCGCGACGGCGGGCATCGTCGCCCAGGTCGCATCGGCCAGCCATTTCGCGCGGCAGGCGTTGGCGGGCGGGGAGCCGCCGGCCTGCACCCTGGCCCATCGGCAGCACGACGGCCAGTTGCTCATCGAGCTGCGCCTGCATGGCTACGGCTTGCCTCTGCTGCTGGACTATCGCTTGCCCGCCCAGGCCGATCTGCTGCTGGAGGATCTTGGGCAGCTGGCTCCGGCCCGGTTGCGCTATCTGCAGGCCGCGGACTGCCCCGATGCGCTGCGGGCGCTGCCGCTGCAGTTGAACATTCCCTATGAGGTACAGGGCAGCGATGACTTTGCCTCGCCCTTGCTGGAATCCGCTGCGCTGTTCCTGCAGCGGGCCAGGGCGCTGGTGACGCCCTACGCGGCCCTGACGACGTCCCTGCAGCTGCGTTGTCCGGCAGTGCCGGTCATTCAGCTGGCCGCGCCCAGGGCCGAGCCGGCGTCACCGCGGACGGAGCTGGGCAATGTGCTGATCGGCGATCTTCTGCAGGCACCGGGCCTGGCGCAGCGCTGGCTGATGGTCTTGCGCCGCTGTCGGCAGCGCGGCCTGAAGTGCCGGTTCCTGCTCGGCGATTCCTCACCCTGGACAACGACGCTGCTGGCCATTGGCAATGTCCGGATGCTTCCCGAGGTTCCCGGCATCGCGCCGCAGCGGCTGCCAGCGCTGGCGGGATGCACCCTGGTCCTCAGTCTGGAGCAGGCTCCGACCACCACCTGGTGGGCCCCCGAGCGCGCCCGTACCGCCGGGCTGGTCTTGCACGCCCCGGCAGACCGGGTGGCCCACGAGGCCGGCGCCCAGCGCCTCAGTGCACTGCCGCCAGCCCTGGCGGCAGTGTTGAACGAAGTCTTTCCTCTCGGTTTTCTCCATGAATGATTCTGCTCGGTCCGGCGCCGCCAATATCGAAGGACGTATCGAAGGGTTGCACGGGGGCGTGCTTCAGGGCTGGGCCTGCGACCTCGCCCAGCCGGACCTCAGACTCGCGCTCGAGGTGCTCGTCGATGGGGCCAGCGTGGCCCTGGTGCGCGCCGACGAATATCAAAGCGGTCCCTGCCTTGGCGATGGTTTTCACGGCTTTGCCCTGCAGCTGCGCGACACCTGGCTGGCCGACGCGCGCCAGATTGTCGTGCGCGTCGCCAACGGTGGCCCGCGTGTCGGCGATCCCCTGGAGCTGCCCCGCGAGGCGCCCGTCGAGGCGGCCGTGCCCGGCAGCCAGGTCTGGTATGGCGGTGGATTGGCGGTGACCGGCTGGTTGTGGTCCGCGGAGACGCCAGGGACGCACCTGGAGGTGCGGGCGCGGCTGGCCGATCGGATCCTGGCCCGCGGTCGCGCCGACCTCTGGCACCCCGCCCTCAGCTATCGTCCCGACGCCGATCACGGTTTCCGTCTGGAACTGCCCTGGACGCTGGCGGATGGCGAGCGTCACGAAATCCATATCGAAGACCCGCAGGGCCGGGCGCTGGCCGGCAGCCCCATCCTCGTCTGCTGCCGGGCCGAAGGCCTTGGCGCCCTGGTGGCCGCCGGCTGGCCGGAGCAGGCCGCGCCCGAGCTGCGTGAACTCGCCCTGCGCCTGGCCCAGGACTACGCTCAACGTTGTCCGCGCAGTGCCGGCTTTGGCCATTACCCCCAGTGGTTCGCCCTGCACCAGCGTCCGCCGGCCTTTCCCGAGCAGGTAGCGGACCAGCGGATCGCCGTGCTGCTCCATGGCGAGGCAGCGGACTATGAACGCCAGGCCTGTCTGGACAGCCTGCGGGCACAGCGTCTGGCGCCAAGCGGGCAGCGGGTCGCCACGGCCGATTTCGCCGAGTCGCTGCGGCAGCTGATCGACGAGGGGGCGGACGGGGTCCTGTTGCTGCCCTTCAGCTCGCGCTTGCGGCCCCAGACGCTGGATCAGCTGGTGCTGGCCCTGGCGGGCGGCGAGGGCGAGCTGCCGGCGGCCTGGGCGTTCGCCGACTGTGACCAGGACCAGCCGGATGGCAGTCGGGGCAATCCCTGGTTCAAGCCCAGCTGGGATTTCGATCTCTATCTGGGGACGGATCTGTTTACCGAGAGTGCCCTGTTCGGCCGCGCGGTCATCCTTGCGGCGCTGGAGGCCCTGGAGCGCATGGCGGAGGCCCCGCGTGACCGTGAGGGGGTCGTCGCCGCGCTGATCTGGGCGACCCTGCGCGCCGAGCTGCCGGTGGCGCGGGTCGCGCAGGTGCTCAGCCATCGCAGCGCCCTCTGCCCGGCGACGCCCGCCGAGTGCGACCGTCAGAAACCCGAGCGCCTGGAGCGCCTGAACGGGCTGCTGGAGCGACTGCGTCCGGGTAGCCATCTGAGTCGTCAGGCGCAGCTGCCGGGCGCGCTGCGCGCCCACTGGGCGCTGCCCGAACGGCTGCCCAGGGTCAGTCTGATCGTGCCCACCCGCAACGCCTTCAGCCTCTTGCAGGCCTGCCTGGAAGGCCTGCTGGAGGCGACCGACTATCCCGCCCTCGAAGTCATCGTCATCGACAACGGCAGCGACGATCCGGCGACGCTGGACTATCTGCAGGCGCTGCAGGCCCGCGGGGTGAAGGTGCTGGCGCATCCCTATCCGTTCAACTACGCCACCCTCAACAACCGCGGGGTGGCGCTGGCGACCGGGGAATACGTGGGATTCATCAACAACGACATCGAGGTGCTGCAGCCGGACTGGTTGCGCGAGATGGTCAGTCTGGCGGCCAGGCCCGAGGTCGGCGCCGTGGGCGCCAAGCTGCTGTGGCGCAACGGCATGGTGCAGCACGGCGGCGTGGTGGTGGGCATCAACGGCCTGGCCGCCCATACGGGCAACCACTGGCTGCGCGAGGATCCCGGCTATCTGGGTCTCAATCAGCTGACCCGTCAGCAGAGCGCCTGTACCACGGCCTGTCTGCTGATGCGGCGCGATCTCTACCTCGGTCTCGAAGGCATGGATGCCCAGCGCTATCCGGTGGCCTTCAACGATGTCGACCTGTGTCTGCGCATCGATGCACTGGGCTTGAAGGTGCTCTGGACCCCCTTTGCCGAATTGCTCCACGCCGAGTCGGCCACGCGCGGCAAGGACAGCTCGGCCGACAAGGCCGCCCGCGCCCAGCGCGAGCAGCGTGCCCTGTACGAAACCTACTCGACGCAGCAACTGACGGATCGTTTCTACAGTCCCTCGCTGAACCAGGACTGGGCCCTGGGACCCTACGGCGGTCTCGATCTGGCGCCGCAGCGGACATGAGCAGCGCCCTGGCCGACTACTGGCAGGCGGGCCCGCAGGCCCTGCGCGGCAGTGACTATTATCGGGTGCCGGTGCCACAGCTGGCGGTCGCGGGCATGGCCGCCTTCTATCGGCTGTTCCTGCTGATCTGGCAGGTGCGGCCACTCGATCTCCAGCCGCGCTTTCCTCTCGACGACGAAGCGGCCCGCGGGGCCTACCTGGGCTGGCTGATCACCTCGGGCAGTCGGGAGTACGCTGCGCTACGAGAACTGGAGGTCTTCTGGGCCGAACTCTCCGGGCGTGCGTCGCTGCCGGCGACCGTCTGGTCGGATGGCGTGTCGCGCCTGATCCTGGCCCTGATCCAGCGGCGCGACGACCTGGGCATTCCCACCGACCTGGCGGACGAGCAGTCACAACGGGCGGCCCTGGCCTGGTTCTTCTTTGGCGGTGGCTTTCGGGAGCTGGCACCGGAGTGCCTGGAGATTCCCTTCTGGCAGAAGGCCTTCCTGCTGGACGCGGTGGCGATCGAGGACACCCGCTTCGCCCGCCTGCTCCACGCGACGCGCAGCGATCTGCAGCAGGCCTTCGACCTGACCACCGCACCGGGCCGGACCGGCTACAGACAGTGGCTGAGCTCGAACGGCCGGCAGGAAACTGCGCTGGATGCGCTGCTGGGGGCCAATCGCCTGGCCTGGCCCCCGCACAGGGGAGGCGAGCTCCAGCCGTTCGGCGTCAACCTGATCGGCTACGCCTATGGCGAGCTGGGCATCGGCGAGGACCTGCGCATGGCCGCGCGTGCCCTCGAGGCGGCGGGCATTCCCTTCGTCATCCTCAATGTGAGCCCGGGGGTGGACGAGGGGGACCGGAGCGTGGCCGCCTGGGTCGCCGCGGCGCCGCGCTATCGCTACAACCTCTTCTGCCTGACCGCCCTCGAACACGCCCGGGTCTATCTGGAGCAGGGCAGCGAGCTCCTCGCCGGCCGCTACACCATCGGCTACTGGCCCTGGGAGCTGCAGCGCTGGCCGGCGGCCTGGGCGCATAGCTTCGCCCTGGTCGATGAGGTCTGGGCGTCGAGCCGCTACATCGAGACGGCCCTGTCGGCCGCGGCGGCGGTGCCGATCTGCCTGATGCCCATGGCCGTGCAGGTAGCCCCCACTGAGCCGCAAGAGCTGCTGCGCCGGCGGTTCGGCCTGGAGCCCGGGCGTTACTACTTCGTCTTTGCCTTCGATGGCGGTTCTTCGTTCCGCCGCAAGAATCCCGCTGCCGTCATCAGCGCCTTCCAGCAGGCCTTCGCGCAGCACGACCTGTCGGTAGGCCTGGTGGTGAAAGGCATGCGGGCGGACAAGGAGCCCGCCGCCTGGCTGGCGTTGCAAGCGCTCGCCGCAGGCGATGAGCGCATCGTGCTGATCGACCAGGTGCTCGCCAGGGATGACGTCCTGGCGCTCTATGCCGCCTGCGATTGCTTCGTTTCCCTGCATCGGGCCGAGGGCTTTGGCCGCGGCATCGCCGAAGCCCTGCTGCTGGGACTGGACGTGGTGGCCTCGGCGGCGGGCGGCAACCGCGATTTCTGCACCGGCGTCGCCGGGGTCGAGCTCGTGCCCTGCGCGGTGGTGCAGACCTGTGCTGCGGACTATCTCGAAGGCGCGGGCAACTGCTGGGGCGAGCCTGTGCTGCCGGATGCCGTGCAGGCGCTGAGAAACCGGGCGAACGCCCGGGCGGGCATTCGCGAGCGCGGCTCGACACCGAGCGGATTCGCGCCGGACACGGTGGGCAGGCGTTACGCGGCGAGACTTTTCGAGCTGGATCAGCAGAGGCGGTAAGGCAACATGGAAACCACGTTCATCGGGTGCGTCGATACCAGCGCCACCAAGCGCATCGAGGGCTGGGCCTACGACAAGGGCGCCCCCCTGGAGCGGGTCAAGGTCGTGGCGATCCAGTCCGGCAAGATCATCGCGTCCGCGGTGGCGAACCGCTTCAGGTCCGATCTGAAGACCATCCTCGGCAGCGATGGCTGCCAGGGCTTCATCCTCGACCTGCCCAGTCTGAAATCCTTCGAGCCCATCCGGGTGGTGGTCAGGGACAGTCAGTACGAGCTGACCAACAGCCCGGTCATCGCCAACCTGGAAGATGCCCTGACCTGCATGCAGGACGCGGGACTCTACGAGCTGTCCGGCAGCGACATCCTGCCCGAAGAATTGCGCAAGGTGACCCTGATCCGCAACGCTTACACCCAGTTGCTGGGGCGCCTGCCCAATGCCGAGGAAGCCAGGGCCGCCATCGCCTTCCTGGTGGAGAAAGGCGTTTTCGAGTGGGTGCTGGGCATTCTCTACACCGAGGAATTTCTCGCGCGCAAGCTGGATTTCGGCCGCCTGCCCCAGGCGCTGGTCAGCCTGGCGCTGGCTGCCGATGGCCTGACCACCAACTGGGAGCGCCTGCTGTTCTGCCTGACGCGCACGACCCACCTGGGCGATTCGCAGCAGCTGACGCTGCTGCTGCAGGACTGGACGACGGCGCCGGTCCTGGGGTGCTTCACCCTCGCGGAAGACAATGCCGTGGTCGGCTGGGCCGTGGATATCTGCAATCCCTACCTGGCCGTGTCCCTGAGCCTGGAGTTCGGCGGCGAGATACGCCATATGGAAACGGCCGGGGCACCCTACAGCCTGGTCTTCCAGATTCCCCAGCTGGCCGGCGCGAGTCCGTCGAACGTGCCGCAGATCGTGGCGAATGGCTGTGCCCTGCCGTTTCTCAAGACGACCATCACGCCCTATGAAGCGCTGCTGAAGAAGGCGGCCATCTACCACACGCCGCTGTGGGATGCCCTGGTCCGCTCCAATGCGGCTGCCGTCCTCAAGCAGGATTCGATCCTGAGCCGGATGGACGACGGCAGCCATGCCTATATTTCCAGGTACATGGAGCACGTCCATTACGAGCGTTTCGGTCAGGCGGCGAATCTGCAGTCGCTCAAGGGCCGCACCGAGCTGGTGAGCTGGTATGTCAATGAATTCCGCGAGCAGTGGCAGGCCGGCACGGTGTTTCCGGTGTCCGCCGGCCTCAGCGACTACCTCCAGGGCTGCGCCTTCAGCGACGAGGTGACCGAGCAATTCGTCTCCAGGCTGCTGTTCCTGTTCTGGAAGAAGCATGAGGTGGACAAGGACAGCCTGTTCTCCCGGTCCGGGTACCTGCACCTGCTGTATCGGCTGATCTCTTCACCCAATGCCGGCTCCGCGGCCTTTCTGCGGCTGTGCGGTGAACGCCTGATCCGACCGCTGCAGGCACGCCATCCGGATTCTTCTCGATTGCCCTTCGACATCAACTGGTACTGGCGGATCGCCCTGGACGAAGAGTTGCGCGATGCCGGGGTCCACGAGGTCTCGGCCGCCCGCTATGTGGAATTCACCTTCAACAAGGTGTTTTTCTGCTGCGCCTCGGGCTTTCACGTCGATCTGCTGCCCGCTGCCTGGCTCGACTACTGGCGGGGCGACGCCGGCGCTGGCCTGGGACGGGCGGAATCGGTCATGGCCAAGGCCTTGCTGGGCTACGAGCCCGGTACCGAGGTGGCCAGGCAGTGGCTGGCGGAGGTGCTGTACCGGCGCTATCCGCAACTGCAGATCCTGCAGCCAGGCAAGGGCACCCGCGAGCACGGTCGGCTGGCCGAACGGTTGCGCGCCTTGATCGAAGGCACCTGTCCCCTGGAAAACAAGGTCTTCGTCATCGGCCATACCTCCCAGACCGGTCTGGGAGCAAATCTGCGCATGACCGTCGAGGCGCTGAAGGGACTTGGCATCAGACCGGCGATCGTCTCCGTCGACAAGGACGAACTCGAACTGGGTGGAGAGCAATGCCGCGAGGCTACCGAGGTCGAGCGCCCGGTGATCATCTTTCACGTCAACGCCGACCGCATCCCCTACGAGTGCTCGCGCCTGCCAGCGGATCTGCTGGAGAAGGCGCACAAGATCGGCTTCTTTCTCTGGGAGACCTCCAGCCCGCCGCTCAGCCACGGCCTGGGCCTCGAGCTGATGGATGAAATCTGGGTGCCTACGGCGTATCTGCAGGACATCTATGCCCGCGTCACCGCCACGCCCATCGTCAACGTCGGCAAGGGAATTGCCGTGCCCGCAGCCTTCGAGACGTTCGAGCGAAAAGCCATCGGCCTGGCCGAAGAGGACTTCGTCTTTCTCTCGATCGGTGACTTCCACAGCTCGATACCCCGAAAGAATCCGCTCTCCGTGGTGCAGGCCTTCAAGACCGCCTTCCCCTCTGAGGAGGGCGTGAAGCTGGTGCTCAAGATCAGGAACGTCGACTTCGAGCACTGGTGCAACAAGGGCGGCTACTGGGACCGGGTGCTGGAGGCCATCGGCGGTGACGAGCGCATCAGCATCCTCGACCATGACCTTTCCGCCAGCCACTACTGGGGCCTGCTGGACAGCTGCGATGCCTTCGTCTCGCTGCACAAGTCGGAAGGCTTCGGCTACGGCATCGCCCATGCCATGTTGCTGGGCAAGCCCACCGTCGTGTCCGACTATTCCGGACCCCGGGATTTCTGCAGCGACGCCACCAGCTTCCTGGTCGCGGTCGAAGAGGTGCCGGTCGAGGAGGGCGAAATGCCGACCCTGGTGGCGGGTGCCGTCTGGGGCAGTCCTTCCATCGCCGCGGCAGCGGCCCAGCTGCGCCGCCTCCATGAGGATCGCCCGGAGGCCCAGCGGCGCGCGGCGAACGCCCAGGCCTTCATGCGCGCGAACTATTCGCTGGCCGCGCTCTCCCGGACCTACGGCGCTCGGCTGGGGCGCTAGCCAGGGACATTCCGGCGGAGAGGCGTGCGGTAGACCTCTCCGCCGATTTGCCGAGGCTAGGGTCCGGGAATGACGGATACAAAGCATCGATCCGGTCTTCACCAGCGAAGATCGGATGCGACTGACGGGATTGGGGAGAGGTCCTGGACGTGGGCAGCCACGGCAGAGGTGGCTTGTCCAAGACCTTGAAGAAGATGGTGCCGGCACCAGGAGTCGAACCCGGGACCTACTGATTACAAGTCAGTTGCTCTACCAGCTGAGCTATACCGGCAAGGGGACGCCATTATAGCCATGGGAAAGCCCTTGTAAACCAAGGATGTGCGACGGTTAAGGCTGACGTAAGCCAGCTGCGGCTAAAATGACGCAAAGAGCTTGCGAGGAGCCGCTGATGAGAACCAAAACCCTGGCCTTCCTGGCCGCTGCCCTGGCCGGTTGCACCAGCCAGGCGAATCTTGAACGCAATCCGCCCATGGAGCTGCGCACGGGCAAGAGTGCCGAGGACTATCGCACCTGCCTGGTGACCGGCCTGGAGAAGGACGGTCGGCACGTGCTGGTCCAGCCGCAAGGCAGCAGTGGGCAGCGCGTGCTGGTGGACAGCAAGGTGCCGGGCGCCACGGCGGCGATCATCGACATCGGGTCGGCGTCGCGCGGTACGCGCATCCAGCTGCGTGAGCAGATGGCCAACAATCCGCTGCGGCCGCGGACCATTCTGACGGCGGTGAAGGATTGTCTGTGAGGTGAGGGGGTGGGCGGCCCTCACCCCGGCCCTCTCCCCGAGGGAGAGGGGGAAGAGCGGACTGCCCATCGCCACCTGGAAAGGCATATACGAGAAGGGCGCCCGAGGGCGCCCTTCTTGCGTTCCGCTGCCCGGGATCAGGCGGCCGGTTGGTCACGACGCTGCGGGACGGGCTCGGCGGCGCGCTGGCCGTTGACGTCGCGCATGGGAGTACCCCGTACCGGGGCGCCATTGGCGACGTAGTAGGCGGCATTGCTGCGCGGCAGCGGGGCGCGACCACGGATTTTGTCGGCGATCTTCTCGGCGATCATGATGGTCGGGGCGTTGAGGTTGCCCGTGGCGATGATCGGCATGATGGAGGCGTCCACCACGCGCAGGCCTTCCAGTCCGTGCACGCGACCGGCGCCGTCGACCACCGCCATGTCGTCGGTGCCCATCTTGTTGGAGCAGGATGGGTGATAGGCGGTCTCGGCATGGGAGCGCACGAAGGCGTCCAGCTGGGCATCGGTCACGCAATCGCGGCCCGGGTTGATCTCTTCGCCACGATAGGGATCCAGCGCCGGCTGCTGCATGATCTCGCGGGTCAGGCGGATGCCGTCGCGGAATTCACGCCAGTCCTGTTCGGTGCTCATGTAGTTGAACAGGATACTGGGGTGCTGGCGCGGATCGCGCGAGGTCAGTTCGATGCGGCCGCGGCTGGGCGAACGCATGGAGCCGACGTGGGCCTGGAAGCCATGGGCCTCGATGGCGTTGGTGCCGTTGTAATTGATGGCGATCGGCAGGAAGTGGTACTGGATGTTGGGCCAGTCGAACTCCTCGCTGGAACGGATGAAACCGCCCGCCTCGAAGTGGTTGCTGGCGCCCAGGCCGGTGCCCTTGAGCATCCATTCCAGACCGATCTGCGGCTGGTTGTACCACTTCAGCGCCGGGTACAGCGAGACCGGCTGCTTGCACTCGTACTGCAGGTACATCTCCAGGTGGTCCTGTAGATTCTGGCCGACGCCGGGCAGGTCGTGGACCAGCGGAATGTCGAAGCGACGCAGCAGCGGCGCGGGGCCGACGCCGGAGCGCTGCAGGATCTGCGGCGAGGCGATGGCGCCGGCGCAGAGCAGCACCTCGCGGCGGGCGCGCACGGTGATGGCTTCCAGGGAATCGCCCTTCATGTAGGCGACGCCGTTGGCGCGCTTGCCCTCGAAGAGGATGCGATCGGTGGTGGCATGGGTGACGATGGTCAGATTCGGGCGACCCTTGGCCTGGTCCAGATAGCCGCGGGCGGTGCTGGAGCGCCGGCCGTTCGGGGTGACGAAGCGGTCCATCGGACCGAAGCCTTCCTGCTGATAGCCGTTGAGGTCTTCGGTGCGCGGATAACCCGCCTGGACACCGGCTTCGACCATGGCTTCGAACAGGGGATTGGTATTCGGCTTGGCGGTGGTCACCGAGACCGGGCCGTCGCCGCCGTGCCAGTCGTTGCCACCGGCATCGCGCTTCTCGGCCTTGCGGAAGTAGGGCAGGCAGTCGAGGTAGGTCCAGTCGTCCAGACCGTCGAGTTGCGCCCAGTTGTCATAGTCCAGGGCGTTGCCGCGGATGTAGCACATGCCGTTGATCAGCGAGGAGCCGCCCAGGCCCTTGCCGCGACCGCATTCCATCCGGCGGTTGTCCATGTGCGGCTCGGGCTCGGTCTGGTAGGCCCAGTTGTACTGCTTGCCCTGCAACGGATAGGCGAGGGCAGCCGGCATTTGGGTGCGGAAGTCCAGGCGGTAGTCGGGGCCGCCGGCTTCCAGCAGCAGGACGGTCACGTCCTGGTCTTCGGTCAGCCGGGTGGCCAGGACGTTGCCGGCCGAGCCGGCGCCTATGACGATGTAATCGAATTCGTGTGCCATGAAAAAGTCTCCTCCTGACGGCGGGTGGGGTCAGGCCCCAGCCCCGGGCCCTCTCCAGTGGAGAGGGGAGAAAAGCGCTGCCTGAGCGGCTTAGAAGATCGAGGCGTAATCGCCCAACTCGACCTGCACCGACTTGATGCGGGTGTAGTGGCCGAGGGTGGTGAGGCCGTTCTCGCGACCGACGCCGGAGTGCTTGTAGCCACCCACCGGCATCTCGGCGGGGGATTCGCCCCAGGTGTTGATCCAGCAGATGCCGGCTTCCAGGCGATGGATCATGCGGTGGGCACGGGCCAGGTCACGGGTGACCACGCCGGCCGCCAGTCCGTACTCGGTGTCGTTGGCGCGGCGCACCACCTCGTCCTCGTCGGCATAGGCCAGGATGCTCATGACCGGGCCGAAGATTTCTTCGCGGGCGATGGCCATGTCGTCACGGCAATCGGTGAAGACGGTGGGGGCGACGAAGTTGCCCTTGGCCAGTTCGCCCTGGGTGACGCGCTCGCCACCGGTGAGCAGGCGGGCGCCTTCGGCCTGGCCCTGGGCGATGTAGCCCAGCACCTTTTCCATGTGCGGGGTGCTGACCAGCGGCCCGAAGTTGGTCTCGGCGGCCAGGGGATCGCCCAGCTTGATGCGCTTGACCCGCTCCACCACCTTGGCTTCGAAGTCGGCCTTGAGCGCCTGGGGCACGAAGACGCGGGTGCCGTTGGTGCAGACCTGGCCGGAGCTGAAGAAGTTGGCCATGACGGCGATGTCGGCGGCGCGCTCCAGGTCGGCATCGTCGCAGACGATCAGCGGCGACTTGCCACCCAGTTCCATGGTGACTTCCTTGAGGGTCGAGCCGGCGGCGCTGGCCATGACCTTCTTGCCGGTGGCGACGCCGCCGGTAAAGGAGATCTTCTCGATGCCGGGATGTTCGGTCAGGGCCACGCCCACTTCGGGACCGACACCATTGACCACGTTGAAGACGCCAGCGGGCAGGCCGGCCTCGGTGTAGATCTCGGCCAGCTTCAGCGCGGTCAGCGGGGTGACTTCGCTGGGCTTGAAGATCATGGCGTTGCCGGCGGCCAGGGCCGGGGCGGACTTCCACAGGGCGATCTGGATCGGGTAGTTCCAGGCGCCGATGCCGGCGACCACGCCCAGCGGCTCGCGACGGGTATAGACGAAGGAGGTCTCGCGCAGCGGGATCTGTTCGCCTTCCAGGGCCGGGACGAGACCGGCGTAGTACTCGAGCACGTCGGCGCCGGTGACGATGTCCACGGCCTGGGTCTCGGACAGGGCCTTGCCGGTGTCGAGGGTTTCCAGCAGCGCCAGCTCGTCGTTGCGCTCGCGGAGGATGTCCACGGCCTTGCGCAGGATGCGCGAGCGCTGCATGGCGGTCATCGCGGCCCAGACCTTCTGACCTTCGGCGGCAGCGGCCACCGCCTTGTCCACGTCAGCGCGGCTGGCGCTCTGCACCACGGCGAGCACCTCGCCGGTGGCGGGATTCAGGGTTTCGAAGGTGGCGCCACCGGTGGCGGCGACATAACGGCCACCAATGTAGAGCTGCTGTTCGGCGAAACGGGCCATGGACGTTCTCCCAAGCTGGGCGGGCGCCGTGGCACCCGCAAGGAACACAGGGGGCGCGAAAGAAAGGTCTCTCTGCGCCAGCGATGAAGCCAGTCTACTTAATTTTTATTGAACGTTCAATCAATGAAAAATTCGCAGGCATGCCGAGACGGGTCGATGGGCGGCCCAGAGCGCTTCGATCAGAGAGGGATGGCTAAGGAAAAGCGGGAGGGGAGCCCCGGCCGGAGCGGACCGGCCGTGGTTGCAGCGGTCAGGGAGCGGTCAGGCCTTGGCCAGTTGCAGGTCCAGGTAGTCGTAGGCGATCTGCAGGGCCTGCTGGGTGTTGAAGGCGTCGCCGGAGAGGGCGCCGCGCAGCCAGAGACCGTCGATGATGGCGGCCAGGCCGCGGGCCGAGGCGCGGGCCTGTTCGTGGGGCAGGAGGCGGCGGAATTGCCAGCAGAGGTTGGAGTAGAGACGCAGGTCGTTGATGCGTTGCAGGCGGCGCAGATTGGGCTGGTGCATGCTGGTGGCCCAGAAGGCCAGCCAGGTCTTCATGGCCGGGCCGCTGACCTGGGTATCGTCGAAGTTGCCCTGGATGATGGCGCGCAGGTTGGCGGCCGGGTCGTCACCGGGCAGGGCGGCACGGCGTTCGCGCACGGCCTGGCGCAGGGCATTCATCAGATGCCGCATGGTGGCCTCGAGCAGGCCGTTCTTGTCCTGGAAGTAGTGGCTGATGATGCCGTTGGAGACGCCGGCCTTGCGGGCGATGAAGGCGATACTGGCGTCGCCCATGCCGACTTCGTCAACGGCTTCGAGGGTCGCGGCAATGAGCTGCGAACGGCGGATGGGCTGCATCCCGACCTTGGGCACGAGGCATCTCCTGAACAGAGCGGAAGGAGCCTCGGAGGGTAACTATTTTTTATTGAACGTTCAATCAATAAAAACGGTCACCACCTCTTGGATTGTGCCCTGGCCCAGGCGGCAATACCAGTCCTGACAGGTGGTTACTTTTAATAACCGCCCGAAAGGCGTAGGCTGGGAACCAGTTCTGCTTCGAGGATCGCCATGGACGCCGTGGTCAGTCGTATCTCCAGCCGTCGCCGCCTGCATGCCCATGCCTGTCCCATCCGGGACGTGCTGGACCGCATCGGCGATGCCTGGTCCTTGCTCACGCTCTTCACCCTGGAACCCGGTCCGCTGCGCTTCAACGAGTTGCGCCGGCGGGTCGACGGCATTTCCCAGCGCATGCTCAGCGTGACCCTGCGTCAGCTGGAGCGCGATGGCCTGGTGTCCCGCACGGTGACGCCGACCAAGCCGCCCCAGGTGGAATACGCCCTCACCGAGCTGGGCCAGAGTCTGATGGTGCCGGTGGGTGCCCTGGCCGCCTGGGCCTCGGCGAAGCAGCCTTTAATCCAGCGCCACAGGGCGGCCTACGATCAGGCCGCCGAGGAGAATCCTGATGACCCGTCTCTCTAAGACCGCCCTGTCGGTCCTCGACCTGGTCCCCATCCGTGACGACGGCGATGCGACCCAGGCGCTGCACAATGCCCTGACCCTGGCGCGCCACGTCGAGCAGCTCGATTTTTCCCGCTACTGGGTCGCCGAGCACCACAACATGGACGGTATCGCCAGCTCCGCGACCAGCGTGCTGCTGGGCTACCTGGCCGCCGGCACCAGCACCCTGCGCCTGGGATCGGGCGGCATCATGCTGCCCAACCACGCGCCCCTGGTGGTGGCCGAGCAGTTCGGCACCCTGGCCTCGCTGTATCCGGGCCGCATCGAACTCGGCCTGGGCCGCGCGCCGGGCTCGGATCAGCGCACCGCCTATGCCCTGCGGCGCGACCGCCTGGGCAGTTCCGACGACTTCCCGCGGGACGTGGAGGAGCTGCAGCACTACTTTGGCCCGCAGCAGCCGGGGCAGGGCGTGATCGCCATGCCTGGGGTGGGCACCGAGGTGCCAATCTGGCTGTTGGGTTCGAGCCTGTTCAGTGCCCAGCTGGCGGCGGCCAAGGGGCTGCCCTATGCCTTCGCCTCGCACTTCGCGCCGCGCTATGTACACGAGGCGATCCGCCTCTATCGCGAGAACTTCAAGCCGTCCGCGGTGCTCGATCGTCCTTACGTGATGCTCGGGGTACCCCTGGTGGCGGCCGACAGCGACGACGAGGCCAATTACCTGGCCACCACCGTCTACCAGCGCATCCTGGCGCTGTTCCGCGGCGACAGCCTGCGTCTGCAACCGCCGGTACGCAGCATGGAAGGCGTCTGGTTGCCTCACGAGAAGGAGTCGGTATCGAGCCTCCTCGGCATGGCGGTGATCGGCGGCCCGGACAAGGTCCGCGAGCGGCTGGAGCTGTTGCTGGAGAAGACCGATGCCGACGAGCTGATCTTTACCTGCGATGTCTATGAGCAGGCGGATCGGTTGCGCGCCTTCTCGATCCTGGCGGATCTTAAGGGCGGTTGATCGGGGGCTGGGCCTGTTGGGCTGAGACGGCTTCATCGCCGAAGCCCAACAGGCCCAAATGAAAAAAGCCGACCCCTTGTAGCGGTCGGCTTTTTCCTGTCTGCGGGAAGGCACCTGCTGCCTTTGTTGGGCTTAACCCAACTTGCGCGTCGTAGCGTGGAAAACCGCGCCAGCGTTTTCCACTGGCGGCTACCGGAGCGCGCTGTGGATAAGGCTGCGCCGTTATCCACGCTACGGTGCTCTGCGGTTACAGGAAGGTGAAGACCTGCTCGCGGGTCAGGCGCGACTTGGGCAGAGCGGCGTTGAAATCACTTTCGCCACGATAGCCCAGGCCGACTACCACCAGCGCGGTGTAACCCTGTTCGCGCAGGCCCAGTTCCTGGTCCAGGCTGTTGGCGTCGAAGCCTTCCATGGGGGTGGCATCGATGCCCAGCGCGGCAGCGCCGAGCAGTAGGGTGCCTAGCGCCAGGTAGGTCTGCTTCTCCATCCAGTGCTGCACATCCTGGCGCTCATGACGATGCAGGTCGACGAAGTGACGGCGGGTACCGTCCTGGGTGGCGCGTGCTTCGGGCTTGGCGAAGCGGCCGTCCCGGGCTTCCTGCTCCAGCACCTGGGCCAGATGGCCTTCGGTCATCTCCAGGCGGGTGCAGAGCACGATGACGTGGGAGGCCGGCAACACCTTGGGTTCGTTGTAGGGGCTCTGCATGCCACGGGCGATGCGCGCCCTGGCCTCGGCGCTGGCGGCGACCACGAAGTGCCAGGGCTGGGAGTTGACCGAGGAAGGCGCTTGTCGCAGCAGCTCCAGCAGTTCTTCGACCTGTTCGGCCGGGATGCTGCGGGAGCCGTCGAAGGCCTTGGTGGTGTAGCGGGTACGGGCGATCTGGGACAGCTGCATGGATAACTCCTGATCGGATCAGTGGGTAGGGGCCGGCTGGGCGTCGATCTTGACGCGGAACAGGCTGTAGGGCTTCTGGCGCAGGTCCTGGCCGCCGTGGAATTGCGCCTGGCGATGGAGCTGGTTGGCGGTGAAATAGAGGTAGCCGTCCGGACCGATGCTGAAGGTGTCGGGCCAGAGCACGCGCGGATCGTGGACCAGGGTCTTCCAGCTGCCGTCGGCCTGGCGCTGGCGCACGGCGTTGTGCTCGTAGTCGCCGGCATAGACGCGGCCCTGGGCATCGGCTTCGAGGCCGTCGGACGCGCCCTTTTCGCCGAGATCCTGCACCCCGGCGCGGACCTGGGCCTCGCTCGCCTTGGCATCACGCAGCAGGGCGGTGGGTACGGCATAGAGATGGCGACTGGACAGCGGGCTGAAGTAGAGGGTGCCGCCGTCCGGCGAGAGGGCGATGCCGTCGCTGGCGATGGCCGGGCGGACCTTGCTGCCGTCGGGACGCTGCATCAGCAGCGGCTCGCCTTCCACCACCGGGACGAAGCTGGGATCGACGTTGGCCTGGGGCGCGCCGGTCAGGCGGCGCTGGGCCTGGCCGGTGGCAAGATCGAGGATGATCAGGCCACCGGGAGGCGCCGAGTCGGTGACATAGGCCACCCCGGCGCGACCGACGCGAAAGTCGAAGCGCACGTCGTTGACGTAGCTGTTGGGTTCGAGCACCGCCGCGGGGAAGACCAGCGTCCTGGCGACCTTGTTGGTCTTGAGGTCGATGGCCACCAGCTTGACGCCGCCGGCCTTGGGCGCGGCAAAGCCCGGTGCGGCGGTATCCAGCACCCAGAGGTGCCCGCGCCCATCGGCCACCACGCTCTGCACGCTGATGAAACCCTTGCCCGGCTGGCCTGGGGTTTCGACGTTGAGCGCGGCGTCCGGATAGGGCACCGCCTTGCCGTCCTTGAGTTCGGCCACGGTGAAGGGCACCGCGTCGCCCCAGCGCGGATAGTTGACGAAGATCCGGCCGGTCTCGCTGACGGTGACCCCGGTGGGCATGGCGTCCTGGAAGGCGAACACCGGCTCCAGCTGGCCCAGGGTGCGCTCCTGGGGCAGCGGCGCGGCCTGGGCGGTGAGGCTAGCCACGGCTAGGGCGACGGCGAGAGTCAGGGCATTGCGGCGAGGCATCAGAAACCCTCCAGCACGAGCTTGCCGCGGGCCTGGTGGCTTTCCAGCTGGGCATGGGCGCGGCGCAGGTTGGCGGCATCGATCCGGCCCAGGTGCTCGCCGAGGGTGGTCTTGAGGGTGCCCTGGTCGATCAGCCCGGCAACGCGTTCGAGGATCTCGTGCTGGCGCACCTTGTCCGAGGTCTGGAACAGCGAACGGGTGAACATCAGTTCCCAGTGCAGCGACAGCGACTTGGCCTTCATCGGCACCACGTCGAGTTGCGCCGGATCGTCGATCACGCCGAGACGGCCCTGGGGCCGCAGGACATCCACCAGCTGGGTGAAGTGCTCATCGGTGTGGGTGAGGCTGGCGACCAGGGTCACGCCGTCCAGACCGAGGGCTTCGAGCTGGGGCCGCAGGGGCTGGTGGTGGTCGATGACGTGATGGGCACCCAGCTGGCGCACCCAGTCCTGGGTTTCCTGGCGCGAGGCGGTACCGATCACGGTCAGCTCGGTGAGCTGGCGGGCCAGCTGCACCAGCACGGAACCGACGCCGCCCGCCGCGCCCATCACCAGCAGCTGCTGGCCGGCGCCGCCGCCTTCGGTCGCGCCGAGACGGTCGAACAGCAGTTCCCAGGCGGTGATGGCGGTCAGCGGCAGGGCGGCGGCCTGGGCGTGGTCGAGGCTCCTGGGCTTGTGCCCGGCCAGGTGTTCGTCGACCAGGTGCAGCTCGCTGTTGCAGCCGGGGCGGAACAGCTCGCCGGCATAGTAGACCTCGTCACCCACGGCAAAGCGGCTGACGGCGCTGCCCACGGCCCGCACCACGCCGGAGACGTCCCAGCCCAGCACCTTGGACTCGCGCTGCACCAGACCCTGGCGCACCTTGGTGTCGACCGGATTGACCGACACCGCACGGACTTCCACCAGGAGGTCATGGGCCTCGGGCGTGGGATCGGTCAGCACGGCGTCCTGCAGGGCGCGGGGATCGCTGGCGGGGAGGGTGGTGTCACCGTGGATGATGGCTTTCATGGGCGGATTCCTTTGTACGATAAGAAGACATGGGCCCATGGTCGTCTTCATGCTCGACCGGAAAAAGCGGCAGAATCGGATAGCACCTTCACTGCAGGAGTGAAAATGATCCGCTTCGACGACCTCGGCCTCTTCGTGCGTTCCGCCGCCCTGGGCAGCTTTTCCCGTGCCGCTCGCGAGGCAGACCTGTTGCCGGGTCAGGTGAGCGCCGCCATCGGCCGGCTGGAGCGCGAACTGGGCATCCGCCTGTTCGCCCGCTCGACCCGCAGCCTGCGCCTGACCGCCGAGGGCGAGGCCTATCTGCCCTATGCCCGCGAGGTGCTGGAGACCTTGCGCGAGGGGCGCGAGCGGCTGCAGGGGGAGAGTCCGGAATTGCGCGGGGTGCTGCAGGTGGCGGCGCCTTCGGATCTGGGACGCAATCTCCTGCTGCCCTGGCTGGCCGAGTTTCGTCAGCGCCATCCCGGCCTGACGCTCAGGCTCTACGTCTCGGACCAGCAGGCCGACGTCTATCGCGATCCGGTGGACATCGCCATCCGCTACGGCCGCAGTCAGGATGACAGCCTGGTGGCCCTGCCGCTCGCCCCGGACAACCGCCGGCTGCTGGCGGCGGCGCCGACCTATCTGGCCCGCCAGGGGGCGCCGCGCAGCCTGGACGACCTGTCCAGGCACGCCTGCCTGCTCTACCAGCTGCATGGGCGCACCTATGACAAGTGGAGCTTTCCACAGGCCGACGGCGGCCTGCGCCAGGTGGCCGTCAGCGGACCCTTGCAGAGCGACGACGCCGAGGTGGTGCGGCGCTGGGCGGTGGCCGGGGAGGGCATCGTCTACAAGTCCTGGCTGGACATGCGCGACGATCTGCAGCGCGGCCGGCTGGTGCGCCTGCTGCCCGAGCAGCCCGGCGAGCCGTTGCCGCTGCAGCTGTTCTGCCCGCACCGCCGGCAGTTCTCGCCCGCCGTGCGGCAGTTGCATGGCTGGCTGGCGGAGCGCTTCGCCGCCCTGGGCAAGCAACCCTGAAACGCAAAGGGGGTGGCGCCGCGAACGGAACCACCCCCTGGGTACCAGGCCCGGTCTTACTGCAGATGCTGCTTGAGCAACTGGCCGGCCTGAGTCAGCGCAGCCTGGACCTCGGGCACCTTGGCCAGGACGTTGAGCAGCCCGTAGTCGTGGATCATGCCGTTGTAGCGCACCTGGACGACCTCGACGCCAGCCGCGTTGAGCTTGCGCGCATAGGCCTCGCCTTCGTCCCGCAGCACGTCGTTCTCGGCGGTCTGCACCAGCGCCGGCGGCAAGCCCTTGAGCTGGGCCTCGCTGGCCCGCAACGGCGAGGCATAGACGTTGGCGCGCTCGGTCTCGCTGGTGGTGTAGTTATCCCAGAACCACTTCATCATGTTGCGGGTCAGGAAGCGGCCCTCGGCATAGGTCTGGTAGGAACCGTTGTCGAAGCTGGCATCGGTCACCGGCCAGAACAGCACCTGGTAGCGCAGCGTGGGCGTGCCCTTGTCCTTGGCCATCAGGCTGACCACCGCGGCCATGTTGCCGCCGACGCTGTTGCCGGCCACCGCCAGGCGACTGCCATCGACGTCGATCTCCTTGCCATGCTCGGCGACCCATTTCGTCGCGGCATAGGCCTGATTGATGGCCACCGGGAAGTGAGCTTCCGGACTCGGGGTGTAATTGACGAACACCGCCGTGGCACCGGAGGCCACCACCAGGTCACGCACCAGGCGCTGGTGGGTGGGGAAGTCACCCAGCACCCAACCGCCGCCATGGAAGAACATGAAGGCCGGTGTCTGCCCCTTGGCGTTCGCCGGGCGGACGATGGTCAGCTGCAGCGGCTTGCCGTCGACCTGGATGGTCTTTTCGCTGGTCTTGACCCCTGAGAGATCGACCTTGACGCCGGATTGGGCGCCGGACAGCACCGCGCGGGCATCCTTGGGACTCAGGGTTTCCAGGGGTTGGCCACCGCTGCCATTCAGCGCATCGACGAAGCCCTGGGTGGTGCGTTCCAGGGCCGGATCGGGCTGGGGCGCGGCGAAGGCGCTGCCCAGGGCCAGGGTGAGCGCGGAAAGGCCAAGCAGACGAGAGACGGTACGCATGACAGAGGACTCCTCGAACGGGAAAGACCGGGCGCCTCGGCTGAAGCGCCTGGGTAATACCGCGACCCTTAGGCCAGGGTCAGACGCACGTCCACGTTGCCGCGGGTGGCGTTGGAGTAGGGGCAGATCTGGTGGGCCTTCTCGACCAGGTCTTCGGCCACGGCGCGCTCCAGGCCCGGCAGGCTGATGACGAGTTCGACGTCCAGGGCGAAGCCGGTGGGGATCGGACCGATGCCGACCTGGGCGGTCACGCTGACGTCCGCCGGCACGGCGATCTTTTCCTTGGCGCCGACGAACTTGAGCGCGCCGATGAAGCAGGCCGAGTAGCCGGCGGCGAAGAGTTGCTCGGGATTGGTCCCGGCACCCCCGGCGCCGCCCAGCTCCTTGGGCGTGGACAGCTGCACGTCCAGGGCCTTGTCGCTGCTGATGGAACGGCCGTCGCGGCCACCAGTGCTGGTTGCGGAAGCGGTGTAGAGGATGTTCATGGTGTGCTCCTGATTTGGGTATCGCGATAACTAATTGGGCGGGCTGTAGGCGAGAGGGCTGGCCCGGGTACGGATTTAAGTTATCGCGATATTGGTTATCGCGCAAATATATTTTCGGGAGCAGGCGATCAGTGGCAGCGGTTGGCGAGGATCAACGTTCCAGCTTGGCGCGCAGGGTCATCAGATTTTCGCGCAGCCGGGTCATCTCGGCGTCACCCAGGGCGCAGTAGCCGCCGATGGTGCCATTGATCTTCTTGGCCCGCTCGCGCAGGGTCCGGCCAGACTCGGTCAGCTCGATGGACAGGTTGCGCTCGTCCTCGGCATTGCGCTGCCGGGTCACGTAGCCCTCGGCTTCCAGGCGCTTGAGCACCGGGGTCAGGGCGCCGGAATCCTGGTGCAGCCGCCGTGCCAGCTCCTTGAGCGGCAGGCGGTCGTTTTCCCAGAGCACTAGCATCATCAGGTACTGCGGGTAGGTCAGCCCCACCTCCTCGAGCAGCGGCTTGTACACCTTGGTCATGGCCAGCGAGGTGGAGTACAGCGCGAAGCACAGCTGCTGATCGAGTAGAAGAGGGTCTTTGCTGGTCATGGCGGTCCCGCCTGGGTAAATGAGAAGTGATTCTACCCCGAGCATTTGGGTAGCATTAGCCCTTTCGCTTTCAGACCCCAGGGTTTCCATGCGTATCCATGTGTCGTTCATCGATCGTGTCGGCATCACCCAGGAAGTCCTGGCGCTGCTCGGTGCCCGCAATCTCAATCTGGACGCCGTGGAGATGGTGCCGCCCAATGTCTACATCGATGCGCCGACCCTGAGCGCGGCGGTGCTGGAGGAATTGCGCGCCGCCCTGCTCACCGTGGTGGGGGTCGAGGCGGTGCGGGTAGTGGACATCCTGCCGGGCCAGCGACGCTCCCTGCAACTCGATGCCCTGCTCGCCGCCATGGCCGATCCGGTGCTGGCGGTGGACGGCGAGGGGCGCATCCTGCTGGCCAATCCGGCCTTTGCCGCCCTCGCCGGCGAAGACAGCGGCACTACCCTGGCCGAACTCTTCAACGACAGCGAATTGCCCAGTGAGCTGCTGGACCAGGGCTTTCGTCTGCCGCTGCGCGAAGTGGTGCTGCGCGGCCAGGCGCTGTTGCTGGACGCCACCCCCATCGGCGAACCCGTGGGCGGACTGGCCGGCGGGCTGCTGACCCTCTATGCCCCCAGTCGCATCGGTGGCCGCCTCTCGGCGCTGCGCCACGACACCCCCGAGGGCTTCGATTCGCTGCTCGGCGACTGCGCCGCCATCCGTACCCTCAAGGCCCGGGCCCAACGCCTGGCCGCCCTGGAGGCGCCACTGCTGATCCTCGGCGAGACCGGCACCGGCAAGGAACTGGTGGCGCGTGCCTGCCATGCGGCCAGTGCGCGGCGCGAGGCGCCCTTTCTGGCGCTGAACTGCGCGGCCCTGCCGGAGAGCCTGGCCGAGAGCGAACTGTTCGGCTATGCCCCGGGCGCCTTCACCGGGGCCCAGCGCGGAGGCAAGCCGGGCCTGCTGGAGCTGGCCGACCAGGGCACGGTGTTCCTCGACGAGGTCGGCGAGATGTCGCCCTATCTGCAGGCCAAGCTGCTGAGATTCCTCTCCGATGGCAGCTTCCGCCGCGTTGGCGGAGCCCAGGAAACCAAGGTCAATGTGCGGATTCTCGCCGCCACCCATCGCGATCTGCAGGCCATGGTCGCGGCCGGCACCTTCCGCGAGGACCTCTTCTATCGCCTCAATGTACTCAGCCTGCAGGTGCCGGCCCTGCGCGAGCGTGGCCAGGACATCCTGCTGCTGGCGCGGCACTTCCTGCAGCAGGCCTGCGCCCAGATCGGTCGACCGCCGTGTCGCCTGGCCCCGGCCACCTATGGCGTGCTGCTGGGCAATGCCTGGCCGGGCAACGTCCGGCAATTGCAGAACATCCTCTTTCGCGCCGCCGCCATCAGCGAGAGCGGCCAGATCGACGTCGAGGACCTCGACCTGGCCGGCACGGCGGTGGCGGGGCAGGTCGAGAGCGAAGTCAGCACCCTGGAAGCCGCTGTCCAGGGCTACGAGGCGGCGCTGCTGGAGCGGCTCTATCCGCAGTATCCGTCCAGCCGCCAGCTGGCCGCGCGCCTGCAGACGTCCCACTCGGCCATCGCCATGCGCCTGCGGCGTTACGGCATCCCGAGGCGTTAAAGTTCTAGAGCCTGTTTAAAGGCTCGCGAGCTAGAGACAAGCAAGGCCTGGGCGGCCCCGCGAAAATGGCTGAGGAAGCGGACCGGGCTCGCGAACGAGTTTACGAGTGGTAAATGAGCATTCCGAAGCCATTTTCAACGCAGTTTGGCCGACGCGCAGCAGCCTTTAAATAGGCTCTCAGCGCAGGACGTTGGTCTTGGCCAGGTCCACCACCTCGCTGCCGCGACCACTCATCACCGCGCGCAGCATGTAGAGGCTGAAGCCCTTGGCCTGGGCGGCCTCGATCTTCGGTGGCAGCGACAGCTCCTGCTTGGCGGTGCGCACATCCACCAGCGCCGGGCCGGGGTGGGCGAAAGCCTCCTCCAGGGTGGCGTCGAGCAGGCTGGCCGATTCCACCTTCCAGCCGCGCACGCCGCAGGCCTCGGCGACCCGGGCGAAATCGACCTCACCCAGATCGGTGGTCTCGTCGAGCATGCCGGCAGCCTTCATCTCCATGGCGACGAAACCCAGGGTGGCATTGTCGTAGACGATGACCTTGACCGGCAGCTTCTCGCTGGCCAGGGTCGCCAGCTCGCCCAGCAGCATGGACAGCCCGCCGTCGCCGGCCAGCGCCACCACCTGGCGATCGGGATAGGCCGCCTGCAGGCCCATGGCCTGGGGCAGGGCATTGGCCATGGAGCCGTGGCTGAAGGAGCCGGCCAGCTTGCGTTCGAAATTCATCGCCAGGTAGCGCGCCGCCCACACCGTGGGGGTACCGACGTCGCAGGTGAAGAGGGCGTCCGCCGCGGCCAGTTCACTGACGCGGGTGGTGAGGTACTGCGGATGCAGCGGCTCGCCATCGGCGGTGGCAGTGGCCAGTTCGTTCAGCTCGGCGCGGGTCTTGCGGTAGTGCTGCTGGGCCTTTTCCAGGAAGCGGCTGTGGCTGTTGGGCGCAAGGCGCGGCAGCAGGGCGTCGAGGGTGGCGCGGACATCGCCCACCAGCCCCTTGAGCAGCGGGGTACGCACGCCCAGGTGGGCGCCGCGCACGTCGATCTGCACCACCCGACCGTGATCCGGGAAGAAGTTGCGATAGGGGAAATTGCTGCCCAGCATCAGCAGCAGGTCGCACTCCTTGAGCGCGTGATAGCCGGACGAAAAGCCGATCAGACCGGTCATGCCCACGCCATAGGGATTGGAATACTCGATATGGGCCTTGCCGCGCAGCGCATGGACCACCGGCGCCTGCAGTCGCTCGGCCAGGGCCACCACCTGGGCATGGGCACCGGCGCAACCGGCGCCGCAGAGCAGGGTGATGCGCTTCTCGCCAGCCAGCAACTCGGCCAGGGCATCCAGTTCGGCCTCCGGCGGGACCACCACCGGACGCACCGGCTCGCTCCATTGGACTGCCTTGAGCGGCGCCTCGGCCAGGGCCACGTCGCCGGGAATCACCACCACCGACACCGAGCGATTGAGGATGGCCGAGCGCATGGCGGTCTCGAGAATGCGCGGCAGCTGCTCGGGATGGGAAACCACCTCGCAGAAGTCGCTGCAGTCGCGGAACAGCCGCTCCGGATGGGTCTCCTGGAAATAGCCCAGGCCGATCTCGCTGGAGGGAATCTGGGCGGCGATGGCCAGCACCGGCGCGCCGCTGCGCTGGGCGTCGAACAGGCCGTTGATCAGGTGCAGATTGCCCGGACCGCAGGAGCCGGCGCAGACCGCCAGACGCCCGCTGGTGTCGGCCGCGGCGCTGGCGGCGAAGGCGGCGGCTTCTTCATGACGTACGCCGCGCCAGCGGATACGGTCGCGTTTGCGCAGGCTTTCGGTGAGGCCGTTGAGCGAGTCGCCCGGCAGGCCCCAGATGGTGTCCACACCAGCCGCTTCGAGGGTGGCGACGAGCAGATCGGCAACGGTTTTCACAGCCATGACAAAGACTCCAGACAAGGATGGGAGAGGGCAAAGCCGCTTGGCAGAGGTCTTGTTGTGCCTTCTTGGTCCGACGAAGCGGGCGGAAGTTCGCGACCGTGTCGACGTTTCGCCCGGTGCACGGACGTGCTTGTGCAAGGCCTAGGCGGAAAGGATTGATTTATAGATGGCAGGTAACTATGAGGTAGATGCCATCGGTGCATTCGCGGAGGCAACCTTGGATCGAAAACCGTATTGCCGGGTAATGGCCGTCCAGCATCCGATGGCTGTTGTCCCAGCATGCCTGTCCTAGACGGGAAGTGCTGGAGCGACTTCTTCAATGGCAAGGGTGTCACGGTCGACTTTATGACAGAGCGAAACCAGCCTGCAGATCAGACGCGTGACCGTTCTGATGCCTAGATTCATGCTCAACACCACAGCTTTCATCCTGATAAAACATATTGCAGAAATACGACATGCTCAGGTTTTCGACACGCCTATAAATCGTCGGAATGAAAGGACTTTCCGATCGCTGTAGTGCCCGATGTGTTGGTTTATGACGAGCGTCTCAACCAGTCTCGCGTTTTCAGGACCTTGAGTAAGTCTGTGCTAGTCGAATAACCAATTTCTAGACATTTCTTGTAACCTGAACTAGACCTTGCTGACGCAGGAATGACCTACGTAACCTGTAGTTCAAAGCGATGGCGCACTCTCGGTAGCCCGGTGGATAACCTCTTGAAGTCCGAGGCGAGCCAAGTGCGCCTGGATCAATCATTGTCCAGGAGAGGATTGTGAAGAACCTATCGAAAAAGTCGGCGCCTGCACAAGGCAGTGTGATTGACGATGTGACGGTCTACAGTTTCGGCCATAAGCACTCACTGACTATCGATGTGAACGACTTCGATGAATATGCGGCGTTCGCAAAGTATGTTGAGGGCTCGGTTCCTGTTAGGGAAGCAAGAGCCTCTCTGACAACGCTGAATATTAACAGCGACCATCTCGAAAAGGTCGCTCGGATCGACGGGCAAACACTGGATACCGTGGCCGGAGGTTCTACCCTTGATTCGACGATCAAGCATCTGAATTTGGCTATTGCAGATAGCGGAGTTTCTGCGTCCAGCTCCATCGTATTGTCAAGTTTTGACAGACTTGAAACCTTGGATGCGACCAATTCTACCAAATCGCTTTCTGTTGTACTCAGCGAGCAAGGCATGGATGGGCGGAGTACCAGTGCTTATCTGCACTCCATCGAGTTTGCAAGCGGTAGCGCTGATGTCAGTACGGTTGCGGCTGCAGAGTTTGACTCGGTGGCATCGTTAGCTCATGCGCGTGTTAAAGATATTAGCGTAAGTGCAAGTAACGGTAATGTTGGCGTTACAGCCATCATCCAGCAAGCAGATGTCAATATCGAAGCGCGTCACGGTAGTGCAACGGTAGATCTGTCCTTCGTGAAGGGGGTAGACGCTCATAATGCCTCCTCACATGGTTCGCTGGGACATGGTGTCAATATTGTTATGAGTGGTGAGGGCAGCGGAAATCTAACCCTTTTCAATGGAAACCTGGTCAATTATGAGGCGACAGCTTCTAGTGCTGAGAAATCAGCATCGATCATTGCTAACCTGGTCAAAGTAGCAGGATTTGACATTTCTGATAGTTATATTCTTTACGGCTCTCCTGTTGGCAAGCCTGAGGCGGTGGCCACCATTGCAGACAGCGCAGTAGCAGGGGCGAAAGATATATCCACCGTCTTGGATATTGTATCGAAGGAAACCGTAGGGGAGGTCAATGCTGCGGTTTTTCACTACCACGGTAATACCTATGTTTTCCAAGATGCGCAGCCAGGTTACGTAGCGCCTCCTTCGGTGGATTCCGCAGACAGTCTGATTGAGTTGGTAGGCGGCTACGATCTCAATGATGTTGCGGCTCACGTGGTGGCGGGTATACGCGGAATGGGCCACTGATACTCTTGCACTCATTCATTTTCTCCTTCAGGTCTCTGCATCTATCGCTACTGATAAAACGTGAGCCTGTCGGATCAAAATGAAAGAAAGGGCCAAACAGTGTCGGCCCTTTCTGCTGAACAATTACCGCCTACCTCCTGAGCTGCCGGCTTGTTCAGTGCATTGAAGCGTGCTGCAGGCGTGTCTATCGCAAACGATCAGACCGACCATTCAGTTCGTCTGTTTTCTGGCTGATAAAAGTAGGCACTTGGCTCTGCGTGCCTCATGCCGTGGCGATCAATTTCCAGTCAAAATCGTGCAGCTGAACTGCCTGGCCTAACAGCCCAGCTATTAATGGATCGATTTCGATACGGTGTTCTTTAATCGTTACGGATATGGCCGTCTGGGGTGAAATGTCGTAACGATATCGTTACAGTGCAACTCTGCTTTTCTAGTTAAATTATTGAAAATACTGGATTTTGTTCCTGGCATTACCCTTGCACTGCTAGACCTATCTATCCATCAGGACAAAGGTCCGCAGGAGTCTGGCAATGGGTCTGCGCTATACCGAAGAACACGAATGGCTGCGTCAGGAAGCCGATGGCAGCATTACCGTTGGCATCACCGACTATGCCCAGGACTCGCTCGGCGACCTGGTCTTCGTGCAATTGCCGGAGCTGCGCAGCTACGCCCAGGGCGATGAAGTGGCGGTGCTGGAGTCGGTCAAGGCAGCCAGCAACATCACCATGCCGCTGGACGGCGAGGTCCTGGCGGTCAACGAGGCGCTCAACGATGCGCCCGAAACCATCAACAGCGATCCGCTGAACGCCGGCTGGTTCTTTCGCTTCCAGCCCGCCAATGCCGAAGCCTTCGCCGCGCTGCTCGACGAAGCCGCCTATCAGCAACTGATCAAGGGGTAAGACCGCCATGTCGCTGCACGACACCTTCAGCACCGCCGACGAATTCGTCCCGCGTCATATCGGTCCGCGCGAGCTGGACGAGATCGCCATGCTGAATCTGCTCGGCTACGAATCCCTGGACGCCATGACCGCCCAGGTGATCCCCGAGAGCATCAAGGGCACCAGCGTGCTGGACCTGCCCGCCGGGCTGTCCGAAGCCGACGCCCTGGCCGAGCTGCGCACCATCGCCGGCAAGAATCGCCTGCTCAAGAGCCTGATCGGCCAGGGCTACTACAACACCCACACCCCGGCGCCGATCCTGCGCAACCTGCTGGAAAATCCGGCCTGGTACACCGCCTACACTCCCTACCAGCCGGAGATCTCCCAGGGTCGCCTGGAGGCGTTGCTCAACTTCCAGACGCTGATCGGCGACCTCACTGGCATGCCGGTGGCCAACGCCTCGCTGCTGGACGAGGGCACCGCCGCCGCCGAGGCCATGACCTTCTGCAAGCGCCTGGCGAAAAACAAGGCCAGCGCCTTCTTCGCCTCCGTGCACTGCCATCCGCAGACCCTCGACGTGCTGCGTACCCGCGCCGAGCCCCTGGGCATAGAGGTGGTGGTGGGCGTGGAAACCGAGATCGAGGATCACGGCCGCTTCTTCGGCGCGCTGTTCCAGTATCCGATGACCACCGGGGAGATCCGTGACTACCGGGAGAGCATCCAGGCCTTCCAGGCGGCCGGTGCCCTGGTGGCCATGGCCGCCGACCTGCTGGCCCTGACCCTGCTCACGCCGCCCGGTGAACTGGGCGCGGACGTGGCCATCGGCACCGCCCAGCGCTTTGGCGTACCGCTCGGTTTCGGCGGCCCCCATGCGGCGTACTTCGCCACCCAGGACAAGTACAAGCGTGACATGCCCGGTCGCGTCGTCGGCGTCTCCATCGACCGCCACGGCCACTCGGCCTATCGCCTGGCCCTGCAGACCCGCGAGCAGCACATCCGCCGCGAGAAGGCCACCAGCAACATCTGCACCGCCCAGGTGCTCCTGGCCAACATCGCCAGCATGTACGCGGTCTACCATGGTCCCGAAGGCCTGACCCGCATCGCCACCCGGGTGCATCGGCTGACCAGCCTGCTGGCCGCCGGCCTGCAGCGCCTGGGCCACGAGACCCAGCACACTGCCTTCGACACCCTGACCCTGGTGTTCGGCGCGCGCACCGCCGCCCTGCACGAGGCCGCCCGTGCCCGTGGCTACAATTTGCGCGACGTCAGCGCCGAGGCCCTGGGCGTGTCCCTGGACGAGACCAGTACCCTCGCCGACGTCCAGGCGCTGCTGGAGATCCTGGCCGACGGCAAGCCCGCGCCCCAGGTCGCCGAGCTGGGTGACGCCCAGGGCGTGGAGTTGCCCGCAGCGCTGCAGCGCCAGTCGGCCTTCCTGACCCATCCGGTATTCGCCAGCCATAGATCCGAGACCGAGCTGATGCGCTACCTGCGCAAGCTGGCGGACAAGGACCTGGCGCTGGATCGCACCATGATCCCGCTGGGCTCCTGCACCATGAAGCTCAACGCCGCCAGCGAGATGATCCCGGTCACCTGGGCCGAGTTCGGCGGTATCCACCCCTTCGCCCCGGCCGACCAGACCGAGGGCTATGCCCAGCTCACCACCGAGCTGGAGGCCATGCTCTGCGCCGCGACCGGCTACGACGCCGTCTCCCTGCAGCCCAACGCCGGCTCTCAGGGCGAGTACGCGGGCCTCCTGGCCATTCGCGCCTATCACGCGAGCCGCGGCCAGGGTGAGCGCGACGTCTGCCTGATCCCGGCGTCGGCCCACGGCACCAACCCCGCTACCGCCAGCATGGTCGACATGCGCGTGGTGGTGGTGGCCTGCGACAAGCGCGGCAACGTCGATCTCGACGACCTGCGCGCCAAGGCCGAGCAGCACAGTGAGCGCCTGGCCGCGCTGATGATCACCTACCCGTCCACCCACGGGGTGTTCGAAGAGGCCATCCGCGAGATCTGTCAGGTGGTCCATGACCACGGTGGGCAGGTCTATATCGACGGCGCCAACATGAACGCCATGGTCGGTCTCTGCGCTCCGGGCCAGTTCGGCGGCGACGTCTCCCACCTCAACCTGCACAAGACCTTCTGCATCCCCCATGGCGGCGGCGGTCCGGGTGTCGGCCCCATCGGCGTCAAGGCGCACCTGGCACCCTTCCTGCCCGGCCATGCCCGGCTGGAACGCAAGGAAGGCGCGGTCTGCGCGGCGCCCTATGGCAGCGCCAGCATCCTGCCGATCTCCTGGATGTACCTGAAGATGATGGGCAGCGCCGGTCTGACCCGCGCCTCGCAGATCGCCATCCTCAGCGCCAACTACATCGCCCGTCGACTGGAAGAGCACTATCCGGTGCTCTACAGCGGCACCGGTGGCCTGGTGGCCCACGAGTGCATCCTCGACCTGCGCCCGCTCAAGGACAGCAGCGGCGTGACCGTGGACGACGTGGCCAAGCGCCTGATCGACTTCGGTTTCCATGCCCCGACCATGTCCTTCCCGGTGGCCGGCACCCTGATGATCGAGCCCACCGAGAGCGAGTCCAAGCAGGAACTGGATCGCTTCTGCGACGCCATGATCGCCATCCGCGAAGAGATCCGCGCCCTCGAAGCCGGCACCCTGGATCCCCAGGACAACCCGCTGAAGAACGCGCCGCACACCGCGCGCGAACTGGCTGGGGAGTGGACCCACCCCTACAGCCGCGAGCAGGCGGTGTTCCCGCTGCCGAGCCTGGTGGACGGCAAGTACTGGCCGCCGGTGGCGCGCATCGACAACGTCTACGGCGATCGCAACCTGGTCTGCTCCTGCCCGCCGATCGAAGCCTACGGCGAGGCCTGACCCTCACCCCCGGCCCCTCGCCCGAGGGGAGAGGAGAGCAGAGCTGCTCTTCCCCCTCTCCCCCTGGGAGAGGGCCGGGGTGAGGGCTGACCCGATCACCCACGTCGCGACCCCATAGCCCAGCGTTTGCTCACTCCTCCTGTAAGGAGCGAGCAAACCGCCACCCGACACGGAGCCCTACCATGTCCCTGCTCAAGACTTCGCTGCACGCCCTGCACCTGGAACTCGGCGCCCGCATGGTGCCCTTCGCCGGCTACGAGATGCCGGTGCAATACCCGCTCGGCGTGCTAAAGGAGCACCAGCACACTCGTGCCCAGGCCGGGTTGTTCGATGTGTCCCACATGGGCCAGGTCATGCTCGAAGGCGAGGAAGCCGCCGAGGCCCTGGAGACCCTGGTCCCGGTCGACATCATCGACCTGCCCAGCGGCATGCAGCGCTACGCCCTGCTGACCGACGACAACGGCGGCATCCTCGACGACCTCATGGTCGCCAACCTGGGTGACTGCCTCTACCTGGTGGTCAATGCCGCCTGCAAGGAAGCCGACCTCGCCCATTTGGAAAAGCACTTGGGCGATCGCTGCCAGGTGCTGCCGCAATTCGATCGCGCCCTGCTGGCCCTGCAGGGCCCTGCGGCTGCCGCGGTCCTGTCGCGCCTGGCGCCGGAAGTGGCCGAGATGACCTTCATGCAGGTGCGCCGCGTCAAGCTGCTGGACCAGCCCTGCATCGTCAGCCGCAGCGGCTACACGGGTGAAGACGGTTACGAGATCTCGGTGCCGAGCGCCGCCGCCGAAGCCCTGGCGCGCCATCTGCTGGCCGAGCCGGAAGTCGAGGCCATCGGCCTGGGTGCGCGCGACTCCCTGCGCCTGGAAGCCGGTCTCTGCCTCTATGGTCACGACATGGATGCCGGCACCACGCCGGTGATGGCCAACCTGGGGTGGGCGCTGTCCAAGGTGCGTCGTGAAGGCAACGGCCGCGCCGGCGGTTTCCCCGGGGCCGAGCGCATCTTCACCGAGCAGCGTGAGGGCGTGACGCGCAAGCGCGTCGGCCTGCTGGTGCAGGAGCGGGTGCCGGTGCGCGAAGGCGCGGAACTGGTGGATGCCAATGGCGCCAGCATCGGTCGCGTGACCAGTGGCGGCTTCGGCCCGACCCTGGGGGCGCCGGTGGCCATGGGGTATGTCGACAGCGACTTCGCCGCCCTGGATACCCAGCTGTTCGCCGTGGTGCGTGGCAAGCAGGTGCCGGTCAAGGTCGCCAAGACGCCCTTCGTGCCGCAGCGGTATTACCGCGGGTAATCCGTCGCCAATAACATCGCGGCCCATGGCCGCGAAGCTTTTGCCGTCACACCAGCGGATAATCCCGAAACACCGACAGCGCCTCCGCCTCAGCGGTCAGGGCCTCCAGCGTCGGGTAGTTACGCCGCTCGATCAGCCCCGGCAGGGCGAAGTGCAGGAAGGTCCAGGCCACCGCGGTGTCGATGGCATCCTGGCCGATGCTGTCTTCACCCAGCGGCGGACGCGGGCCCAGCCAGGCCTTGTCCAGGGCGCCACAGGCCGCGCGCAACTGCCCCTCCACCCGCTGCTGCCAGGGCGCATGGCGCTTCTCTTCCGGCCGCAGGTCACGCTCGTACACCAGCTGCACCGCTTTCTCGGACAGGGCCAGCGCCAGGCCGCTGCGACCGAGGGCGGTTGCCCGGGCCGCATGGCCGCTCGGCCGCAATTGCCGACTGCCGCAGGCAAGGTGCTGGGCATAGTCCAGAATCAGCGACGAATCCATCAGCCGCTGACCGTCCAGGCAGATCAGCGTGGGCGCCTTGAGCACCGGATTGAAGCTGCGAAAGCGCTCGACCTCGCGAAACAGCGACACCTGGCGCAGTTCGAAGGGCAGTACCAGCAGGCGCAGGGAGATCGCGACTCGCCGCACATAGGGGGAGTCGAGCATGCCAATGAGTTGCATGGGGGCATCCTGTCAGAAAGAGTGAATCCTGTTTCACGTGGAACGTCACCCCTGTTGCGCGTTTCACGCCAGGTGCCGCTCTGGACAAGACATTAAGGATTCGAGGAAGCTACTTCCAGCGAGAAAATCTGACGGAATAGTTAAGGAAGTCTTACATGTCGCGCGTACCGCCGCTGAATGCCCTGCGCTGCTTCGAAGCGGTTGCCCGTCTGGGCAGCGTGACCCGGGCCGCCAGCGAATTGCACCTCACCCATGCCGCGGTGAGCCAGCAGGTGAAGGGCCTGGAGCACCAGCTGGGCATGGTGCTCTTCGAGCGCCAGGGGCGCGGGATCGAGGTCACCGGTGACGGTCGCGTCTATGCCGAGCAGGTCCGCCAGTTGCTCGAGGATCTGGGCGAAGCCACGCGGCGGCTGCAGGCCCGGCCACGCCGCAACGAACTGGTGTTCGCCACCTTTCCCTCCTTCGCCACCCACTGGCTGCTGCCACGACTGCCACGTTTTCGTGCCCTGCACCCGGAATACCACATCCGCATCCAGACCAGCATGGATTTCCAGGATCTGCGCCAGGGCATGGTGGATATCGGGGTGCGTATGGGCGAAGGTCAGTGGGATGGGCTGACCGCCCTGCAGCTGTTTCAGGACGAAGTCCTGCTGGTCGCCTCGCCGCACTATGGGGGTGGGCAGTTACCAAGGGATCTGGACGAGGCCCTGGCCCGGCCGCTGATGCATACCGAGGAGACCTGGCAGTCCTGGGGCAAGGCCGCCGGCCTGGAACGGACCCCGCCCAGCTGTGGCCTCAGCGTGAACGACTCCAATCTGGTGCTGGAGGCCTTGCGCCTGGGTCAGGTGCTGGCACTGGAGCGACGCAGCCTGGTGCAGGCCGCGTTGGACGAAGGTCGCCTGGTTCAGCTCAGTCCGGTGGTGGCGCCCTATCCCTATGCCTACTGGCTGGTCTGGCCGGAACGCGCCGAATCGGCGGAAAAGCAGGAGCGCTTCACCACCTGGATCCAGGCCGAGGTCGCGACCTATCTGGCCGCGCTGGAGACGCCGACGCCCGCTTAGGGCGTCGGGCGGAAGATCCTAGCGCAGCAGCAGCTTGCGACGGCCGTCGGGCCAGACTTCCCAGAGTTGATCGTTGATGCGCTGCACCTGGCTGGTGGTACGGCGCATGGCCGCAATGCTGGCCCGCAGGGCCTGGCCGCTGGCGGTGTCGACGAAATTTCCGGCGCCGGTGCTCTCGGCCGTGGCGCGATCCATAGCTACAGTGTTCATTGACGCCTCCCAGAGCTCGGCTAAAGACGGCGAAAGTGCCGTAGCCCAAGGACCGGCCGTCACGGGCAAGATTCCGCTCCCCCGGCAGCAGCCGTTCAAGCTGTGATCCACGTCCTGCGGGCGCTGTGGCCCATTAAGCGAATTTGCGCAAATGCCGCTTTCTGTACGGATATACAGATTAGTTCTTGCGCTGCCCGCTGGCGCTTTGCATCCTGTGGGGATTCCCCCCGTGTGACGCCCGCCATGCAGCTGTATCTCTGCGAAAAACCCTCCCAGGCCAAGGACATCGCCCGTGTCCTCGGCGCTACCCGTCGCGGTGAGGGCTGCCTGCAGGGGCAGGGCGTGACCGTCACCTGGTGCATCGGCCACCTGCTGGAAACGGCGCCACCGGACGCCTATGACGCGCGCTACAAGCGCTGGTCGCTGGACGACCTGCCGATCGTCCCCGAGCAGTGGAAGTTGCAGGTCAAGAAGACCACCGGCAGCCAGTTCAAGGCGGTCAAGCGCCTGCTTGGCGAGGCCAGTGAGCTGGTGATCGCCACCGACGCCGATCGCGAAGGCGAGATGATCGCCCGCGAGCTGGTGGAGCATTGCCGCTATCGGGGGCCGATTCGCCGGCTGTGGCTGTCGGCGCTGGACGACGTCTCCATCCGCCGCGCCCTGGCCGCGCTCAAGCCCGGTGCCGAGACCTATGGGCTCTATCAGTCCGCCCTGGGACGCTCGCGCGCCGACTGGTTGATCGGCATGAACATGAGCCGATTGTTCACCCTGTTGGGGCGTCGCTCCGGCTACCAGGGCGTGCTCTCGGTCGGGCGGGTGCAGACCCCGACCCTGCGCCTGGTGGTGGACCGCGATCGCGCCATCGCCGCCTTCGTGCCGGTGCCCTTCTGGACCGTGGAGGCGATGCTGGACGCCGCGGGCAGTCGCTTCCAGGCCCAGTGGCAGCCGCCAGCGGATGTCTGTGACGACCAGGGTCGCTGCCTCAAGCCCGAGGTGGCCCAGGCCGCGGCGCAGGCCATCGAGGCGGCCGGGCAGGCCCGGCTGGTCAAGCTCAAGACCGAGCGCATCCGCGAGGCGGCGCCCTTGCCCTTCGATCTGGGCACCCTGCAGGAGGTCTGCTCCAAACGTTTCAATCTCGGCGCCCAACAGACCCTGGACGTGGCCCAGGCGCTCTACGAAAAGTACAAGCTGATCACCTATCCGCGCAGCGATTGCGGCTACCTGCCGCTGTCCCAGCATGCCGAGGCGCCGGCGCTATTGGCCGCCCTGCTGAGCGCTGATAGCGGCCTCGCCCCCCTGCGCGACCATCTGGACGCCAGTCGCCGCTCGCGGGCCTGGAACGACGCCAAGGTCAGCGCCCACCACGGCATCATCCCGACCCAGGTAACCCGCGACCTGGGGCGCTTGAGTCCGCAGGAGCGCAACGTCTATGGCCTGATCCGCGCCCGCTATCTGGCGCAGTTCCTGCCGCAGCACGAATTCGATCGCACCCAGGCCGACTTCGAGGCGGGCAGCGAACGCCTGCGGGCCACCGGCAAGCGCCTGGTGGAAGCAGGCTGGCGTCGCGCCTTGCCCGAGTCGCTCACGCCGCCCAAGGGCCGCGAGGCGCCGCCGCCCCAGGCGCTGCCCGAGTTGCGCGAGGGTGAGCGTTATCCGGTGGTGGAGGTGCGCTGCAAGGATCAGTTGACCCAGCCGCCCAAGCCCTTCACCGAGGGCGATCTGATCAATGCGATGAAGAATGTCGCCAAGCTGGTGGAGGATCCGGCGCTCAAGCAGAAGCTCAAGGACACCACCGGCATCGGCACCGAGGCGACCCGCGCCAGCATCATCCAGGGCCTGCTGGACCGCGGCTACCTGATCAAGCAGGGCAAGGCCCTGGCGGCGACGCCGGCGGCCTTCGGCCTGATCGACGCCGTGCCCCGGGCCATCGCCGATCCGGGCACCACGGCGCTCTGGGAGCAGGCGCTGGATCGGGTGCAGGAAGGCGAACTGAGCCTGGCCGAATTCGTCACCAAGCAGTCGGCCTGGATGGGCAAGCAGGTGGAGCGCTGTCTTGGCCTGACCCTGACCATCAGCGGTCCGCCGCCGGCGGGCAAGGGCGCGCCCTGGAAGAAGAAGCGGCGTACCGGCGGGACCAAGGCCAAAGCCAAGCCCGGTGGCGCACCGCCGCGCGCGCGCAAGCCCAAGGTCAAGCCTGGCTGAGGGCGGTGTGCAGGCGTTCGAGGACGGCGTCGGGCTGGGTCAGGAGGTCGTGGTTCCAGAAGCGCAGGACCTGGAAGCCCTGGGCCTCCAATTAGGCATCGCGCTCGCGATCAGTGGCGGTGCCTTGATGCTGGCCGCCATCCAGCTCGATCACCAGCCGTGCTTCCAGGCAAACGAAGTCGAGGATGTAGCGGCCATAGGGATGCTGACGGCGGAATTTATGGCCCT
Source organism: Pseudomonas sp. LA5 (assembly GCF_028640825.1). NCBI lineage: Bacteria > Pseudomonadati > Pseudomonadota > Gammaproteobacteria > Pseudomonadales > Pseudomonadaceae > Pseudomonas > Pseudomonas sp. LA5. The sequence continues at coordinate 333,108 of NZ_JAQYZY010000018.1, forward strand.
GTAGACGCTTGCCGCGCAGGTGTTGCCAGAGCAGGCGCTCGGCATCGGTCTGGCCCCGGCGCAGGGCGCGGGCATGGGTGATGAGGGGCATGGGAATCCTTTCCCTGGGGGGCTTGGCGTTGGAGTTACCCTCACCCCAGCCCTCTCCCGGAGGGAGAGGGGGCGGTACGGAGCGAGAGGTGCTCTGGGGAGTATCGCCTGGAGAGGTAGTGTTGGCGAGGCTCTGGAACGAGGTTTTCGAGAGCGCTGAGCTGAGGAAGTTGGCGCGGCTCAGCTACCTGATACGTTGGCGAGAGCATTGCCCTTACCCCAGCCCTCTTCCGACGGGAGAGGGGCAATACGGAGCGGTGAGTAGTCCCCGCTGAAAGACAGTTAAAACCGCTATCGCAGTAGCACCGAAAACAGCTTCAGGACGCATGTCTGGCGGAAGAGCCCGCTACCGCTCCAGACCGCCCCTCTCCCTTGGGGAGAGGGTCAGGGTGAGGGCGCCAGGCCCAGGCGTTGCGAATCGCTATCGCAGTAACTCTGGAGCAACCTTGAGGCTCGTGGCTGGAGAAGAAGCCCGCTACCACTCCAGACCGCCCCCTCTCCCTCGGGGAGAGGGTTGGGGTGAGGGCGCCAGGCCCAGGCGTTGCGAATCGCTATCGCAGTAACTCTGGAACAACCTTGAGGCTCGTGTCTGGAGAAGAAGCCCGCTACCGCTCCAGACCACCCCCTCTCCCTTGGGGAGAGCGTTGGGGTGAGGGCGCCAGGGCCAGGCGTCGCGAATCGCTATCGCAGTAACACTGGAACGACACTGAGTCTCATGTCTGGAGGAGAAGCCCTGCACCGCTCCAGACCACCCCCTCTCCCTGGGGGAGAGGGTTGGGGTGAGGGCGCAAGGCCCCGTGCCCGCGTCTTATTTCTTCTCGAACGCCGCCGCGGCAGTGGCATAGGCCGCTTCGTGGTAATCGAATTCGGCGGACTGCACCAGCAGGGTTTCCTCGTCCTCGGTGAAGGCGATCACCGGGCGATAGGAGAGGCCGTCGGCCTTGATTTCGGCTTCGTCGATGAGCTTGGAGAGATCGAAGGCGAAGTCGCCGCAGATGGCCTTGGCCTGGGCGTCGGTGATGCCGTGTTTCTTCAGGGCATCGCGCAGCAGGCTGCTCCACTGGTATTGAAACTGGATACCCAGTTTGGCGTAGCTGGGACCGTAGTCGATTTCCATGAGTGTGTAACCGGGGCTTGGGAGGAGGGGGCGAACTCGCCACAGCGGCCAGCGAAATGACCGTTGTGAGCGCTGCCGGTGGCGCTACGATGGCGTGCCCCAAAGCCCAGGCAAAGGGGTGCGGGCCGGACGGCCGAATCTAATGACCGAGAGGCCCGCACCCAGGGACGAGCGGTTATTCGTGGACGATGCGCGAGTGATCGCGGGTGTCCTT